>NZ_JASCAM010000030.1:0-159988 GCF_029967835.1 Enterobacter sp. V87_3 | reverse complement strand
TGGCTACGTAGCTCAGTTGGTTAGAGCACATCACTCATAATGATGGGGTCACAGGTTCGAATCCCGTCGTAGCCACCATATTAGTCATCTGTCGATTTATTCGGTAGACTAGAAAAAATTGTTGGGGTATCGCCAAGCGGTAAGGCTCTGGTTTCTGATACCAGCATTCCGAGGTTCGAATCCTCGTACCCCAGCCAATTTAAAAAGTCGTTAAGCACCATGTTTAACGCAATTGGGGTGTCGCCAAGCGGTAAGGCACTGGTTTCTGATACCAGCATTCCGGGGTTCGAATCCCTGCACCCCAGCCATTTAAAAACAAAAAAGCCCGCTCTGCGGGCTTTTTTGTTTTTGTTGTCTGTGCGGCCTGATGCCCTCACCCTGGCCCTCTCCCACGGGGAGAGGGAAAAAAGATTACAGTCCCAGGGCATATTTCAGGGCCTGACGTTTCAGCCCACCGGCACGCTCCGCCGCCATCAATCCAATATTGCGCAAAATACGCACCGGACCCAGTTCATTGCTGAAACCGGCATAGAACAGATCCATCCCCGACTGCATGATAAAGTTATCCGCCATCCGTCGCATCTGGTAGCGCTTCAGCACCTGCAGACCCGACCAGGGTTCAGCATGCGCGCGGGCATTGCCCAGCACGTCCAACAGAGCATCCACGTCGCGGTAGCCCAGATTCACACCCTGCCCCGCCAGCGGATGAATGGTGTGGGCCGCATCGCCCACCAGCGCCAGCCCTTCGAGGGCATACTGCAACGCATGGCGGCGCGTGAGCGGAAAGGCCCCCGCGGCAACCGGCGTCACGTTGCCCAGACGACTCGGGAAGTGTTGCTTGATTTCACGCTGCAACTGCGCCATCGAAAGCCCCTGAAGCTGGCGAATGCGCGCCGGTTTGTCGTACCACACCAGCGATGCCCAGTTATCGAACAGGGGCAAGAACGCATGGGGGCCATTCGGGGTAAAGTGCTGCCAGGTGCTCTCGCCGGGTGCATTCTCTGACTGAACGGTGATCAACATGCAGGACTGCGGGTATTGCCAGGCATGGATCCCGATCCCCGCCATCTGCCGGACCTGCGAATTCGCACCGTCCGCGCCGACCACCAGCTTCACGGCCAGCTCGTCATCATTATCCAGCGTCAGCACATAGCCGCTATCGTGGCGGCGTAGCGCCTTGAGAGAGGCGGGCAAACGCAACGTCACATTAGGGTGCCCCTCCAGCGCCTGCCAGAGTGCCTGCTGGAGCACACTGTTTTCCACCATATACCCCAGGCGCGGCAGCTTCAGCTCGGCGGCGTCAAATGTCACATGGGCATTTTCCCACTCCCAGGTTTCCAGCCGGTTATACGGATGGGCGCGCATCGCCAGCACGGCATCCCACACGCCCAGCCCGCGAAGCAGGTCAACGGACGCGGCGCTGATAGCTGAAATGCGCACGTCCGGTTTGGTGGTCGGGTCAAATGCCGGAGGCGCAGCCTGCTCGATTACCGTTACCTCAAATCCCTGCTGCGCCAGCCCCAGCGCCAGCGCGGCGCCGACCATACCGCCGCCGACAACGGCAACTTCGGTTTGTTGGAGTGTCATGGTCAATTGTCCTTATTGGAGAATACCTTAAGTTTACCGGATTTTTGGGCGCGTGAGGGTGACAACCTTCATACTGGTCACAACCGCACCAAAGCATTACAATACGCGGCTTGCAATCCTGAGCTGAGCAAGTCGATGACTAAAAAACTCCATATAAAAACCTGGGGCTGTCAGATGAACGAATACGATTCATCGAAGATGGCCGATCTGCTGGATACCACCCACGGATACCAGCTGACTGAAAATCCGAAAGAAGCCGACGTGTTGCTGCTTAACACCTGTTCAATTCGTGAAAAAGCGCAGGAGAAAGTCTTTCACGTATTAGGCCGCTGGAAACTTCTCAAACGAAAAAATCCGGACCTGATCATCGGCGTCGGTGGCTGCGTAGCCTCGCAGGAAGGTAAGCTGATCCGCCAGAGAGCCCCTTATGTGGATATCGTCTTTGGCCCTCAGACCCTGCACCGCCTGCCAGAGATGATCAACCAGGTTCGCGGCAATCGTAGCCCGGTTGTCGACGTGAGCTTCCCGGAGATCGAGAAATTTGACCGTCTGCCAGAGCCGCGCGCGGATGGCCCGACCGCTTTCGTCTCTATCATGGAAGGTTGCAACAAATACTGTACTTACTGCGTGGTGCCTTATACGCGCGGTGAAGAGGTCAGCCGCCCGGCAGACGATATCTTATTTGAGATCGCGCAGCTTGCCGCCCAGGGTGTACGCGAAGTCAACCTGCTGGGCCAGAACGTTAACGCCTGGCGCGGTGAGAACTACGACGGCACCACCGGTAGCTTTGCTGAACTGCTGCGTCTGGTGGCCGCGATTGACGGCATCGACCGTATTCGCTTTACCACCAGCCATCCGATGGAATTTACCGATGACATCATTGATGTCTATCGCGATACGCCGGAGCTGGTGAGCTTCCTGCACCTGCCGATTCAGTGTGGCTCTGACCGCGTGCTGAACCTGATGGGCCGTCCGCATACGGTGCTGGAGTACAAATCCACCATCCGTAAGCTGCGCGAAGCGCGCCCGGATATTCAGATCAGCTCCGACTTTATTGTTGGCTTCCCTGGCGAAACGGCTGATGATTTCGAGCGCACCATGAAGCTCATCGGCGAAGTGAATTTTGACGTCAGCTACAGCTTCATCTTCTCCGCGCGTCCAGGCACGCCTGCAGCCGATATGGTTGACGATGTGCCGGAAGAAGAGAAAAAACAGCGTCTGTACATTCTGCAGGAGCGTATCAACCAGCAGGCTAACGCCTGGAGCCGTCGTATGCTCGGCACCGTTCAGCGTATTCTGGTGGAAGGCACCTCGCGCAAGAGCATCATGGAGCTGTCCGGTCGCACCGAAAATAACCGCGTGGTGAACTTTGAAGGCACGCCGGACATGATCGGTAAATTTGTGGATGTCGAAATTGTCGACGTGCTGACAAACTCCCTGCGCGCGAAGGTGGTACGTACCGAGGACGAAATGGGTCTGCGCATTGCCGAGACGCCTGAGTCTGTTATCTCGCGTACCCGCAAAGTAAACGATTCTGGCGTGGGCATTTACCAGCCCTAATCCTTCTGGCCTGCCTTTCCGGCAGGCCTTGTAATTCCTTTCTTCACCCCCAATATGCATAGCAATGCTTGCGCCTTTATTCTATGGCGTGAATAATTTCATTTATGACGGTTTTATGATGCCCCTCGGTAATGAGCTAACGGGCCTTCTGAACAATCAAAGAGGAACGGTTTGAATATAGACACGCGTGAAATTAGCCTTGAGCCCGCAGACAACGCTCGCCTGCTGAGCCTGTGCGGGCCGTTTGATGACAACATCAAACAACTGGAGCGACGTCTGGGTATCGAAATCAATCGTCGCGATAATCATTTCAAACTCACCGGCCGCCCCATCTGCGTTAACGCGGCGGCGGATATTCTGCGTAGTCTGTATGTTGATACCGCCCCGATGCGCGGCGAAACGCAGGATATCGAACCGGAACAGATCCACCTCGCCATCAAAGAGGCGCGCGTGCTTGAACAAAGCGCGGAAAGCGTGCCGGACTACGGCAAGGCGATCAACATCAAGACCAAGCGCGGCGTCATCAAACCACGCACGCCGAACCAGGCGCAGTACATCGCCAATATCCTCGACCATGATATTACTTTCGGCGTCGGCCCGGCGGGTACGGGTAAAACCTATCTTGCCGTCGCCGCGGCGGTCGATGCCCTGGAGCGCCAGGACGTTCGCCGCATTCTGCTGACGCGCCCTGCCGTGGAAGCGGGTGAAAAGCTGGGCTTCCTGCCGGGCGATTTGAGCCAGAAGGTTGACCCGTATCTGCGCCCGCTGTACGACGCGCTGTTCGAGATGCTGGGCTTTGAGAAAGTCGAAAAGCTCATTGAGCGCAACGTGATTGAAGTGGCGCCCCTGGCCTACATGCGTGGCCGTACGCTCAACGATGCGTTCATCATTCTTGATGAAAGCCAGAACACCACCATCGAACAGATGAAGATGTTCCTGACGCGTATCGGCTTCAACTCAAAAGCGGTGATTACCGGTGACGTCACGCAGATTGACCTGCCGCGCAGCACCAAATCTGGCCTGCGCCACGCAATTGAAGTGCTGGCAGAGGTCGATGAAATCAGCTTTAACTTCTTCCACAGTGAAGATGTTGTGCGCCACCCTGTCGTGGCACGCATTGTAAACGCTTATGAGGCCTGGGAAGAGGCCGATCAGAAGCGCAAGGCCGAACTGGCCGCAGAACGTAAGCGCGACGCGCAGGAGCAAGAACATAAATGAGTCAGGTGATCCTCGATTTACAGCTGGCCTGTGAAGATAATTCCGGCATGCCAGATGAGGCACAGTTTCAAACGTGGCTGGACGCCGTTATCCCCCAGTTTCAGGAGGAATCAGAAGTCACGATTCGCCTGGTGGACGAAGCGGAAAGCCACGAACTTAACCTGACCTACCGTGGGAAAGATAAGCCGACCAACGTACTCTCTTTCCCGTTTGAAGCGCCACCGGGCATGGAAATGCCGCTGCTGGGCGATCTGATCATCTGCCGTCAGGTGGTTGAGCAGGAAGCGAAAGAGCAGCAGAAGCCGCTCGACGCCCACTGGGCGCATATGGTGGTGCACGGCAGCCTGCATCTGCTGGGCTACGACCACATCGACGATGACGAAGCGGAAGAGATGGAGTCCCTCGAGACAGAGATAATGCTTGCTCTGGGCTATGAGGATCCGTACATTGCCGAGAAAGAATAGTCAGTCCGTTGACCGACTCACATGCTGCCGCGCAGGGATATAGCGCGGCGGTAAACGTTGAACTAACAAGAGAACCCTTAACAAACGCCATGAGCGACGACAATTCACACAGTAGCGACAACACCAACACTAAAAAGGGATTTTTCTCCCTCATCCTGAGCCAGCTTTTCCACGGTGAACCAAAAAACCGTGATGAACTGCTGGAGCTGATCCGTGATTCCGGGCAAAACGACCTTATCGACGACGATACGCGCGAAATGCTCGAAGGCGTCATGGACATTGCCGACCAGCGCGTCCGCGATATCATGATCCCCCGCTCGCAGATGATCACCCTGAAACGCAACCAGACGCTGGACGAGTGCCTCGATGTGATCATCGAATCTGCCCACTCGCGTTTCCCGGTCATCAGCGAAGATAAAGATCACATCGAAGGGATCCTGATGGCGAAAGATCTGCTGCCGTTTATGCGCAGCGATGCCGAAGCCTTCAGCATGGAAAAAGTGTTACGCCAGGCCGTGGTTGTGCCGGAAAGTAAACGTGTGGATCGGATGCTGAAAGAGTTTCGCTCTCAGCGTTACCACATGGCGATTGTGATTGATGAGTTTGGCGGCGTGTCCGGTCTGGTCACGATCGAAGATATTCTTGAGCTTATCGTGGGCGAAATCGAAGACGAGTATGACGAAGAAGAAGATATCGACTTCCGTCAGCTCAGCCGCCACACCTGGACGGTGCGCGCGCTGGCCTCGATTGAGGACTTCAACGACGCATTCGGCACGCACTTCAGCGATGAAGAGGTGGACACCATAGGCGGGCTGGTGATGCAGGCCTTTGGTCATCTTCCGGCGCGCGGCGAGACCGTTGACATCGACGGTTACCAATTCAAAGTCGCCATGGCCGACAGCCGACGTATTATTCAGGTTCACGTCAGAACGCCGGACGACTCACCGGTGCCAAAACTGGAAGATTAATGTAAATGGCATTTGCCCCATTGCTTGAACGCCAGCGCGTCCGTTTGCTGCTGGCGCTGTTGCTCGGAGCCAGCGGTACGCTGGCTTTTTCTCCTTACGACATCTGGCCTGCTGCCCTCCTCTCCCTGATGGGATTACAGGGGTTAACCCTGAATCGCCGCCCGGTGCAAGCCGCTGCTATCGGCTATTTCTGGGGACTTGGGCTGTTCGGTTCTGGCATTAACTGGGTGTATGTCAGCATCGCTCAGTTTGGCGGAATGCCGGGCCCGGTAAACGTCTTTCTGGTGGTCCTGCTCGCCGCCTACCTTTCGCTGTATACCGGCCTGTTCGCCGGTATTCTCTCTCGCCTGTGGCCAAAAACGAGCTGGCTGCGCGTTGCCATCGCCGCACCGGTTGTCTGGCAAATTACCGAGTTCCTGCGCGGTTGGGTGCTGACCGGCTTCCCGTGGCTGCAGTTCGGCTATAGCCAGATCGACGGCCCGCTAAAAGGGCTGGCACCGGTAATGGGCGTAGAGGCGATAAACTTCCTGCTGATGGTGGTGAGCGGCCTGCTGGTGCTGGTGCTGGTAACCCGCAACTGGAAAGCGCTGGTCGCTGCCCTCGTACTGTTCGCCCTGCCTTTCCCGCTGCGCTATATCCAGTGGTATAACCTCGTGCCCGAGCGCGCGACGCAGGTTTCTCTGGTGCAGGGGGATATCCCGCAGTCGATGAAGTGGGATGAGAATCAGCTGATCAACACCCTGAAAATTTACGCCGATGCCACCGAAAAGGTGATGGGTAAATCTCAGCTGATTATCTGGCCGGAATCCGCGATTCCCGATCTGGAAATCAACCAGCAGCCGTTCCTGAAGATGATGGACGCCCTGCTGCGCGCGCACGGCAGTACGCTGATCACCGGGATTGTAGACGCGCGTCTGAACACGCAAAACCGTTATGACACCTACAACACCATCATCACGCTTGGCAAAGACAGCGAGTACAGCTACACCTCGACCGATCGCTACAACAAGAACCACCTTGTGCCGTTTGGCGAATTTGTTCCGCTGGAGTCAATTCTGCGCCCGCTGGCACCGTTCTTCGATCTGCCGATGTCTTCGTTCAGCCGCGGTCCGTACGTTCAGCCGCAGCTGCACGCGCACGGTTTTGCTCTTACGGCGGCCATTTGCTATGAGATCATCCTCGGCGAGCAGGTACGCGATAACTTCCGTCCGGATACCGACTATCTGCTGACCATCTCGAATGATGCGTGGTTTGGTAAGTCGATTGGCCCGTGGCAGCACTTCCAGATGGCGCGTATGCGTTCCCTGGAGCTGGCGCGTCCGCTGCTGCGCAGCACCAACAATGGCATTACCGCCGTGATTGGTCCGCAGGGCGACATTCAGGCCATGATCCCGCAGTTTACCCGCGACGTGCTGACCACCACCGTAACGCCAGCCACCGGCCTGACGCCATACGCCCGCACCGGCAACTGGCCGCTGTGGATCCTGACCGCGCTGTTTGGTTTTGGCGCCGTGCTGATGGGCCTTCGTCAGCGTCGTCGATAATCTCAATTCTTCCTGCCGGGTGGCGCTGACGCTTACCCGGCCTACTCTCTCCATTTCGCTTATGCAGGTCGGGTAAGGCGTAGCCGCCACCCGACAATCCCCTCATCACTCCAATTCTGGCACGTCTATTGCTTTTATTTCTCCACGCAAACGCAATCTGGCTTAACGTGCACCTGACCGCACCAGCAATGAGCGTCCCTGGCACCGAAACGGTGCAATGAGAGATTTTTGCCTCTGAATGGTGCGGCGCGCTTCGCAAAAATAAACAATAACGCAGCAAAATCTTTACATTAAGCCAGACTAAATGTTAACAAGCTTGCATAACACTGCACTCGCGTTGCGCGAGATATAACAACATCACAATGGGTATCAATGCGTCACTGGCGCTGATAAGAAAGGAGTTGGGTATGCAATTACGTAAACTGGCCACAGCAATGCTGGTTATGGGAATGTCCGCAGGCGTCGTTCACGCTGAAGACGCGCCGGCTGCCGGAAGCACCCTCGCCAAGATTGCCAAAAACGGCGTGATCGTGGTCGGCCACCGTGAATCTTCCGTCCCGTTCTCTTACTACGATAACACGCAAAAAGTCGTGGGCTATTCACAGGACTACTCCAACGCCATCGTTGAAGCTGTGAAGAAAAAGCTGAACAAACCAGACCTGCAGGTGAAGTTGATTCCAATCACCTCGCAGAACCGTATCCCACTGCTGCAAAACGGCACCTTTGATTTTGAATGCGGTTCCACCACCAACAACCTGGAACGCCAGAAACAGGCCGCCTTCTCCGATACCATCTTCGTCGTGGGCACCCGTCTGCTGACCAAGAAAGGCGGCGACATTAAAGATTTCGCGGATCTGAAAGGTAAAGCGGTTGTCGTGACCTCCGGTACCACTTCAGAAGTGCTGCTCCACAAGCTGAATGACGACAAGAAAATGGATATGCGCATCATCAGCGCGAAAGACCACGGCGACTCCTTCCGTACGCTGGAAAGCGGTCGTGCCGTCGCGTTTATGATGGATGACGCTCTGCTGGCGGGTGAACGTGCGAAGGCGAAGAAACCAGATAACTGGGAGATCGTCGGTACCGCGCAGTCTAAAGAAGCCTACGGCTGTATGCTGCGTAAAGACGATGCGGACTTCAAAAAGCTGATCGATGACACCATCGCGCAGGCGCAGACCTCCGGCGAAGCGGCAAAATGGTTCGACAAGTGGTTTAAGAACCCGATCCCACCGAAAAACCTGAACATGAACTTTGAACTGTCTGACGACATGAAAGCGCTGTTCAAATCACCAAACGACAAAGCTCTTAACTAATTAGAAATACAGGGGCGGGATCTCCTGCCCTCTCGATTGTCGGGAAGCATGGACAGACTCTACGCTGAGTGGCTCGTTCCCCACTCAGCGCGAAAAATGAGCTTCTCACCAATCTTCGAGGGTAGCGCTGCTACCCTTTTTTTTCTGGAGTTTATTATGTCAATTGACTGGAACTGGGGCATCTTTCTACAGCAAGCCCCGTTCGGCAACACCACCTACCTTGGCTGGCTGTGGAGCGGCTTTCAGGTCACCGTGGCGCTATCGATAACGGCGTGGATCATTGCGTTTCTTATCGGTTCGCTGTTCGGTATTCTGCGCACCGTCCCCAACCGTTTCCTCTCTTCTCTTGGCACGCTCTATGTGGAACTGTTCCGTAACGTTCCGCTGATTGTGCAGTTCTTTACCTGGTATCTGGTCATCCCGGAACTGCTGCCGGAAAACATCGGCATGTGGTTCAAGGCAGAGCTGGATCCGAACGTGCAGTTCTTCGTCTCTTCAATGCTGTGTCTGGGCCTGTTCACCGCTGCGCGCGTGTGCGAGCAGGTGCGTGCCGCCATTCAGTCGCTGCCACGCGGGCAAAAGAATGCGGCCCTGGCAATGGGGCTGACCCTGCCGCAGGCCTACCGCTACGTGTTGCTGCCTAACGCCTATCGCGTCATCGTGCCGCCGATGACCTCAGAGATGATGAACCTGGTGAAAAACTCGGCCATCGCCTCGACCATCGGTCTGGTGGATATGGCCGCGCAGGCGGGCAAGCTGCTGGATTATTCCGCCCATGCCTGGGAATCCTTTACGGCCATTACACTCGCCTATGTACTGATAAACGCTTTCATCATGCTGGTGATGAACCTGGTTGAACGCAAAACTCGCCTGCCGGGCAATCTGGGGGGTAAATAATGTACGAGTTTGACTGGAGTTCTATCGTTCCTTCCCTGCCTTACCTGCTTGATGGCCTGGCGATCACGTTAAAGATCACCGTGATTGCCATTATCGTCGGGATTGTCTGGGGCACCCTGCTGGCAGTGATGCGCCTGTCGAGCTTTAAGCCGCTCGCCTGGTTTGCAACGGCCTACGTTAACGTCTTCCGCTCTATCCCGCTGGTGATGGTGCTGCTGTGGTTTTACCTGATCGTTCCCGGTTTTCTGCAAAACGTACTGGGGCTGTCGCCAAAAACCGATATCCGGCTGATCTCCGCCATGGTGGCGTTCTCCATGTTCGAGGCCGCGTACTACTCCGAGATTATTCGCGCCGGTATTCAGAGCATCTCCCGCGGGCAATCCAGCGCGGCGCTGGCGCTGGGCATGACGCACTGGCAGTCCATGAAGCTAATTATTCTGCCGCAGGCGTTTCGCGCCATGGTTCCGCTCCTGCTGACGCAGGGCATCGTCCTGTTCCAGGATACGTCGCTGGTCTACGTTCTGAGCCTGGCGGACTTCTTCCGTACCGCATCCACTATCGGCGAACGTGACGGTACGCAGGTTGAGATGGTCCTCTTCGCGGGCGGGGTCTATTTTGTGATTAGTTTAAGCGCGTCGCTGTTGGTCAGCTGGCTGAAGAAAAGGACGGTATAATGATTTCCCTGAAAAATGTTTCTAAATGGTATGGGCACTTTCAGGTGCTGACCGACTGCTCCACCGAAGTGAAAAAAGGCGATGTAGTGGTCGTGTGCGGGCCGTCCGGGTCCGGTAAATCGACGCTTATTAAAACCGTCAACGGCCTGGAGCCGGTGCAGCAGGGTGAAATTGTGGTCAACGGCACGAAGGTCAATGACAAGAAAACGAACCTTGCTCAGCTGCGTTCTCACGTCGGCATGGTGTTCCAGCATTTTGAGCTGTTCCCGCATCTCTCGATTATTGAGAACCTGACCCTGGCGCAGGTGAAAGTGCTTAAGCGTGATAAAAAAGCGGCGCGTGAGAAAGGGCTGAAGTTACTGGAACGCGTCGGGTTGACGGCCCATGCCGATAAATTCCCGGCACAGCTATCCGGCGGACAGCAGCAGCGCGTAGCGATTGCCCGCGCCTTGTGCATGGACCCGGTGGCGATGTTGTTCGATGAACCGACTTCCGCGCTCGATCCGGAGATGATCAACGAAGTGCTGGACGTGATGGTCGAACTGGCGCACGAAGGGATGACCATGATGGTTGTTACCCATGAAATGGGCTTCGCCCGCAAAGTGGCTAACCGCGTGATCTTCATGGACGAAGGCAAAATCGTGGAAGACTCCCCGAAAGAGGCATTCTTCGCTGATCCGAAATCCGAACGCGCAAAAGACTTCCTCGCCAAAATCCTGCATTAATTTTCCGGAGCGCAATCTGCGGATTGCGCTCCGCTTCACGCTTTGCCTCTCTTCTTCTCGTCGGCGCGACAGTGCAGCGTTAACCTTGTCACACAATAACGCCAGTAATGGAGAACCCTATGGCACAGCCCATTATTCTCGATTGCGATCCGGGTCATGATGACGCGATCGCCCTCGTCCTTGCCCTCGCCTCCCCCGAGCTTGACGTCAAAGCCGTCACCTCGTCTGCGGGGAACCAGACGCCAGAGAAAACCCTGCGCAACGTCCTGCGGATGCTGACGCTGTTAAAGCGCACCGATATCCCGGTCGCTGGCGGCGCGCTAAAACCGCTGATGCGCGAACTGATCATTGCCGACAACGTTCACGGCGAAAGCGGGCTGGACGGCCCGGCATTACCAGAGCCAGCATTTGCGCCGCAACCCTGCACCGCCGTTGAGCTGATGGCGAAGGTACTGCGTGAAAGCGCAGAGCCCGTGACGCTGGTGGCAACCGGTCCGCAGACCAACGTCGCACTGCTGCTCAACAGCCACCCTGAGCTGCACCGCAACATTGCACAAATCGTAATCATGGGCGGCGCGATGGGGCTGGGAAACTGGACGCCTGCGGCCGAATTCAACATCTTTGTTGATCCGGAAGCTGCGGAGATTGTCTTCCAGTCTGGCCTGCCGATCGTCATGGCGGGGCTTGACGTGACTCACCGGGCGCAAATTATGGCCCAGGACATCGAACGGTTCCGTTCTGTGGGGAACCCGGTTGCGACGACGGTGGCGGAGTTGCTCGACTTCTTTATGGAGTATCACAAAGCCGAAAAATGGGGCTTTAGCGGCGCGCCGCTGCACGACCCTTGCACCATCGCCTGGCTGTTGAAGCCGGAGATGTTTACCACGGTGGACCGCTGGGTCGGTGTGGAGACGCAGGGGAAATACACGCAGGGGATGACGGTGGTAGACTACTATTCGCTGACGGGAAATGCGCCGAATACGACGGTGATGGTGGATATCGACCGGGAAGCGTTTGTGGATTTGCTGGCGGAGAGACTGGCTTATTACAGGTAGGCCCGCGATTCTCCCTCTCCCACTGGGAGAGGGAATGTTACTTCGCTTTTACCTAGGGTTCAAAGGGCCGGCGCTGGAACTGATCGTGCCCGCATTTCGGGCACAGCGGCAGCACGTCGGGGGTATAGACCGCAATGTGATGATGACACTTCTCGCAAACCAGATTGCCCAACCCCACCACTTCGCCGCTGTGGTACACGCCGTGATGGTTGAGATCCTGAAATACCTCGCGCCACTCCAGCTGGGTTTTATCGGTGATGTCCGCCAGTTCCTGCCACAGGCTCTCTTTGATCACCCGCATAAAGACGCTGTCGACCACCTCGTCCTGGCTCTCTTCGTAGCTGCGCGCAAACTCTTCCAGATCGCGGCGCACTGCGCGAGTCACCTCTTCAACTTCGGTTCGCGTTAGCTCACCCGTTTGCGTCACCTTTGCGCGCGCCTGTTCGACCAGCGCATCGATATCACGCTCGCCATTACGCAGCCGCTCCGTCAGTGTTGCCACCAGTTCGCGGTAAAATTGAGCAACCTTGTTCATCCTTTTGCCTCCCGGGTAAGTAACTAACTCTAATAATAGACCTTATTTCGCCGCCGCTTTGTCAGGCGCGCCACAGACCCGGTAAATTCCTGCAAAGTGCATTTGTGCGAAAGGCTGTTTTGACGCGGGCGTTTGGGCTATGCTATGCGGATCTGAATTACCACATCCATTGGCTACATTTGTAGCTGTATTGAAAACAGGACCACTGGCTGCCATGCAAGAGCAATACCGCCCGGAAGAGATAGAATCAAAAGTCCAGCAACACTGGGACGAGAAGCGTACCTTTGAAGTAACCGAAGACGAGAGCAAAGAGAAGTATTACTGCCTGTCGATGCTTCCCTATCCTTCTGGTCGACTACACATGGGCCATGTGCGTAACTACACCATTGGCGATGTGATTGCTCGCTACCAGCGAATGCTTGGCAAAAACGTTCTTCAGCCGATCGGCTGGGATGCGTTCGGCCTGCCTGCTGAGGGTGCGGCGGTTAAAAACAACACGGCACCTGCGCCGTGGACGTACGACAACATCGCGTACATGAAAAACCAGCTCAAAATGCTGGGCTTCGGCTACGACTGGAGCCGCGAGCTGGCGACCTGTACCCCGGAATACTACCGTTGGGAGCAGAAATTCTTCACCGAGCTCTATAAAAAAGGGCTGGTCTACAAAAAAACCTCCGCCGTTAACTGGTGTCCGAACGATCAGACCGTTCTGGCGAACGAACAGGTTATCGACGGTTGCTGCTGGCGCTGCGATACCAAAGTTGAGCGTAAAGAGATCCCGCAGTGGTTTATCAAAATCACCGCCTACGCTGACGAGCTGCTGAACGATCTGGACAAGCTTGATCACTGGCCAGACACCGTTAAAACCATGCAGCGCAACTGGATTGGCCGTTCTGAAGGGGTAGAGATCACCTTCAACGTGGACAACTACGATCGGCCGCTGACCGTTTACACCACCCGTCCGGATACCTTCATGGGCGCGACCTACCTGGCCGTGGCCGCAGGTCACCCGCTGGCGCAGAAAGCGGCAGAAAACAATCCGGAACTGGCGACCTTCATCGACGAATGCCGCAACACCAAAGTGGCCGAAGCCGACATGGCGACGATGGAGAAGAAAGGCGTTGCGACCGGTTACTACGCTAAGCATCCGCTGACTGGCGATGCGATCCCGGTGTGGGCCGCAAACTTCGTGCTGATGGAGTACGGCACGGGTGCCGTGATGGCCGTTCCGGGTCACGATCAGCGCGACTACGAGTTTGCCACCAAATACGGTCTGGACATCAAGCCTGTTATCCTCGCGGCTGACGGTTCTGAACCGGACCTGTCCGAACACGCGCTGACCGAAAAAGGTACGCTGTTCAACTCCGGCGAGTTTAGCGGCCTGAGCTTCGAAGACGGTTTTAACGCCATTGCCGATAAACTGGCCTCTCTGGGCGTGGGCGAACGTAAAGTGAACTTCCGTCTGCGCGACTGGGGCGTTTCCCGTCAGCGTTACTGGGGTGCGCCAATCCCAATGGTGACGCTGGAAGATGGCACCGTGCTGCCCACCCCGGAAGATCAACTGCCGGTGATCCTGCCAGAAGATGTGGTCATGGACGGCATCACCAGCCCGATCAAAGCCGATCCTGAGTGGGCAAAAACCACCGTTAATGGTCAGCCTGCGCTGCGTGAAACCGACACCTTCGACACCTTTATGGAGTCATCATGGTACTACGCGCGCTACACCTGCCCGCAGTATCAGGAAGGCATGCTGGACGCTGACGCGGCAAACTACTGGCTGCCGGTGGATATCTACATCGGTGGTATCGAGCACGCCATCATGCACCTGCTCTACTTCCGCTTCTTCCACAAGCTGATGCGCGACGCAGGCATGGTGAACTCTGATGAACCGGCGAAACAGCTGCTGTGTCAGGGTATGGTGCTGGCGGATGCGTTCTACTACGTGGGTGCTAACGGCGAGCGTAACTGGGTCTCTCCGGTTGATGCCATCGTTGAGCGCGACGAAAAAGGCCGTATCGTGAAGGCAAAAGATGCCGAAGGTCATGAGCTGGTTTATACCGGCATGAGCAAGATGTCCAAGTCGAAAAACAACGGTATTGACCCGCAGGTGATGGTCGAGCGTTACGGCGCGGATACCGTGCGTCTGTTCATGATGTTTGCCTCTCCGGCAGACATGACGCTTGAATGGCAGGAGTCCGGCGTTGAAGGGGCAAACCGCTTCCTGAAACGCGTCTGGAAACTGGTTTACGAGCACACCTCACAGGGCGATGCGCCGGCGCTGAACGTAGCGGCACTGACTGAAGATCAGCAGGCACTGCGTCGTGATGTTCATAAAACAATCGCGAAAGTGACTGATGATATTGGTCGTCGTCAGACCTTCAATACCGCAATTGCGGCTATTATGGAACTGATGAACAAGCTGGCAAAAGCCCCGCAGGAAGGCGAGCAGGATCGTGCCCTGATGCGTGAAGCGTTGCTGGCTGTGGTTCGCATGCTGAACCCGTTCACTCCGCACGTCAGCTTCACCCTGTGGCAGGAGCTGAAAGGCGAAGGTGATATCGATAACGCACCGTGGCCGGTAGCCGATGAATCAGCCATGGTGGAAAACACCACGCTGGTGGTTGTGCAGGTCAACGGCAAAGTGCGCGGTAAAATTACCGTGGCTGTCGATGCCACCGAAGAACAGGTTCGCGAGCGTGCCGGCCAGGAACCACTGGTGGCGAAATATCTTGAGGGCGTTACCGTGCGTAAAGTGATCTACGTACCGGGCAAACTGCTCAATCTGGTCGTTGGCTAAGCGCGGGAGGAAACGTGCGACAACTGGCAACAATACTCTTATCCCTGGCGGTGCTTGTCACCGCAGGCTGTGGCTGGCATCTGCGCAACACTACGGCAGTGCCTGCTAACATGAAAACGATGATCTTTGATTCATCCGATCCGAATGGCCCACTCAGCCGCGCGATCCGCAACCAGCTGCGTCTGAATGGCGTTGAGATTATCGAAAAAGACACGCTGCGCCAGGATGTACCGTCATTCCGCGTCACCGGCTCGACGCTGAGTAAAGATACCGCCTCTATCTTCCAGGATGGGCGTACGGCGGAATATCAGATGGTCATGTCGGTTAACGCAGCCGTGCTGATCCCGGGTAAAGATATCTATCCGATCAGCACCAAGGTCTACCGTTCGTTCTTTGATAACCCGCAAACTGCGCTGGCGAAAGATGCTGAGCAGGCGATTATCATCAACGAAATGTATGACAAGGCAGCCGAGCAGCTGATCCGTAAGCTGCCAAGCATTTCCGCGTCGACGAAACCGGGCTCAGACATCATCGACCAGCCGGAGGCAAACTCGCCGCCGGTGACTACCTCGATGGGTAACTGATGATCAGGTTGTATCCTGAACAACTCCGCGCGCAGCTCAATGAAGGGCTGCGCGCGGCGTATCTGTTACTGGGCAACGATCCGCTCTTACTTCAGGAAAGCCTTGATGCCGTTCGACACGTCGCGGCGGCTCAGGGTTTTGATGAACACCACACCTTCCAGCTTGATAACAGCACTGACTGGAACGCCCTCTTTTCAGTGTGTCAGGCGATGAGCCTGTTTGCGTCACGTCAGACCATCCAGCTTCTGCTGCCGGAAAACGGCCCAAATGCGGCCATTAATGAGCAACTCGCGACGCTGGTCAGCCTGCTGCACAGCGATTTATTGCTGATCGTGCGCGGCAATAAGCTCACCAAAGCGCAGGAGAACGCGGCATGGGTTACCCAGCTTGCGACAAACGCCGTGCTGGTTACCTGCCAGACGCCGGAACAGGCGCATCTGCCAAAATGGGTTGCCACGCGGGCAAAGCAGCATAACCTCCAGCTGGATGACGCCGCGAATCAGCTGCTGTGCTACTGCTATGAAGGCAACCTGCTGGCCCTGGCCCAGGCGCTGGATCGCCTCGCCCTGCTGTGGCCTGATGGCAAACTGACCCTGCCCCGCGTTGAACAAGCCGTTAACGATGCCGCCCACTTCACCCCCTTCCACTGGGTTGATGCCCTGCTTGCGGCAAAGAGCAAGCGCGCTCTGCATATTTTGCAGCAGCTCAGGCTGGAAGGCAGTGAACCGGTCATCTTGCTGCGTACGCTTCAGCGTGAACTGTTACTGCTGATTACGCTCAAGCGCCAGTCTGCACACGCTCCCCTGCGATCGCTGTTTGATAAACACCGTGTCTGGCAGAATCGCCGGGCGATGACCACCGAAGCGGTACAGCGCCTGAGCCATGAGCAGCTGCGTCAGGCAGTGCAACTGTTGATGCGCGCCGAGCTGACGCTGAAGCAGGATTATGGGCAGTCGATATGGGCGGAGCTGGAAAGCCTCTCTCTGCTGCTTTGCCACAAGGCGCTCGCCGACGTTTTTATTGATGGATAATATGCATTCTCTTCAGGCGCTATATGGCGGCACCTTCGATCCGGTCCATTACGGGCATCTCAAGCCGGTAGAAATTCTGGCTAACCTGATTGGCCTGCAGCGCGTCATTATCATGCCCAATAATGTTCCACCGCATCGCCCGCAGCCTGAGGCAACCAGCGAACAGCGTAAAGCGATGCTCGCCCTGGCCATTGCCGATAAGCCGCTCTTTACCCTCGACGAGCGTGAACTGCAGCGCGACGCCCCCTCCTGGACATCGCAAACGCTGCAGGAGTGGCGCGATGAGCAAGGGCCGCACGCGCCGCTGGCATTCATTATCGGGCAGGATTCCTTGCTGAATTTCCCGAGCTGGCATCAGTACGAAACCATCCTGAACAACAGCCATCTGATCGTAACCCGCCGTCCGGGCTACCCCCTGACCATGCGCGAAGAACAGCATCAGCAGTGGCTGGATACCCACCTGACAAACAACGTTGAGGATCTGCATAACCTGCCTGCCGGGAAGATTTATCTGGCCGATACGCCATGGTTTGATATTTCGGCGACCCTCATCCGCGAGCGCCTGCAGCAGGGATTATCCTGCGACGAACTGATGCCCGCCGCCGTGCTGGACTATATTCATCAGCACGGGCTGTATCAGAAAAGTACAGACGCATAATGCTGGCACACGAAAACCGGGCTTATTGATTATCCTGCCTTGACAGGGTAAGCCATACTGTTATCCTCCGCTGCCAGACTTTCCCGCCAGTCATTGCTTTACAGAAATTGTTTTACAAAAATGGCGATGCAATCTCAGGCGGGGGGTGGGATGATACCCGCCTTCAAAAGCCCGGCCGGTGACATTTGTCCCGATACTGGCGTCAGTTCAGGTATACTGTCTGGCCACGAATTCACAGTTGTACAATCTCATTCACCCAGGGGGAAAACTTGCAGGGTAAAGCACTCCAGGATTTTGTTATCGACAAAATTGATGACCTGAAAGGTCAGGACATCATCGCTATCGACGTTAAGGGTAAATCCAGCATCACCGACTGCATGATCATCTGCACCGGCACGTCCACTCGCCATGTTGCTTCCATTGCCGACCATGTCGTTCAGGAATCACGCGCAGCAGGGCTTTATCCGCTTGGCGTTGAAGGTGAAGCGACCGCTGACTGGGTGGTTGTCGATCTCGGCGATGTGATTGTCCACGTCATGCAGGACGAGAGCCGTCGCCTGTATGAGCTGGAAAAACTCTGGGGTTAATGCGTGAAGTTGCAGCTGGTCGCCGTCGGCACCAAAATGCCGGACTGGGTACAAACCGGTTTTACTGAGTATCTGCGTCGTTTCCCAAAAGATATGCCGTTCGAACTGGTGGAGATCCCGGCAGGAAAGCGCGGCAAGAACGCCGATATCAAACGTATTCTCGATAAAGAGGGAGAGCTGATGCTGGCTGCCGCAGGCAAAAACCGCATCGTGACCCTCGATATCCCGGGTAAACCCTGGGATACGCCGCAGCTGGCGCACGAACTGGAGCGCTGGAAGCAGGATGGACGCGACGTCAGTCTGTTGATTGGCGGCCCGGAAGGTCTCTCACCTGCCTGCAAAGCGGCGGCAGAACAAAGTTGGTCTCTCTCCGCGCTAACGCTTCCCCACCCCCTCGTTCGGGTGCTGGTGGCCGAAAGCCTGTATCGCGCGTGGAGCATTACTACCAACCACCCCTATCACCGCGAGTAATGACTGACCAGGGTAGATTAAGCAGCGGATGAAACTACAGAATTCTTTTCGCGACTATACGGCTGAGTCCGCGCTGTTTGTGCGCCGGGCAGTGGTCGCCTTTTTGGGGATTTTGCTGCTGACCGGCGTGCTGATCGCCAACCTCTATAATCTGCAAATTGTCCGCTATACCGATTACCAGACGCGTTCAAACGAAAACCGCATCAAGCTTGTCCCTATTGCGCCAAGCCGCGGCATCATTTACGACCGTAACGGTACGCCGCTGGCGTTGAACCGCACCATCTATCAAATCGAGATGATGCCGGAGAAAGTCGACAATGTGCAGGACACGCTGAACGCGCTGCGAAACGTGGTCGATCTCACCGACGATGACATCGCTGCCTTTAAAAAAGAGCGCGCCCGCTCGCACCGCTTCACCTCTATTCCGGTCAAAACGAACCTCACCGAAGTGCAGGTCGCCCGTTTTGCCGTGAACCAGTATCGCTTCCCCGGCGTTGAGGTCAAAGGCTATAAGCGTCGCTACTATCCTTATGGCTCTGCACTGACGCACGTAATTGGCTATGTGTCCAAAATTAACGATAAAGACGTCGACCGCCTCGATAAAGACGGCAAGCTGGCTAACTACGCCGCGACGCATGATATCGGTAAGCTTGGGATAGAGCGCTATTACGAGGACGTTCTGCACGGCCAGACCGGTTATGAAGAGGTCGAAGTCAACAACCGTGGCCGCGTGATCCGCCAGCTGAAAGAGGTACCGCCCCAGGCGGGCCACGACGTCTATCTGACGCTCGACCTCAAACTGCAGCAGTATATCGAAACCTTGCTGACCGGCAGCCGCGCCGCTGTCGTCGTCACCGACCCGCGAACCGGCGGGATCCTGGCAATGGTTTCCATGCCCAGCTACGACCCGAACCTTTTCGTGGATGGTATCTCCAGCAAAGATTATTCCGGCCTGCTGAATGACCCGAACACGCCGCTGGTTAACCGCGCTACGCAGGGCGTCTACCCTCCTGCATCGACGGTGAAACCTTATGTCGCCGTCTCTGCACTGAGCGCGGGCGTGATCAACCGCAATACCAGCCTGTTCGACCCCGGCTGGTGGCAACTGCCGGGTTCTGAAAAACGCTACCGTGACTGGAAGAAGTGGGGACATGGTCATCTGAACGTCACCAAATCGCTGGAAGAATCTGCGGATACCTTCTTCTACCAGGTTGCCTATGACATGGGGATTGACCGCCTGTCCGAGTGGATGAGTAAGTTCGGCTATGGGCACTACACCGGCATTGACCTCTCCGAAGAGCGCTCGGGCAACATGCCAACCCGTGAATGGAAGCAGAAACGCTTTAAAAAACCCTGGTATCAGGGTGACACCATTCCGGTCGGTATCGGCCAGGGTTACTGGACGGCAACGCCGATACAGATGAACAAAGCGATGATGATCCTCATCAACGATGGCGTGGTGAAAGTTCCGCACCTGCTGCAAAGTACGGTTGAGGACGGTAAAAAAGTCCCGTGGATCCAGCCGCACGAACCGCCGGTGGGCGATATCCATTCCGGATTCTGGGAAATTGCCAAAGACGGCATGTACGGCGTAGCAAACCGGGCCAACGGTACCGCGCACAAATATTTCGCCGGAGCGCCTTATAAAGTCGCCGCGAAATCCGGTACGGCGCAGGTATTTGGCCTGAAAGCGAACGAGACCTACAACGCGCACCGTATTGCCGAACGCCTGCGTGACCACAAGCTGATGACGGCGTTTGCCCCTTACGATAACCCGCAGGTTGCGGTTGCGATGATCCTGGAAAACGGCGGTGCGGGTCCGGCAGTGGGGACAATCATGCGCCAGATCCTCGACCATATCATGCTGGGTGATAACAACACCGAACTGCCTGCTGAAAACCCGGCAGCCGCTGCGGCGGAGGACCAATAAATCATGACGGATAATCCGAACAAAAAATCGCTGTGGGATAAGATTCACATCGACCCCGCTATGCTGCTGATTCTCCTGGCGCTGCTGGTCTACAGCGCGCTGGTCATCTGGAGCGCCAGCGGCCAGGACATTGGCATGATGGAGCGTAAAGTCGGCCAGATTGCGATGGGCCTTGTCATTATGGTGGTTATGGCGCAAATCCCGCCGCGTGTTTACGAAGGCTGGGCGCCCTACCTCTATATCTTCTGTATCGTGCTGTTGGTGGCCGTAGATGCCTTTGGGGCAATTTCCAAAGGGGCGCAGCGCTGGCTGGACCTCGGGATCGTCCGCTTCCAGCCTTCGGAAATCGCTAAAATCGCCGTTCCGCTGATGGTGGCGCGCTTTATCAACCGCGACGTCTGCCCGCCTTCACTGAAGAATACCGCGATTGCGCTGGTGTTGATTTTCCTGCCTACGCTGCTGGTGGCGGCGCAGCCGGACCTCGGCACCTCCATCCTTATCGCGCTGTCCGGCCTGTTTGTGCTGTTCTTGTCTGGCCTGAGCTGGCGGTTAATTGGCATTGCCGTGGTGCTGGTGGCGGCCTTTATCCCGATCCTGTGGTTCTTCCTGATGCATGATTATCAACGCCAGCGCGTGATGATGCTGCTTGATCCGGAAACCGATCCGCTGGGCGCAGGCTATCATATTATTCAGTCCAAGATCGCCATCGGTTCCGGCGGTCTGCGCGGTAAAGGCTGGCTTCACGGAACCCAGTCACAGCTGGAGTTCTTGCCGGAGCGCCATACCGACTTTATCTTTGCGGTCCTGGCCGAAGAGCTGGGACTGGTCGGCATCCTCATCCTGCTGGCGCTCTATGTGCTGCTGATCATGCGCGGGCTGTGGATTGCCGCACGGGCGCAAACCACCTTTGGCCGCGTCATGGCCGGTGGATTGATGCTGATTTTATTCGTTTATGTCTTCGTAAATATTGGTATGGTGAGTGGTATTCTGCCCGTTGTTGGCGTCCCGCTCCCGCTGGTCAGTTACGGGGGCTCGGCACTGATCGTGTTGATGGCCGGGTTTGGTATCGTCATGTCGATCCATACCCACAGAAAAATGTTGTCCAAAAGCGTATAAAAATAAGGGGATCGCAATGCGTAAGCAGTGGCTGGGGATCTGTATCGCCGCAAGTTTACTTGCAGCCTGTACGAGTGATGATGGTCAGCAACAGGCAACTGTCGCGCCGCCGCAGCCAGCGGTCTGTAATGGCCCGATAGTTGAGATCAGCGGTGCCGATCCTGTTTATGAACCGCTTAACGCCAGCGCGAATCAGGATTACCAGCGCGACGGTAAAAGCTACAAAATCGTTCAGGACCCGTCCCGCTTCAGCCAGGCGGGCTTAGCGGCCATCTATGACGCTGAACCAGGCAGTAACCTGACGGCGTCTGGTGAAACGTTCGATCCGATGCAAATTACCGCGGCGCATCCTACGCTGCCTATCCCGAGCTATGCCCGCGTCACCAACCTGGCCAATGGGCGCATGATTGTGGTGCGTATTAACGATCGGGGCCCGTACGGTAATGACCGGGTGATCTCCCTGTCGCGCGCGGCAGCTGACCGCCTGAACACCTCGAACAATACCAAAGTACGCATCGATCCTATCATTGTGGCGCAGGATGGTACGCTCTCCGGCCCGGGTACCGCCTGTACGACGGTCGCCAAACAGACCTACGCCCTTCCCGCTCGCCCAGACCTGAGCGGCGGTATGGGTGGCGCATCCACGCCAGCTGAACCTGCTCAGCCGCAGGGTGAAGTACGCGCCATCAGCAACGATACCTTACAGAGTGATGACAGCACGGGCGCCCCGGTTAAAAGCAGCGGTTTCCTTGGCGCACCAACGACCTTAGCGTCGGGCGTGCTGGAAGGCAGCGAGCCAACGCCAGCGCCTGTTGTCGCTGCGCCTGCGGTGACTGAACCTGTAGTGACTGCACCCGTCACTCAGCCCGCGCCTGTTACCGCACCGGGCACAGCGCAAAGCGCGCCGGTTGCTGCACCCGCGGCTGCCAGCGGTGGCTTTGTGGTTCAGGTCGGTGCCGTAAGCGATCAGGCTCGCGCGAAGCAATACCAGCAACGCCTGAGCCAGCAGTTCAGCGTGCCGGGCCGCGTTGAGCAAAACGGTGCGGTGTGGCGCATTCAGATGGGACCGTTTGCCAGCAAATCGCAGGCAGCGGCTCTGCAACAGCGTCTGCAAAGCGAAGCGCAGTTGCAGTCGTTCATCGTTGTTGCAAAATAATGATTCGGCGGTATCCGAAATGTCAATTTGTGTAAAACACATTCACAAACTCATGCTTAAAGTCGGATGCCTGCCTGTATAGCTTTTGCTATAGTAAGGCACTTTTTTTAATTCCATCACGGATGTCGTAGTTCTGACCATGAAGACCACTTTTTCTGCTCGTTTTGTGCAGCGCATGGCGCTGACCACGGCCCTTTGTGCAGCGGCTCTCTCCGCGGCGCATGCCGATGACCTGAACATCAAGACCATGATCCCTGGCGTTCCGCAGATCGACGCGGAATCCTACATCCTGATCGACTACAACTCTGGCAAGGTTCTGGCAGAACAGAACGCCGATGCCCGCCGCGATCCGGCGAGCCTGACCAAAATGATGACCAGCTACGTTATCGGTCAGGCAATGAAGGCAGGCAAGTTCAAAGAAACCGATCTGGTGACCATTGGTAACGATGCCTGGGCCACCGGTAACCCGGTCTTCAAAGGCTCATCGCTGATGTTCCTGAAACCTGGCATGCAGGTGCCTGTTTCTCAGCTGATCCGTGGTATCAACCTGCAGTCCGGAAACGACGCCTGCGTCGCCATGGCCGATTTTGCGGCGGGCAGCCAGGACGCTTTCGTGGGCCTGATGAACAGCTACGTTACTGCGCTGGGTCTCAAAAACAGCCACTTCCAGACCGTTCACGGCCTGGATGCTGAAGGTCAGTACAGCTCCGCGCGCGACATGGCGCTGATCGGCCAGGCGCTGATCCGCGATGTGCCGAACGAGTACACCATCTATAAAGAGAAAGAGTTCACCTTCAACGGTATTCGCCAGACCAACCGTAACGGCCTGCTGTGGGACAACAGCCTGAACGTTGACGGCATCAAAACGGGTCATACCGAAAAAGCCGGCTACAACCTGGTCGCTTCGGCTACCGAAGGCCAGATGCGCCTGATCTCAGCCGTGATGGGCGGACGAACCTTCAAGGGCCGTGAAACCGAAAGCAAAAAGCTGCTGACCTGGGGCTTCCGCTTCTTCGAAACGGTGAACCCGCTTAAAGCAGGCAAAGAGTTTGCTTCCGAGCCGGTCTGGTTCGGCGACAATGACCGTGCTTCTCTGGGCGTGGACAAAGATCTCTATCTGACCATTCCTCGCGGACGCATGAAAGATCTGAAAGCCAGCTACGTGCTGAACACCTCCGAACTGCACGCACCGCTGCAGAAAAACCAGGTTGTGGGGACTATCAACTTCCAGTTGGATGGCAAAACCATCGATCAGCGCCCGCTTGTGGTTCTGGATGAAATCCCGGAAGGCAACTTCTTCGGCAAAATCATTGATTACATTAAATTGATGTTCCATCACTGGTTCGGCTAAAAATTGAACACTTGAAAGTGTGATTTTGATCCCCATATACTAAGTATCCTGATAACTCCCACCCGATGTGGGAGTTATTCTTTTTTGACGTTACGCCGGAGCTGACATGAAAACCAAACTTAACGAACTGCTTGAATTCCCTACCTCATTTACTTACAAAGTAATGGGTCTGGCGAAACCTGAGCTGGTTGATCAGGTGGTTGAAGTGGTACAGCGCCATGCGCCGGGCGACTACTCTCCGTCGGTTAAGCCAAGCAGCAAAGGCAACTACCACTCGGTTTCTATCACCATCACTGCGACACACATTGAGCAGGTTGAGACGCTGTACGAAGAACTTGGCAATATCGAAATCGTTCGCATGGTGCTGTAGTCCCCTCGCGGTTACCCGGTTGGCCGGGTAACCCACCTCCCCGCTGTGATATACTCCTTGGCATCGTTTCTCGTCCCTCTTCGGAGTCGTCGTTTTGTACCAGGATAACATTCTTGTCCGCCATCTCGGGCTACAACCTTACGAACCTGTCTCCCAGGCTATGCATGATTTCACGGATTCACGCGATGAAACTACCCCGGATGAAATCTGGCTGGTAGAGCACCTTCCCGTGTTTACCCAGGGGCAGGCCGGAAAAGCTGAACATCTTCTGATGACTGGTGATATTCCGGTTATTCAAAGCGATCGCGGCGGGCAGGTGACCTACCACGGTCCAGGACAACAGGTGATGTACGTTCTGCTGGATTTAAAACGCAGAAAGCTGGGCGTGCGCGAGCTGGTCACGCTGCTTGAACAAACGGTGGTGCGTACCCTGGCGGAATACAATATCGATGCACATGCCCGCGCTGATGCCCCCGGCGTGTACGTAGGAGAGATGAAAATTTGTTCGCTGGGGCTGCGTATTCGGAAGGGCTGTTCATTCCACGGGCTGGCGCTGAATATTAATATGGATCTCACGCCATTCCTGCGTATCAATCCGTGCGGCTATGCCGGGATGGAAATGACGCAAATGCGCCAGTGGGTCGAGAACGCGACGCCTGAAATAATTCGCCCTGTACTTCTAAACAACTTTTTAGCGCTGCTTAACAATCCTCCTCACGAATATATCACTGCTTAATATATTTCGCCCGGTGGCTCACTATTTGTCGAGCCACTGCTTATTTCCCGCTTTTACGCTTTACAATAATCCCCATATTCTATATTTTCGAAGCGCCCGCATATTAGCGTTACATATTATTTTGTTCCCTAATAGTCCCTGCTGCAGAGTGCATGTTACCGGCGTGATAATCACCCAACTGTTTGTTTTCGCGAAACAAGTGAGGCAAGGGTAACACTTTACGAATCTCTACAGGCACAATAAATAAATTCAACTATCATTCATATTGTGAATGAATACGGAGTGAACGCGTGGAGTCTAATAATTTACCAGCTAAACGCCTGAATGAACCCGGTGGCGAGGATAAGCCGCAAATTTTTCGGACTTTACGTAATATTGATCTCAATTTGCTGACTATTTTTGAGGCAGTATATGTCCACAAGGGTATCGTTAATGCTGCGAAAATTCTTAATCTCACGCCCTCCGCAATTAGCCAGTCAATTCAAAAACTGCGCGCCATATTTCCCGATCCCTTATTTATTCGTAAAGGCCAGGGCGTAACGCCAACCGCTTACGCCACACACCTGCATGAGTACATCAGCCAGGGGCTGGAATCTATACTCGGCGCGCTGGACTTAACCGGGAGCTATGACAAGCAGCGAACCATCACCATTGGTGCTTCGGCTTCTCTTGGCGTGCTGGTGATGCCGGCAATTTATCAGGCCATCAGGCAGCACGCGCCGCAGTTACTCATCCGCAACGTTCCCGTTCACGAACTTGAAGCGCAGCTGGCGCAGTTCCAGACCGATCTGATTATTGACATCAACAGTTTCAGTGCCAGAGCCCTGGGGCAAAACGTGCTTTATTCCGATGCGCTGGTACTGGTGTGTCGCCAGCACCACCCGGCACTCAGCCAGCCCGCCACGCTTGAGAACCTGCGCCTTTACGAACATGCCTCTTTCATGGCCGAGGGACAAGGCTCTGCCCCGCTACGTCAGCGTCTTGATGAGCTCTTCCCGGACCGCCAGATTAGCTTTAGCAGTTACAATATGTTTACCGTAGCGTCACTGATTGGCGGGAGCGACATGCTGTGCGTCATGCCTTCGCGGCTGTTTACTCTGCTGCGCAAATGCTGGCCGTTGGAGCGTCTCGCCCTGAGCGAGTTGAATGGCGAATCCCTCGACATTTCGCTGCATTACAACAAGCTGAGTCTGCGCGATCCGGTACTGGAAAATGTCATCTATATCATCCGTCAGGCCTTCTGACAGACGAACCCAGCAGCCTGCAGGCCATAACGCACAAAACAACAACTATTTTACAATTTGGCGACCTGACAGGCTGCTTTATGGCCCTTATCAATGATATACTGCCTGTCGTTCGTTCAAAAATAGTTGATAAATACAACATTCCCTTGAATTGAAACGCTTTCCTTCGTTATTCGCAACTGGAACACGCACGCTATGAGTAAACCCATTGTGATGGAACGCGGTGTTAAATACCGCGATGCCGATAAAATGGCCCTTATCCCGGTTAAAAACGTGGCTACAGAGCGCGAAGCGCTGTTAAGAAAACCGGAATGGATGAAAATTAAACTTCCGGCCGACTCTTCACGTATTCAGGGGATCAAGGCAGCGATGCGCAAAAACGGTCTTCACTCTGTGTGTGAAGAAGCCTCTTGCCCTAACCTTGCTGAATGTTTCAATCACGGTACCGCAACCTTTATGATCCTGGGTGCAATCTGTACCCGCCGCTGTCCGTTCTGTGACGTTGCCCATGGCCGCCCTGTTGCGCCAGATGCGAACGAACCACAGAAACTGGCGCAGACCATTGCTGACATGGCGTTGCGTTACGTTGTTATCACCTCCGTTGACCGTGACGATCTGCGCGATGGCGGTGCTCAGCACTTTGCGGACTGCATTACGGCTATCCGCGAGAAAAGCCCAAGCATTAAGATTGAGACGCTGGTCCCTGACTTCCGTGGCCGTATGGACCGCGCGCTGGACATTCTGACGGCGACCCCGCCGGACGTCTTCAACCATAATCTGGAAAACGTGCCGCGTATCTATCGCCAGGTGCGCCCGGGTGCCGACTATAACTGGTCCCTGAAACTGCTGGAGCGCTTTAAAGAAGCCCATCCGCATATCCCGACCAAGTCTGGTCTGATGGTGGGTCTCGGCGAAACTAACGCTGAAATCATTGAAGTGATGCGCGATCTGCGTCGCCACGGCGTGACCATGCTGACGCTGGGCCAGTACCTGCAGCCAAGCCGTCACCATTTGCCGGTACAGCGCTATGTCAGCCCGGATGAGTTCGATGAAATGAAAGCCGAAGCGATGGCGATGGGCTTTACCCACGCAGCGTGCGGGCCATTTGTTCGCTCTTCCTACCATGCCGACATGCAGGCGAAAGGCGAAGAAGTCAAATAATCCTGTAATAAACCGTTACAGTAATACAAAAAAACCGGCCTCATGAGCCGGTTTTTTTTCGCAAGCCAACAGGCATTGCCGTTACTCTTTATGAGAAAGCTTCTCTGCAGGAACGCCATCTTCGGCGCTTTTCTTCGCCGCCGCGTCATCATCGTTCATCGCTTTCTTAAAGCCTTTGATGGCTGCACCCAGATCGCCACCCAGTGTGCGTAACTTCTTGGTACCAAACAGCAGGACGACCAGTGCGGCAACCACCAGCAGTTTGGTAATACTAATCTCACCCATAGATACCTTCTTTACATAAAACAGGCTGCATTCAGCGCCGAAAAAACCTGATGGTATTAACGGTCATTTGGCGCGCGCACACAATAGCAATCTGTAACAAGGTGAATCAAGCACTGATGAAAAAAACATCATAATAATTGCGGTGGCGCAAAACGTCGGTTGCGTAGAACAGGTAATTGCTGCCGCGCAAGCGCTATTCGCTCTGAATTTACTTCCGCCAACAGCAAAGCGGGTGCCTCTGCCGCTGCGGCGATGGTCACCCCCAACGGATCGATAACCCGGCTCTGCCCGATATTTTTATTACCACACTCTCCTGCCGCCACGACATAGCAGGTGGTATCGAGCGCGCGGGCGGTCAGCAGCGTGGCCCAGTGGTGCTCTTTAAGCGGTCCTTTAACCCATGCTGCGGGGAGCACCAGCACATCAGCCCCCTGCAGCGCCAGGTTTAACGCCAGCTCCGGGAAGCGGATATCGTAGCAGGTCATCAACCCGACCCTAACACCCTGAATATCAATCAGCGGCGGGACGCGATCCCCCGGATCAACCAGCCGTGACTCCTGGATACTAAACGCGTCGTAGAGATGGAGCTTGGCGTAGCTGGCAATCACCTCTCCAGCGCGTATAGCCACCAGGGTATTCACCGCCCTGCCCGACGTGGACGGGACGTGGATTGTCAGGATGGTGGTGAGCGCATTGCCCTCGCTTTCGGCCAGCAGACGTTTCAGGAACGGCCCCTCAAGCGACTGCGCGGACTTTACCGACAGGTCCGGGTCATTATCATCACGCGCCAGCAGCGCCTCTGGCAGCACCAGCATCGCTGCGCCCTTCTGCTGCGCCTGTGCCATCAGAGACACGCATTTTTGCGCATTCACCTGCCAGTCTGGCGTGACGGCAAACTGTCCTACGGCCACATACATAATTGTCCCCTGCTCATAAACAGCGTTACACTCGATGTTCTTAACTATCAAATAGCAGGAATCTACAGTGTTACAACTACTTTTAGCCGTTTTTATTGGTGGAGGAACAGGTAGCGTTGCACGGTGGCTGTTAAGCATGCGGTTTAACCCGGTGCATCAGGCTATCCCCTTGGGAACACTGGCTGCAAACCTGATTGGGGCGTTTATCATCGGGATGGGGTTAGCCTGGTTTAATCGCATGACCGATATCGACCCGATGTGGAAAGTCTTAATCACCACCGGCTTCTGCGGCGGATTAACGACCTTTTCTACCTTCTCGGCCGAAACGGTTTTCCTGTTTCAGGAAGGGCGCATCGTCTGGGCGCTGGGCAACATCGCGGTTAACATGCTCGGCTCATTTGCGATGACCGGGTTCGCATTTTGGCTCGTTTCTTCTGCCAGCGCGCATTCCTGATCGCAGCGTTAATGTTAGCTTAATTTTTATCTGTCACTCTGAGCGCAATACTGAACGAGGGTGACAGCATGAAAGAGAGTTTGATGAGCGCAGGTATGGTTTTGCTGAGCGTCGCGATCGTTGCCAGCTTCCTGAAAATCTATCTGATGGGCTGATTGCAGACGAAAAAAACCCGCTCGATGAGCGGGTTTTGAAATTCTTGCTGACGAGTCTGTATTACAGAGCCATTACGTTAGCAGCAGATGGACCTTTGGCACCGTTAGTGATTTCGAACTCTACGCGCTGACCTTCAGCCAGAGTTTTGAAACCATTAGACTGGATTGCAGAGAAGTGTACGAACACATCTTTGCTGCCATCTTCAGGAGTAATGAAACCGAATCCTTTGGACTCATTAAACCACTTAACGTTACCTTTAATCTTAGACATCAAAATTACCTTTACATTAAAAAACGACACAAATGCTGTGTCGGGTATCAGTACATCAATTGTGGGACGTTTTGTCCAGCGGATCTTTGATAAAAAGTGACAAAAGTCGCGTTAATTTTAACTGACGGATTTTTATCCTTTGCGATACAAGGGCTGCCCATTTTTTCGCCATAAGGAAGCGCATTTTTAGTTAAAACTGAAAACGCATCCAGGCGAAGTAAACGTTACCGTTGTTATAGGTCCCAGGGATATAGGTCATCTGGAACGTCGCAGGACCATAGCCGATGGAGGCCAGCGGCAGCAGAACCGGCACCGGAATGTACTTCCAGTTATCACGCGCGGTGAAACCTGCCGTATACCCCAGCCCCAGGCGGAAATTATCGTCCGATAACGGACGCCAGGTTTTCTCCCACCCGTAGCCGCCAATCGGTTCCCACTTGTTATAGGAGTCTTTAAACGCCATCAGATACAGGCCGTGCCAGTTCCCTTTCTCATCCCAGCGGGACTGACCAAAACCGGCACCCCATGGGCGCTCGTTGTAGCGATCCGTTTTCTCTTTGTCATAGGCAAAGCGGGCATGCCACGTGATGGCCGGGATATAGAGATCGTAATGCTCCGGCTCGTTCCACGTCTGCGCTACATTATCTTTAAAGGTAGAGAACCACCCTTTCTCGCTTACGTTGTCGCTTGCGCTCGCAACGCAGGCGAAACTTAACTGGCCAAAAATAAAGGCTAATATGATAAAAAACTTATTACGTAAAATCACAATACTATTACCATTCTTAGTATACGAGGCGAAGCTTACCATAGAATAGTTGAACGAAGTCTTAACAGAATCGTCCCTGTTCCTAATTATCTTTCTTCATACTGAGAATATTCTGAGAAAAATCTCAACTCTTCTGAATAACCTCAAAATAGTAATTATTTTTAACGACAATTTAACATCTTACCGTAATCATAAATAACCTCCACTTCATTCCAGCGCGGAAGTGTTATAAGCCTAACCTCGCGAAGAGCCGCGCCAGATCTGGTCTTTCGCTCTCAGCCCTCCGCAGAGTGAAAAGCGAAAAATGCTATAACGCTGATGCCTGCACGTACAATATACCCGTGGCAAAAAGTTATGGAGACATCATATTCACGGCACTCCATAAGCGCGGCGTAATTAATAAACTAAAAAAATAATTCCCGCATTTTTATTCAGGGATTACGAACGTGTTTCACGTTAATGCTGTGATGCATAAATAATATTTGTTGCGTTGCTGCGCCAAACTTTCACTGGTGATAAGAACCGGGATACGTGGGCGAAACGCCCGAAGATAATACAAAACTACCCATTTTCCGGGTGCCAGGGCATATAATAAGTATTCATGCAGTCAATGACGACGAGACAGAAATGCCAGTGCGGTGGCAAAAAAATCGTCGATACTGCCTCAAGTCGTCTCTTTTTTGATTTTAATCAGCAAGGGCAGACCATTAATTCGGCACATTTCATGCTTCTTTTTTATTGATTATTTCACTTTTGGGCAGCAAGGATACAGGGGAAATCATGCTTACGTTTATCGAGCTCCTTATCGGGGTCGTGGTCATCGTCGGTGTAGCGCGCTACATCATTAAAGGGTATTCAGCGACGGGCGTGCTGTTTGTCGGTGGCCTGACGCTGTTGATTATCAGCGCGTTGATGGGCCATCAGGTGCTGCCCGCCAGCGAGGCCAGCACCGGCTATACCGCTACCGATATCGTGGAATATATTAAGATTCTGCTCATGAGCCGCGGCGGCGACCTGGGCATGATGATTATGATGCTGTGTGGTTTCGCTGCCTATATGACCCATATCGGTGCCAACGATATGGTGGTCAAGCTGGCCTCTAAGCCCCTGCAGTACATTAACTCCCCTTACCTGCTGATGGTGGCGGCCTACTTCCTGGCATGCCTGATGTCGCTCGCGGTGTCATCGGCGACCGGGCTTGGCGTGCTGCTGATGGCAACGCTGTTCCCCATTATGGTCAACGTGGGGATCAGCCGTGGTGCAGCCGCGGCTATCTGCGCCTCGCCAGCGGCAATCATTCTCTCCCCAACCTCTGGCGACGTTGTGCTGGCGGCGAAAGCGGCGGAAATGTCGCTCATCGACTTTGCCTTTAAAACAACGCTGCCCATTTCAATTGTGGCTATCGTTGGCATGGGCATCGCACATTTCTTCTGGCAGCGCTATCTCGATAAAAAAGAGAACATTAACCACGAAATGCTGGATGTGAGTGAAATCACCACAACCGCCCCGGCGTTTTACTCCATTCTGCCGTTCACGCCGATTATTGGCGTGCTGATTTTTGACGGCAAATGGGGCCCGCAACTGCACATTATCACCATCCTCGTGATCTGCATGCTGTTAGCCGCCCTGCTGGAGTTCGTGCGCGGCTTCAATACTCAGAAAGTATTCTCCGGCCTTGAAGTGGCGTATCGCGGAATGGCAGATGCCTTTGCCGGGGTTGTGATGCTATTAGTGGCCGCAGGCGTGTTTGCGCAGGGGCTAAGCACCATCGGCTTTATTCAGAGCCTTATCTCCATTGCAACGTCGTTCGGCTCTGCGAGCATTATTCTGATGCTGGTGCTGGTCGTCCTGACCATGCTGGCGGCAATGACCACCGGCTCCGGTAACGCGCCGTTCTATGCATTCGTCGAGATGATCCCAAAACTGGCGCACTCCTCCGGTATCAACCCGGCGTACCTCTCCATTCCGATGCTGCAGGCATCCAACCTGGGGCGCACCATTTCCCCGGTATCCGGCGTCGTGGTTGCGGTGGCCGGGATGGCAAAAATCTCGCCTTTCGAAGTGGTGAAACGTACGTCGGTGCCGGTCCTGGTCGGGCTTATCATCGTGATTATTGCGACAGAGGTACTGGTGCCGGGCGCCGCCTGAGTCTCCTGCCTGTTGCCAAAAAAGCGCCTGCGGGCGCTTTTTATGCTTTAATAACTTCCAGAAATATTTCGTTCTCACCGATCAGGAAATCACATGTTCAGGAAGGATATCGTTATCCCGGCTGGCGCTATGGCGCTCGCACTCTGCGCACTCAGCGCACACGCAGAACCGCTCAAGGCCACACAGTATGGCGATTTCGATCGCTACGTTCTGGCACTCTCCTGGCAAACCGGTTTTTGTCAGAGCATGGCTGAGCGCAACCGCAATGAGCCGGAGGAGTGCCGCCTGCAAAAAGAGAGCGCGAATAAAACCGATTTCCTGACCGTTCACGGGCTATGGCCCGGCTTACCTAAGTCTGTCGCCGCGCGTGGCGTGGACGAACGCCGCTGGATACGTTTCGGCTGCGCCACCCGCCCCATCCCAAACATGCCGGAAGCAAAAGCCAGCCGCAAATGTGCCGCAGCCGAGACAGGGCTTTCATTGTCTGCTGCCGCAAAGCTGAACAGCGTGATGCCCGGCGCGGGCGGCACGTCCTGCCTCGAACGGTATGAGTACGCCCGGCATGGAGTCTGTTTTGGCTTCGATCCCGACGCCTATTTCGGCACCATGGTCCGTATGACCCAGGAGGTCAAAAGCAGTACCCTGGGGACATTCCTCGCCGGGAACTACGGCAAAACCGTTAACCGCAGCGCCTTCGATGATGCAGTGGCCAAAAGCTGGGGCAAAGAGAGCGTGAAGGCGATCAAGCTCACCTGTAATGGCAACCCGGCTTATCTGACGGAAATGCAAATCTCGCTGAACGCCAGCACCATTAACAATCCGCTCGCGGCGGCCTCCTTCGCGCCACGCCCGCATCCCGGTAACTGCGGCAAACAGTTTATTATCGATAAAGTCGGCTACTGACTCCCCTGCCGGGCAGCTTCTGCCTGGCAATTCATTCCTTTCCCTTATATGACGACCCGCGTCACACTTCCTGCTATACGCATCATTTTTCCAGTCATTGCATTATTTATCCGGTAAACAGCGCCAGATCCTCCCCCCCATAATCAAGGCGTTACCTACAGGAGGAATTACACATGGCTAAAAAATTGATTGCACTTTGCGCCTGCCCAATGGGTCTGGCACACACCTTTATGGCAGCTCAGGCGCTGGAAGAAGCGGCGGTGGAAGCGGGCTATGAAGTCAAAATTGAAACGCAGGGCGCGGACGGCATTCAGAACCGCTTAACGGCGCAGGACATTGCCGAAGCTGACATCATTATCCACGCCATCGCCATTACGCCGGAAGACAACGAACGCTTTGAAACGCGCGACGTTTACGAAATTACGCTTCAGGACGCCATCAAAAATGCGGCTGGCACCCTGAAAGAGATCGAAGCGTTGATTGCTGCAGAACAACAATAATCCTCAACCTCAGGGGTTTTCGTCATGGCAATTAAAAAACGCAGTGCGGTGCGCCCGGTAGAGGGCGATACGCTCGCCATCAAGCCGGCGCCCGTCGCGGCAGGCAATATGTTCTGGAAAGAGCTGCCTCAGCACATTATGTCGGGCATTTCCCGCATGGTGCCAACGCTCATCATGGGCGGGGTGATCCTCGCTATTTCGCAGCTGATCGCCTACGTCTGGCTGGAGATCCCGCCAGACACCGGTATTCTTGACGCGCTTAACTCGGGCAAATTCACCGGGTTTAACCTGTCGGTGCTGAAATTCGGCTATCTGACTGAGTCCTTTGGCGGGCTGCTGTTTAGCTTCGCCATCCCGATGTTCGCCGCGTTCGTCGCCAACTCCATCGGCGGCAAACTGGCCTTCCCGGCCGGGTTTATCGGCGGTCTTGTCGCCACCCAGCCTACGCTGGTGCTGAATTTCGATCCTGAAAAACTCACCTGGCTTGCCACCAAACCGGTGCCGTCGACCTTTATCGGCGCGCTGATTATCGCCATTGCCGCAGGCTACCTGGTGAAATGGCTGAACACCCGCATCAATCTTCCGCAGTATTTGCTGGCGTTCAAAAGCACCTTCCTGATCCCGATTCTCTCCGCCCTGTTTGTGATGCTGGCGATGTATTACGTCATCACCCCGATTGGCGGCTGGCTCAACGCCGGGATGCGCACCCTGCTTCTCGCCGCCGGTGAAGCAGGCTCGATGATGTATGCCATCGGTATGGCTGCGGCCACGGCGATTGACCTTGGCGGTCCGATCAACAAAGCGGCCGGGTTCGTCGGGCTGGGGCTGACGACCGATCACGTTTTGCCGATAACCTCCCGCGCGGTGGCGATCGTTATCCCACCGATTGGTCTGGGGCTGGCAACGCTGATTGACCGCCGCCTGACCGGCAAACGCCTGTTTAGCCCACAGCTTTATCCGCAGGGCAAAACCGCCATGTTCCTCGCTTTTATGGGGATCAGCGAAGGGGCAATCCCGTTCCTGCTGGAAAACCCGCTCGCGACGCTGCCAGCGTACATGATCGGTGCCATAGCGGGCGCGATGACCGCCACCGCCCTGGGTGCCGTGCAGTGGTTCCCGGAATCTGCCATCTGGGCATGGCCGCTGGTGACCAATCTGGGGGCATATATGCTCAGCATTCTGGTCGGCGCGGTCATTACGGCCCTGCTGGTGGTGACTATCCGTAACCACATGCATAAACGCGGAAAACTCTCCGTCGATACGCTGTAACGGGATAACGAGATGGATTTACTCACAACGCTTCGCCACTGGCTAAAGGCCGAAAAGCTGGATGGCGTGCTGATTGCCTCACGGCAGAACAAACAGCCCCATCTGGGCTTGTCCACCGGTTCGGGCTATGTGCTGGTTACGCGAACCGCCGCGCATATTCTGGTGGATTTTCGCTACTACCACGACATCGCCTCACGCGCGGAAGGCTACCGGATGCACTTGCTTGATGCGGAGCATTCGTTTGCCGGGGTGGTGAACCAGCTGATTGCCGACGAAGGGCTTTCGCGGCTGGGCTTTGAAGGCGAACACGTCAGCTGGCACACCGCCTGCCAGTGGCGCGACGCGCTGAATGCGACGCTGTGCGGCATCTCTCTCGACGCCCTGCGACAGATTAAAACCGCGGACGAAATCGCCCGGATCCGCGCGGCGTGCCGCATCGCCGACGACGCCGCGCATCATATCCGCCGCTTCATCCAGCCGGGGATGCGCGAGCGCGAGGTCGCCGCCGAGCTGGAGTGGTTTATGAAGCAGCAGGGCGCAGATAAGCCCTCCTTCGATACTATCATTGCCAGCGGGCCACGCGGCGCAATGCCGCACGGCAAAGCCTCCGATAAGATCATCGACGCGGGCGAAATGGTCACCCTCGATTTTGGCGCCCAACACCAGGGATATTGTTCGGATATGACGAGGACCTTCCTTGTCGCCAGACAAGGCCAGACACCCGACGCGCATCCGCTCTACGCGGTTTACCAGACCGTGCTGGCGGCGCAGCTCGCGGCCATCAACGCCATTCGTCCCGGCGTCCCCTGCCACTCGGTGGATGCAGCTGCCCGGGAGACAATCGCACGCGCAGGTTACGGCCCGCAGTTCGGTCACAACACCGGGCACGCTATCGGTATTGATGTCCATGAAAATCCGCGATTTTCCCCCACAGACGCCACGCTGCTCAAACCCGGCATGCTCCTGACCGTGGAGCCTGGCATCTACCTTGACGGTGTGGGCGGCGTGCGGATTGAAGACGTGGTGCTGGTCACGCACACCGGGGCCGAGGTGCTCTACACCATGGACAAAACGCTACTGATGACGGGAGAACACTGATGGACAAGGAATTACTGCGCGCGTTAAGCGAAGCCGATGCCATTGCCGCGTCGGAGCAAGAGGTGCGCGACATCCTGATTAACGAAGCACACCGCTATCACAAAGACGTTCAGTTCGACGGCCTCGGCTCGGTGCTCATTCGTGTGAATCAGAGCAACGGGCCAAAGGTGATGATTTGCGCCCACATGGACGAAGTCGGTTTTATCGTACGCAGTATTTCGCGTGAAGGAGCCATCGATGTCCTGCCGATTGGCAACGTCCGCATGATGGCCCGCACGCTTCAGCCCGTGCGCATCACCACCCGCAACGGGCTAAAAATCCCGGGCCTGCTGGACGGCGATCTGAAAGGTGAAACCGTAGACAACCTGCGCGTGGATATTGGCGCAACCTCAGCCGAGGAGGTCTACGCTGCGGGCATAGATGCGGGCGACCGCGTGACGTTCGATACGCCTTTCCAGACGCTTCCCCATAACCGGGTGATGGGAAAAGCCTTCGACGATCGCCTCGGGTGCTATCTGCTGATCACCCTGCTGCGCGAGTTGCATCAGGCCCCGCTCGACTGTGAACTGTGGCTGGTAGCCAGTTCCAGCGAAGAGGTTGGGCTTCGCGGAGGGCGCACCGCAGCCCAGGCCATTCAACCTGATATTGCGCTGGTCCTTGATACCGCCTGCTGGTCGAAAAACTTTGACTACGGTAACGCGAACCACCGTCAAATCGGTGCTGGCCCGATGCTGGTGCTGTACGACAAAACGCTTATCGCCCCACCGAAACTGACCGCGTTTATTGAATCGGTAGCGCGTCCGCTGGGGATCCCGCTGCAAAAAGATATGTTCAGCAACGGCGGCACCGACGGCGGCGCCATTCACCTGTCCGGGACGGGCGTTCCCGCGGTGGTGTTAGGCCCGCCAACCCGACACGGGCACTGCGCGGCCTCGATCGCCGACGAAAAAGACATTAACCAAACTCATCAACTGCTTGTCGCCCTGGTGGCGTGTATGAATCGTGAGACCGTGGCTCACCTGACGGACTTCAGGTGCTGATCTCACGCGTTAAGGAGAGCGTATGATTTCTATTGAATTTTCCTGCCCGCTGCCCAACGGCCTGCACGCCCGTCCGGCGTGGGCGCTTAAAGAGCAGTGCAGCGTCTGGCGCAGCGATATCCGTTTTATCAATAACCGGCTTAACACCCAGGCGGATGCCAAAAGCTCGCTGGCGCTGATCAGCACCGGCACGCTGTTTAACGACAGCTGCGTGCTCGAAATCAGCGGCAGCGACGAAGAGCAGGCCAGACGCGTGCTTGAACAGTATGTAAACACGTCGTTCATCGACAGCGACAGCATTCCGTCAGGGGATGCGCCGCACGTCGCACATCCTCTGCCCCGTTCGCTGATGCGGCTTAATCCGCAGCTGCAGCACGCCATTACGCTTGCCAGCGGCATCGGTAGCGGAACGCTGCGGGCCTGGCAGAGTGATAATCTCCATCGCTATCGTCAGATACCGGCCTCGCCGGAGGATATCACCCGTCTGGAGCACAGCCTCGCCACGCTGGCGGAGCAGCTTAACCAGCGCCTGCGCGGGCTGGGGGGTGAAAGTAAAACCATTATCAGCGCCCACCTGTCGCTGATTCAGGACGATGAGTTTGGCGGCAATATTCGCCGTCTGATCGGCGAAGAACGGCTGAGCCTTGCAGAGGCGATCATTGGCAACATGGAGCAGATTTGCGACAAGCTCTCCCATTCGGCCAGCGATTACCTTCGCGAGCGCGTCAGCGACATCCGTGATATCAGCGAACAACTGCTGAGCATTACCTGGCCTGAGCTTCAGCAAGCGTCCGTATTTACGCTGGATGCGCCCACGATTCTGATGGCGGAAGATTTAACCCCGAGCCAGTTTTTAAGCCTTGATACCCGCTATCTGAAAGGCATGGTGCTGGAAAAAACCGGGCGAACGTCGCATACCCTGATCCTGGCCCGCGCCGCTTCCATTCCGGTACTCAGCGGGGTAACCATTTCCTCCCTGGCACCGTTTACCGGCGACGAGGTCATTCTTGACGGCGTGTGCAGCGTACTGGTGGTGAAGCCTGATGAGGCGGTGAATCACTACTACAGCGTGGCGCAGCGGCTTGCCGATAAACGCCACCAGCAGCAGCTCAAAGACGCCGGGCGTCCTGCGCTGACCCGGGATAATGTTGCCGTGGATATTGCCGCCAATATCGGCAGCGCCCTGGAAGCCCCCGGCGCGTTCGCCTGTGGCGCGCAGGGCGTTGGGCTGTTCCGTACCGAAATGCTCTACATGGATCGCGATACCGCCCCGGATGAGCAGGAACAGTTTGAAGCCTATCAGCAGGTGCTGCTCTCGGCTCAGGGTAAACCGGTGATCTTCCGCACCATGGATATCGGCGGCGATAAACAGATCCCGTATCTCAATATCCCGCAGGAGGAGAACCCCTTCCTCGGCTATCGTGCGGTACGCATCTACCCTGAATTTGCTCACCTGTTCCGTACCCAGCTGCGGGCGATTTTACGCGCAGGCGCCAGCGGAAATGCCCTGCTGATGATCCCCATGGTCCATAGCCTCGATCAAATTCTGTGGGTGAAACAAGAGCTGCAAAACGTCCGCGAGGAGCTGACGTCACAGGGGCTGCGTCACACCCCGGACCTGCCGCTGGGCATCATGGTGGAAGTCCCGTCCGTCTGCTTTATCATCGATCACTTCTGCGACGAGGTGGATTTTTTCAGTATTGGCTCAAACGACATGACCCAGTACCTCTACGCCGTCGACCGAAATAACCCGCGCGTCTCGCCGCTGTATAACCCGATCACGCCGTCATTTTTACGCATGGTGCGCCAGATCGTCACCGCTGCCCATCGCCACGGAAAATGGGTTGGGATCTGCGGCGAACTCGGCGGCGAACGTCGTTATCTGCCTCTGCTTCTGGGGTTGGGCATCGATGAATTTAGCATGAGCGGGCCGCGCATCCCTGACGTGAAAACGTTGCTCCGCCAGCTTGAGCTAAGCGCGTGTCAGACCCTGGCAGAACGCGCCTGCGAGTGCCGCAGCGCAGAGGAGATCGAAGCGCTTCTGGCGGAGTTCACCCCTGAAGAACCGCCGCGTCCACTGCTGGCGCAGGAGACAATCGTCTTCAACGAACCGCTGGCGTCCAAAGAGCAGGTGCTGCAATTTTTATGCGGCAATCTGGCGATCCACGGACGCACAGAACACCCGCTCGAGCTTGAAGAAGATCTCTGGCAACGGGAGGAGATTGTCACCACCGCCGTCGGGTTTGGGGTGGCGATCCCGCATACCAAATCCCAGTGGATACGCCACTCCAGCATTAGCATTGCCCGTCTGGAGAAGCCGATTGACTGGGAATCGGATATGGGAGAGGTCGAGCTGGTGATCATGCTGACGCTGGGTGCTCAGGAAGGAAACAACCACGTCAAGGTCTTCTCTCAGCTGGCCAGAAAACTGGTCAACAAGGCGTTTCGCGCGTCGCTTTTTGCGGCCGACTCGCCGCAAAGTATGCTTGACCTGCTCAATGCTGAAATCACCTTCTGACCGCTACTGAAATCGCGTGCGGTACTCCCCCGGCGTCAGGCCAAACTGACGCCGGAACAGACGGCAAAAATAGTCGCTGTCGGGATAGCCGCAGCGCTTCGCCACTTCCCCCACCGGCAGGTGATATTTTTGCAGGATCGTCCGCGCTTTTCCCATACGCACCCAGCGAACATAGTCCACAAAACTCATGGTGCCCTGCTGCGAAAACAGGCGCGAGAGATGGTTGGGCGAGATGTTAAACAGAGCGGCAACGCTTTCACGGGTCAGCGCCCCCGCATAGTTGACCTGGATCCAGCTGCAGATGCTTTGATAGAGAAAATCGCCGCGCGACATCCCCGGCTCAGGCAGTGAAGAGACCCGTTTACGGCACCAGTTCAGCAGGCTCAGCACCAGCGGCTGGATAATATCCTGGTCCTGCGGGGAGGCACTGAGATGGGTCAGCGCCGTCAGCATGGCCGCACACTCCCCCCTTTCCGGATGCGGAAGCTCCACTTTTCGCTGCGGCTCAACGGCCTGTCCGCTCCGGGCATCCTGAAATGCCAGCCCAAGCCACGACGGGGCAAAAATGATGCTCAGCATCATAACTGGCCGGGCAAACGTTGGCGAACAGACGGTGCGCGACGGGAGAAACAGCATCTCCCCCTGGCGAATCGCTTTTTGCTCGGCAATGAGCAGGTTGCCGTACTCGCCGCGCAACACCACATCGAGCCGCGGCCATTCGAGGGCCACTGTCCCGGACGAGGTGGATGACGGGCGGTGAGCAAACCAGACGCGTCCAAGCTGCTGGGGATTGAGGACCAGCCCGCTAAACAGGTCGGCAAAGAACTGTTGATCGGCAGGCAGGCTGTTATCGCGCATCCGGGCGAACCAGGTCGAAGCGATGGGTATCGCTGATTGCGTAATAGGCCGTTGGCCCGCCCGCGCGCAGGATCGGCTGCGCTTTCGCCGTCTGGTAAATTCCCTCCTCCAGCAGCGTTTCGGCAATATGCACCCCGACCACTTCGCCTAGCACTAGCCAGGTGTCAATCGGCGTACCGTCGGCCCCCGTGAGCTGTATACACTGCGACAGGCGACACTCAAAGTTGACCGGACTTTCCGCCACGCGCGGCGCGCTGACAAGCTGGCTGGCGGCTGGCGTCAACCCGGCAAACGCAAATTCATCCTCGCCGGGCGAAAGCGTCGCGGACGTTTCATTCATCGCTTCGGCCAGACTGCGCGTTGCCAGGTTCCAGACGAACTCACCCGTTTCGGTAATATTGCGAACGCTGTCTTTCCAGCCATTGCTGGAAAAACCAATGATCGGCGGACGATAGTTAAAGCAGTTAAAGAAGCTGTAAGGGGCAAGGTTTCGCTGACCGGCGCGGTCGCACGACGCGATCCAGCCGATCGGACGCGGACCAATAATGGCATTCAACGGGTCATGCGGCAGGCCGTGCCCCTGAGAAGGTTGATAAAAATACATGAGGCTCTCTCACTGGTGGGGCAGATACGAATGACGCTTCGCTCAGTGCCCTGATTCAGGACACTCAGCGTAACGCAATCCGCACGAAATTAGGACTGAATAAATTTCAGCAAATCGTCATTAATCTGATGCTTATGAGTGGTGCAAATGCCGTGAGAGCCGCCGGCGTACACCTTAAGCTCCGCGTTCGGCAGGGTCTCGGCAGCCACGCGCCCGCAGGTGTCGATCGGCACAATTTGATCGTCATCGCCGTGGATCACCAGCGTAGGGATGGTCATCTTCTTCAGATCTTCGCGCAGGTCCGTCTCCGAGAAGGCTTTCACGCAGTCGTACAGCGCCTTGATCGACCCCTGAAGCCCCTGCTCCACAAAACTTTCACGTACCGCTTTAGACTCTTTTGCGCCCGGGCGGTTGTAGCCATAAAACGCAGCGGTCAGCTCGTAGAAGAAGGCCGCCCGATCGTTTACCACCCCTTCGCGAATACCATCAAAGACCTCTTTTGGCACGCCGTCCGGGTTAAAATCGGTTTTGATCATAATCGGCGTCACGGCCCCAATCAGCACCGCTTTAGCGACGCGATCGGTGCCGTGGCGGCCGATATAGCGCGCCACTTCCCCACCGCCTGTCGAATGCCCAACGTGCACCGCCTCTTTCAGGTTAAGGTGCGCGGTCAGCTCGGCCAAATCGTCCGCGTACTGATCCATCGTATGCCCGTCCCACGGCTGCGCCGAGCGCCCGTGACCACGGCGGTCGTGGGCAATAACGCGAAATCCTTTCGACCCCAGATACAACATTTGATCTTCAAAGGCATCGGCGGTTAACGGCCAGCCGTGGCTGAAAACAATCGGCTGCCCGCTGCCCCAGTCCTTAAAATGCAAATAACTGCCGTCTTTCAGGGTAAGTTTGTCGTAATTGCTCATGAAATCTCCTGACAGGAAACACGGAAGGCGGATAGTCGCCCACAAAGGGCGCTTAAAAAGAATAATGCAAATTGGCAAGGCAGCACGTTTTTCGCCAAAAATTCATATGGCGTATGAATGTGACCTTCATCACTTCAAACTTGCGTCTTCAGCCAGTATCATCAGGAGAGTTAAACCCTCGCTGCCAGACGGCGAGGGTTTTCTTTTGGATTGGTTTCTGCGTAACACGCAGCATTCACGACATGGAGTAAGAAATGTCCAGACCTAAAATTATCATTAATGAGCTCGACGCAGAACGTATCGACCGCCTTCTGGAAAAACCAGAATACGCCTCACTCCCGGTTGCCGACGCCCTCAACGAGGAGCTTGATCGCGCGCAGATGTGTACGCCTGAGTCCATGCCGCATGACGTAGTGACGATGAACAGCCAGGTGACGTTCCGCAACCTGACCACCGGTGAAGAACTGACCCGTACGCTGGTCTACCCGGCGCAGATGACCGACAGCGCCACGCAGCTTTCGGTTCTGGCCCCCGTCGGCGCGGCGCTGCTGGGTCTGCGTACCGGTGATACCATTCACTGGGACCTTCCGGGCGGTGCGTCTACCCATCTGGAAGTGCTCGCCCTGCTCTACCAGCCAGAAGCCGTCGGTGATTACCTGCGTTAATCCCTTCTGAACAAGCGCCTGTTCGCTTTGCACAGAGGATGCCAGGCATCCTCTTTCCGCTTTTTACGCATTTCACCCAAACGTCCTATATCGCCGAAAAACGCCTTCATCCACGCTTAATCTGTTTGCGTCGCGCGGAAACGCTTATGGGTGAAATAGCGTCCATCACACTGGTTTATTTGGTTTTTTTGGCGGTCATCGTCATGGCCGTGCTTTACCTGGAACGTCACTGGTAAGCGAGCCGGGTTAAACGACCCCGCCGGGAAAGGCGTTCACCAGCCCTTTCACCTTCTGCTCTGCCGCCTCCGGCGTGTCTGCGCCAGGCACCAGGATAACCTTCCGGCACTCCTCTTCGCGTTTTTCGAAAATTTTGTAGGCACGTTCGGCATCGGTCAGCGGCAGATAGTGCGTCACAATCTCTTCCGGGGTAAGCAGCCCCTGTTCAATAAGCGGCAGTAGCTCGCCCAGCCAGGCATGGACGTGCGTCTGGCCCATTTTGAACGTAATGCCCTTATCGAAGGCATCGCCAAACAGGAAGCCGTGAATAAACCCGGCATACACCCCGGGTACGCTCACCACGCCGCCACGACGCACTGCGGCAATGCACTGGCGCAACGCTTTACCACTGCTTCCCTCAATTTTGAGGTTGCTCAGGATAGTTTCCGTGGTGCTGCCCTTCGCTTCAAAGCCGACAGCATCAATCACCGCATCCACGCCGCGCTGGCCCGCCGTCTGTTCGATGATTTTCTCCGCCGCATCGTTGTCGTCGTCGAAGTTGATCGGGATGGCGCCGTAACGTTCTTGCGCAAACCGCAGGCGGTACGGGTGATGGTCCACCACAAAGATTTGCTCAGCGCCTGCCAGCCGCGCGCAGGCAATGGTGAGAAGACCGACCGGCCCCGCCCCGAAAACGGCAACGCTTGAACCTTTACCCACCTGCGCGTTTTTCACCGCCTGCCAGGCGGTAGGCAAAATGTCAGACAGGAAAAGCGCTTTGTCGTCGGAGAGCAGCTGCGGCACTTTAAACGGCCCCACGTTGCCTTTCGGCACGCGCACGTACTCCGCCTGCCCGCCCGGCACGCCGCCATAAAGATGGCTGTAGCCAAACAGCGCGGCGGGTGCGGGGATTTGCTTTTTGTTCAGCGCAGCGCCCTGCCCGGCGTTGGTTTTTTCGCAGGCGGCGTACTGGTGCATCTGGCAAAAGAAGCAGTCGCCACAGGCAATGACAAAGGGGATCACCACGCGGTCGCCCTTCTGAAGGTTCTTCACGTCCCGCCCGCTTTCAACCACTTCGCCCATAAATTCATGACCAAAGATATCGCCATGTTCCACTTTGGGGATCTTCCCGCGATAGAGATGCAGATCAGAGCCGCAGATGGCGGTGGCCGTCACGCGCAGGATGATATCGTCAGGCTGCTCAATGACAGGATCGGGTACATTCTCAACGCGAACATTGTGCGGACCGTGATACGTCAATGCCTTCATACGACCTCCGAAAGGATGTGGGTAAGCTACTAAAAGGGTAGCTACCTCTCGGGCGTACCCCCGAAATCCGCACCTTTTGAGATTTATCCTGGTGATATAAAAAAGTGCTGTTGAGGTTACAGAAAGCATAACTATTTTATGGTTGAATGATTTCAGCGTTAATAAACAAGGAGAAACGGGTATGTATCAGACAATCATTATGCCGGTTGATGTTTTTGAGATGGAGCTAAGCGACAAAGCCGTTCGCCACGCCGAGTTCCTGGCGCAGCAGGACGGGATTATTCACCTTTTGCACGTATTGCCCGGCTCGGCGAGCCTGAGTTTGCACCGCTTTGCCGCCGACGTGCGTCGCTTTGAGGAACACTTACAGCACGAGGCCGAAACGCGGCTGCAGACCATGGTCGGGCACTTCAGCATCGATCCCTCCCGCATCAAAACCCACGTCAGGTTTGGCAGCGTGCGTGATGTGGTTAACGAGCTGGCCGACGAACTGAAGGCTGACGTAGTAGTGATCGGCTCACGCAATCCTTCGATTACCACGCACCTGCTGGGGTCCAACGCCTCAAGCGTGATCCGCCACACCCATATCCCGGTGATGGTGGTGCGCTAAACGCCCGTAAAAAACCCCGCTGATGCGGGGTTAGTTTTATCAGTACAGGTGTCCGATGTTCACGATGGTGCTGACCGTATCACCGAAGAAGGTCAGGCGGCTGAGCACGACCCCCACCAGCAGAATCGCGAAGATCGCTTTCTGATTCGGCTGGCGCTTCAGCGTTAATCCACATCCCAGCAAGCAGCAGACCAGGCTACCCAGATAGAGCGGCGAGCTTAACCACGCCTGCGCCGTCATCTTCACCACCGTGCCGCCGCTCAGCCAGATAACAGGCGCGGCGATCATCAGTGCCATCAGGGCGATAACACCCTGTTGCAGAGCGCGATGGGAGGATTGCAGCCCGAGCAGCGGCGTGGCGGCGCAGCCCATCACCCAGACGGTAGCGAAAAACAGCATCATGGTAATGCCATTGGCAATCGCCTGCATGGCGGGCGCGGCATAGGTCATGCCCTGCACAACCACCAGCAACACCCCAAACAGGGACGCCAGCAGCGCAGCGCCTTTATTGCCTTTGGTGAGGAAAGCCAGGCCGATGGTCCCCCCGTAGATCGTCGCGCCGAGAATTTCACGGCTCAGCCAGGCGTGTTTCAGGTTGATCAGCGCGTTATAGGCGTGTTCCGGGTGCGCCAGGTGCAGGATCGCCGCAACGGACGCTACCCCAAGGATCGCACCGGTGATCAGCCAGTACAGGCGGTTACCTTCGATCTCGCCGCGCAGCGTCCGCCAGGTGAGGAGTAACGTCATCCCCACAGACATCTGGCTCAGCACAGTAAAAATCACCAGCGGCAGTTCATACTTTTCCATTATTTATCCCCCGGCTGTTTTGGCTGACGGGCAAGAATAAAGCGCGTACCCGGATTAAGCTGCGGCATATGCGGGAAGCCCGGCGGATACTGCACCGCGTTGTTCGGCAGCGGATCGGCGTCCAGGTCGATAAGCGTCAGCGCCCCTACCGGGCAGGCGTTCACGCAGGCCGGATTCATGCCGATATCCAGACGTTCGTAGCACATGCTGCACTTCTCGGCTTTTTGCGTCTCTTCGTTAAAGCGCGGCGCGCCGTAAGGACAGTTGCGAATGCAGTTTTTACAGCCAATGCAGCGCTCAGGATTATGCACCACCACGCCGTCATCACGTTTGGTGTAGGCTTCCACCGGGCAGGCGGCCAGGCAGGCCGGATTTTCACAGTGGTTACAGGCCAGCGAGAAAAACGCGCGCTCTTCGTGCGGGTAAATGGCTTTATCCAGCGGATAGACATAGCGCCAGAAGCGGTCCGGCTCCAGCTGGTTAAAGCTTTTACAGGCCATAGCGCACCCACGGCAGCCAATGCACTTATCACTGTTCACTAAAAATGCGCGTCTCATGCCTCTACTCCTTCATTTGCAATGAGGACAATGTCAACAAACTGGTCATGAATGGCCGCACCGGGCGCGCCGGTTGCCATCAGGCCCATATCGGCCGGGGTGTCTTTCACCACGTTTTGCACGTTGTAACTGAGCTTGTTAAACCAGGATTCATACATCACCAGGAAATCCTCCGGCACGTTGGTGGTGACCTTCGCGCGCAGTTCAACTTCGCCGATCTCGTTAAATACCCGGACGGTAGCCAGATCGCGGATGCCTTTTTTCTTCGCGGCGACGGGATGGATATAGACGAACGGCTCCGGCCAGAAGACCTGCATCCAGTCGAGGTTGACGAACTGTGAGTGCAGGCCGTACTGCAGATGCGGCGTAAAGAGGTGGAACGGCAGTTTACCCTCGGCGGCAGGCAGATATTCCGGCAGCGCCTTGTGGCCGTTTTTCTCGCACAGCTCAGAGAGGAACTCGTACTTGCCGGACGGCGTTTTGAATTTGCGATCGTACCAGGCGGCGCTGCTCGGCATTTTGGCCTTCACCGGGCCGTCCAGCAGGTCGTCCCACGAGCTGATGCCGAACTGTTTCGCCAGCCCGTCGTTAAACTCGAGGTCCAGCCATTTTTTCTGATCGACATCCTGCGGGAAGGTGCATGAACCCGGATCCATTTTGTTGATGGTGCGCGAGAGCAGCACGGCAATATCCAGGTCGCTCTTGCATTCGTACATCGGCTTGATTGCCGGTTCGTTCACCGTCAGCCAGTAGTGCCAGTAAGAGGACGAGGCGCTCCAGTGCTCGAAGGTTGTGGTGACAGGCAGAACGATGTCGGCGTGCTGTACCGTCTCGTTAAAGAACTGATCCACGCACACCACCATCTCCAGCTTCTCGAACGCTTTTTCCATTTTGTTGCGATCGAAATCCTGCGCGAACGGGTTCTTACAGGCGACCCAAAGCATGCGAACCGGCGGATCGTTAGCGTCAAGAATGCTCTGTGCGGTCTGGTTCAGGTTCAGCGCGCGGTCTGAATACTGACTTTTCTCGCCGCTGTCGCTGACAAATTCCCCAACCGGACCCGCGGCCCCCGTCATACCGACGGAGCCTGCCGGTGGCTTTTGCGCCATCGCATGGTAGTTATAGCCCCAGGTTTGCAGATGGCCGTAGCGCGCCCCGCCGCCTTCAACCCCGATGTTACCCGTCATCGCCACAAAGGCATCGATGGCGCGCACGTTCGCCCCGCCGTTGACGTGACGCTGCATGCCGTAGCCGATCCAGACGGTGGCGGGCTTAACGGCGGTAAACTCGTTCGCCAGCTGCCGGATAACGTCCGGGGCCAGCCCACAAATTTCGGACGCCCACTCCACCGTAATGTTGTTGCGCAGGTACTGCTCAAACTCGGGGTAGCCGTGGGCGAACTGGGTCACAAATTCCTGATCAACGCGGCCTAAATCCAGCAGGTGACGCGCCATGCCCAGCGCCAGCGCGCCGTCAGAGCCGGGACGCACGCGCAGATAGTGATCGGCTTTTGCGGCGGTTTGCGAGAACAGCGGATCGATAACCACAACCTTCGCCCCTTTCTCGCGCGCCTGATAGATGTATTTCATCGAGTGCATGGAGCACCAGGCCGGGTTCGCGCCCCAGAGAATGATGTATTTGGCCTTCACCATATCTTCCGGGTCGTTACACCACATGTCGCCCATATCGTAATGCTGGGCGTCAATTCCGGCTGGCCAGCAAGGGGTCCCGGCAAAGCGGGTGGTGTATCCCAGAGAGGACATCATCCCTTCCACGGCGTAACTCATCACGCCGAGGTTGCCGGAGTATTTGGTCAGCCCCAGCCCCAGCAGGGAGCCATCTTTCTTTTTGATCTCCAGCATTTTACTGGCAATGCGCTGCATCGCCTCGTCCCATGAGATGCGTCGCCACTTACCGCTGCCGCGTCCGTCCTGAATCATCGGATACTTAATACGGTCCGGGGAATAAACGCGTCGCGGATAGGTCAAGCCTTTCACGCACGGCGCGCCGTGGGTGTAGGTCGATTCGCTCGCCCCCTCCACGAAGGTGATGACATCGTCCTTCACCCAGGTTTTCAGGCTGCAGGTGTCATAACAGTTACGCGGACAGGCATTGCGAAAGATTTTGTAGGTTTTAGGGTTAAACGGAATCGGCGGCTGGGCCATCGCGCAGCGGGAAGATAATAACCCGCCAGGCAGTGCCGCAACGGTACCTAATGCAATCAGACCTTTTAAAAAGGAGCGCCGGTTTAGCTGTCCTTTATCAATGCTCATAATATTACTCTCGCTTTCAATTCATCTAACCAATTAGTAAGTTGCAGGGCGACATCTCTTATTGCAGATGTTTTCGCATTGTTATTAATGTTGTCGATAAATGCGGGCAGCCACAGCGCCAGATGGCCCGTTATAAAGCGGGTCAAAGCGTCATGATATTGCGGTAAATGACGAGCGTGGGCACAGAGCATAACCACCAGCTCCAGCTCGATGCTGATATGGTCGTCCGGTGCCGCGCTGTCCTCCCCCACCACCAGACCCACGCTGTCTAAGAATTCGCGTACGTTAAGGGTTGTCGGCCCCATAACCAGCGGCTCCTCGTCGAGCCAGACCGAGGCGTAAGGCGCGGCCAGCGGTGCCATCGGCCCGACAAACAGCGCGCTGAAATCGTACTCCATCTCCAGCCAGGCGCTGTCGTCCCATGCTTTACACTGCGGATAAAGCTGACGCAACGCCCGCTGTCGTGCCGTCATTTCTGCGGCGCTAAAAAAATCGCGTAAGGCTAACCCGGTTAATTCAAATAATGGCAGATTGTCATATATTGAATTTGCGAATGTATTTTTATCTTTCATAGGAAATATAAATAATTATCTGCAACGAAAATCTGGCAGATATTATCAACATATTCGGCAATTTCTTTGATCAAGGCAGGCTGTCGGTTCGGGATGCAAAATATTTTGCGCGGAAAATAATATTAAAAAAGCGTGGAAATAAAAAAACCGCCTCGTGATGAGGCGGTATGCAGGTGTAGTCTTACTTTCTTTTATTATGCTGTTTTGGTGCGGATCAGGTAGTCGAAGGAACTCAGCGACGCTTTCGCACCTTCGCCCGTGGCGATGATGATCTGTTTGTACGGAACGGTGGTGCAATCGCCCGCCGCAAACACGCCCTTCACGCTGGTTTCGCATTTGGCATCGATGATGATTTCGCCCATGCGGTTGCGCTCAATCGCCCCGTCCAGCCAGGTGGTGTTGGGCAGCAGACCAATCTGCACGAAGATCCCGGAAAGCGGAACGCTGTGCACATCCCCGCTTACGCGGTCGCGGTATTCCAGGCCCGTCACTTTACTGCCGTCGCCTTTCACTTCCGTCGTCTGCGCGTTCAGCACGATGTCGACGTTGTTCAGGCTACGCACTTTGTCCTGCAGCACCTGGTCGGCCTTCATTTCCGGGGCAAACTCCAGCAGCGTAACGTGTTCAACGATACCCGCCAGGTCAATGGCCGCTTCCACACCGGAGTTACCGCCGCCGATTACCGCCACGCGTTTACCCTTAAACAGCGGGCCGTCGCAGTGCGGGCAGTAGGTCACACCCTTGGTACGGTACTGATCTTCACCCGGCACGTTCATGTTGCGCCATTTTGCGCCGGTGGCAATGATAATGCTGCGCGCTTTCAGTACCGCGCCGGAGGCCGTTTCAATCTGGTGTAAACCGCCTTCCACTGCCGCAGGGACCAGCTTGCTGGCGCTCTGGCTGTCGATGACGTCCACGTCGTAATCGCTAACGTGCGCCTTCAGTGCGCCTGCCAGCTTCTGGCCTTCGGTTTTCGGCACAGAGATGTAGTTTTCGATGTCTACCGTATCCAGCACCTGTCCGCCAAAGCGTTCGCCCATCAGGCCGGTACGAATGCCTTTACGTGCGGAGTACACCGCCGCCGCTGCGCCCGCAGGGCCGGAGCCGACGATCAGCACGTCGTACGCATCGCGTTTGTTCAGCGCGTCTGCCGCACGTTTTTCCGCACCGGTGTCCACTTTGGCAACGATTTCCGTCAGCGTCATGCGGCCCTGACCGAACTCTTTACCGTTCATAAAGACCGCCGGAACGCCCATCACGTTACGTTCGGTGATTTCGTTCTGATAGGTGCCACCGTCAATCGCCGTGTGTTTAATGCGCGGGTTCAGCACTGCCATCAGGTTCAGCGCCTGCACCACGTCCGGGCAGTTGTGGCAGGAGAGCGAGTAGTAGGTTTCAAACTCAAAATCACCGTCGATATCGCGGATCTGCTCCAGCAGCGCCTGCGCCTCTTTCGACGGATGACCACCGGTCCACAGCAGGGCCAGCACCAGTGAGGTAAATTCGTGCCCCAGCGGAGAACCGGCAAAGCGCGGCCCCTGGTCAGAGCCTGGGTTAGCGATCAGGAATGACGGCTTGCGAACGGGCAGCGCGTTATCTTCTCTGAAGGTCACCTTTGGCGACAGTTCAGCGATCTCAGTCAGCAATTCTTTGATTTCTGCCGATTTTGCGCTGTCGTCCAGCGTGGCAATCAGCTCAACAGGCTTCGTTAATTTCTCAAGGTACGCCTTGAGCTGGCTTTTCATTGTGGTGTCGAGCATTGTTCTTCCCTCTCTTAAAACGTCATCATGCAAATTGCCTTAAACGGGCAACCTGAATGCAACTTGCATCATGGTGCTGGGATAAAATGGGCGCGGGTGCGCCCATAACTGAAACAATTTCCAAAGTATTTCGCGTCAGAGCAAGGCGGCTAGCCTGTGAATCCCCGGGAGCTTACTGAAGTAAGTGACCGGGGTGAGCAGGCGACGCCAACGCAGCAATGGCGTGAAAGACGACGGAAATTTAGATTTTACCGACCAGATCCAAAGATGGCGCTAAGGTCGCTTCGCCTTCTTTCCATTTCGCCGGGCACACTTCGCCTGGGTGAGAAGCAACGTACTGGGCTGCTTTCACTTTACGCAGCAGGTCAGATGCGTCGCGGCCGATGCCTTCAGCGGTCACTTCGATGGCCTGAATAATGCCCTGCGGGTCAACAACGAAGGTGGCACGATCGGCCAGGCCTTCATCTTCACGCATGTTGTCGAAGTTACGGGTCAGGGCGCCGGTTGGGTCGCCGATCATCGCATATTTGATTTTTGCGATGGTTTCAGAGCTGCCGTGCCACGCTTTGTGGGTGAAGTGGGTGTCAGTAGAAACAGAGTAAACGTCTACGCCCAGCTTCTGCAGTTCGTCGTAATGATCTGCCACGTCACCCAGTTCGGTTGGGCAAACGAAGGTAAAGTCAGCCGGATAGAAGAAGAACACGCTCCAGCGGCCTTCGGTGTCTTTCTCGGTGATTTCTACGAATTCGCCGTTTTTGAACGCCTGGTTTTTGAAAGGTTTAATTTTGGTGTTAATCAAGGACATCTGTACTTCCTCCGTGTTTTCGTTGAGATGTAAGGTATCGAACTTTCGCTGAAGGGGCTAATGCGTTTACTTTATCAAATCAATCAGCGATACCTTACAAACGCACTTCAAAGCGTAGTGACCTGAAAGAAGCTAAGCCTGAAAGTAAAAAGGCCGCCCATTGGGCGGCCCTGATACCTGAACTTCCCACAGGAACTTTCAGTGCCAGCAGACGCTGGCGTTGCGTTGCGCTTTACAAACCGTAATATCAAGGTCGTAACAGCAACGTGATTAAAGCACCCGCCCCTGCTGAGGGCAATCGGTCTGGCCGCGTTACTGCCTATGGCTGCGATAGGTTTGATCGAATAACGAATAGGAGACGGTTAGTTTTATTTATGGCGTGAATAATGTTTACTATTTTCACCCATGAAATTTAACAAATAAAAACGTTGAAGGCGTAAAAAAAATAGTTCAAGCTTTTTTAAATCGAAACGTCAACCTTTCAAAGATAATAATATCTTAACTTCCGTTTCAGAACTATTTCATTTATCTGATGGCGTGATATATTAAGTACGTTTTAATGTGGCATTAAGTAAGTTAACCACAAGGATTGTAAATGGTTCGCTTCAATCTATAGTTAATACAAATGCACTAACAACATGACAACGAAGCAACATCAGGATGAAACATGGCTAATCTCTACGATCTCAAAAAGTTTGATTTAAATCTTTTAGTTATTTTTGAGTGCATTTATCAGAATCTGAGCATCAGCAGGGCCGCAGAAACCCTTTACATTACGCCTTCAGCGGTAAGCCAGTCTCTGCAACGTCTGCGCAACCAGCTTAATGATCCCCTTTTTATCCGTTCGGGTAAAGGTATCACGCCTACCACTGTCGGGGTAAATCTGCATCATCATCTGGAACAAAACCTGAACCAGCTTGAGCAGACCATCAACATTATGCACAGCTCAGGGCTAAAGAAAAACTTTGTGATCTATTGCCCGCAAATTTTGACGCCCAACATCCTTCTCAACCCTATTAAGCTTCTCATGGATAAGCATAATTACGAGATCGAACTGCATGACGTCATGGTCTCGCCGGACTCCGCAGAGAACCTGCTGGCCTATCGTAAGGCCGATTTGGTTTTTGCTATCGCGCCGGTGAACAACCGCTCGCTCGCCTGCAACCTGTTTCATAAATTGCAGATGAACCTCGTCTGCCGCAAGGGGCATCCACGACTGAGCGCGTCGCCTACCCGCGAAGATCTTCTTAATGAGAAATTTGCCGCTTACTTAAGCGACGGTTCTGGCGTAAAAAGTTTTCAGGAAAAAATTGAACGCACGCTACCAGAAAGAACGGTCAGTTTCCGAAGCGATTCTTATCTGACAATATTATCGATGCTTACCGTTTCCGATTTAGTGGGCGTTGTACCGGAGAATGCCTTCAGGCAATACGGAGATGCGTTGGGTTTGAAAGCGCTGGAAACAGATATTGTTCTTCCTACCGTTGATATTTATATGCTGTACAACCGCTCGGCGCTTAATAGCTCGGTATTTTCGAGTTTCATTGAGGAAATACCGGTTTTATAACCCCCTTCCGGCTGCTTTTCTTAAAGCAGCCGGGGGCAATAAGAACAGGGTTCCACGTTACCGTTTTCAAATATTCACAATTTTTCAGCTAACCCATTGAAAAAATAATGATATTATTCTTCACGCTGTTCGGCCCATGCTGACACAGCGTAACTTACTCAGGATGAGGAAGAATATGTCATTATATAAGCTCCCCCTTAACCAAAATGTCCTGAACGCAACACAGGAGCGAATTGCATGGACGCTGGAAAATTTCTCCCGGGTATGTGTGTCATTTTCTGGCGGGAAAGACTCCACGGTCATGCTCCACCTGGCGTGTGAATGCGCGCGCAAGATGCAGCGCAAAATCGACGTCCTGTTCATCGACTGGGAAGCGCAATTTTCCACAACCATCCAGCATGTCGAAAATATGCGAGCCCAGTTTTGTGACGTCATCGATAATTTCTGGTGGGTTGCACTGCCGCTGACCACCCAAAATGCCCTTTCTCAATTTCAGCCCGAATGGCAATGCTGGGAGCCGGGCGCGAAGTGGGTGCGCCAGCCGCCGACCGATGCCATTACCGATCCCGGCTACTTTGATTTTTACCAGCAGGGCATGACGTTTGAAGCGTTTGTTCGCGCCTTTTCCGACTGGTTTGCTCAAAACCGCCCTGCCACCGTGATGATCGGTATTCGCGCCGATGAGTCCTACAACCGCTTTCTGACCATCGCCAACGCGCGCAAGCAGCGTTTTGCCGATGATAAACCCTGGACCACCGTCGCTCCCGGCGGGCATGCCTGGTATGTCTACCCGCTCTATGACTGGAAAACGGCTGACATCTGGACGTGGTTTGCCAAAACCGGCTCCAGCTATAATCCGCTGTACGATTTGATGTACCAGGCCGGGGTGCCGCCGCGCTATATGCGCATCTGTGAACCCTTCGGCCCGGAGCAACGTCAGGGGCTGTGGCTTTATCATGTGCTGGAGCCGGAGCGGTGGGCCGCGATGTGTGAGCGCGTCAGCGGCGTCAGGAGCGGGGGGATCTACGCGGGCCACGATAATCACTTCTACGGTCACCGTAAAATACTCAAACCCGAGCACCTCACCTGGCAAGAATATGCCCTTCTGCTGCTCGACAGCATGCCGCAAACCACCTCTGAACATTACCGCAATAAAATTGCCGTTTACCTGCACTGGTTCCAAAAAAAGGGGATGCCAGAGATCCCCGATACCCAGGAGGGCGACATCGGGTCAAAAGACATTCCGTCGTGGCGGCGCATCTGCAAGGTACTTCTCAATAACGACTACTGGTGTCGCGCGCTGTCGTTCAGCCCTAACAAGCCAAAGCATTACCAGCGATACAGCGAACGGATGAAATTAAAACGCAAGGAGTGGGGGATCTTATGCAACAACGATTAATCAACGATATCAAACGCTATCTGTCGTCACTGCCGGAAGAGCAAAAAATCGAGGCGATCAACAAATTCCGCGAGGCGCTGCATGAAGACAGTCCTTTTCGCGAGCAACCTATCGACTGCGTGCTGTGGATTAAACAGGACGAGATTATCGCCAATGATTACAACCCCAATAACGTTGCCCCTCCGGAAAAGCGTCTTCTTACGCAGTCGCTTGAGCTTGATGGATTCACCCAGCCAATCGTGGTGACGGAAGGCAAATCCCGGCACTATGAAATCGTCGATGGCTTTCACCGACACGAGATTGGCAAAAATCGGGCAGCGCTCAAGCGCCAGCTCCGGGGCTATTTGCCCGTCACCTGCCTGCGCAAAGAGCGCCGGGAGAAAGTCGACAGGATGGCCGCCACCATTCGCCACAACCGTGCGCGGGGTCGACACCAGATCAACGCCATGTCCGACATCGTACGTGAACTGGCGCAGCTTGGCTGGCCTGACGAGAAAATCGGCAAAGAGCTGGGGATGGACTGTGACGAAGTGCTGCGTCTGAAGCAGATTAACGGCCTGCTGGAGCTGTTTGCAGACCGCCGTTACTCCGAAGCCTGGACGGTGAAATAATCAGAGGGCGTTCAGGCGCTCTGCCGCGGCCAACAGCGTCGATTCCTGTTTCGCAAAGCAGAGGCGAACCAGCCTGTGCGGGAAGGGATCGGCGCAGAATACCGACAGCGGAATGGCCGCCACGCCCGCCTCTTTGGTCAGCCACTGGCAGAAACTCACGTCATCCAGATCGGAAATCGCACTGTAGTCCACCAGCAGGAAGTAAGTGCCTTCCCCCGGCAGAATCTTCAGCCGGCTTTTGCTAAGCGCATCCACAAACAGATCCCGGCGGGCGCGATAAAAATCCGGTAGCTCGCGGTAATGCGCCGGCTCATGGCGCACCATGTCCGCCAGCGCCAGCTGGGCGGGCGTATTGACCGCAAAGGTCAGGTATTGATGCACTTTGCGCAGCTCCCCGCTGATGGCCTCCGGTGCCACGCAGTAGCCCACTTTCCAGCCGGTCATATGGTAGGTTTTGCCAAATGACGACACCGCAACGGCGCGCTCGCGCAACTGCGGATGCGCCAGCACGCTGGCATGCCCCTCTTTCGCAAAACAGATGTGCTCATACACTTCATCGCTTAGCACGTAAATTTCGCGTTCGCTGATGGCCTGCCACAGGGCGGCGAAATCCGACTGTTGCCATACCGTCGCGGACGGATTGTGCGGCGTGTTCAGGATAACCAGGCGCGTTTTATCACTCAGCAGCGCGGCAAAGGCCTGCCAGTCCGGGCGGAAATGCGGCGGCTGAAGCGCCACGCGTTTTACCACACCGCCAGAAAGCGCAACGGCGGGGGCGTAACTGTCGTAGCTCGGATCAAAGCAAATCACTTCATCCCCGGTGCGCACCAGGGCGGTAATGGCTGCATACAGCGCTTCGGTGGCCCCTGCCGTCACCGTGATTTCGCTGTTGGCATCCGGCGTGTAGCCATAAAGCGCCGCCGTTTTATCAGCAATGGCTTCACGCAGCGCCTGCACGCCGGTCATCGGCGCGTACTGGTTCGCCCCCTGCGCAACGTGGTACGCCAGGCGCTCCTGCAGATAAGCCGGGCCGTCAAAATCCGGGAATCCCTGGGAAAGGTTAATGGCGTTGTGCTGCTGCGCCAGCGCGCTCATGTGCGTAAAGATGGTGGTGCCGAGACTGGGAAGTTTACTTTGCGGAATCAAGGGGTTATTGCTCATTGCGTTGTGCCTGCGTGTAATACTTATGTTGCTGACACTATAACACGATGTTAGTCTTTGGCAATCAAGACGCTTAGACGTCTAAACCATATGAATATTCCTGCCTGACGAGAGGGTAAAAGGAAAATGACAGACAACCTGCAACTCACGCATCTGGTCGACGCCTGCCGCTGGATTGGTTCCAAAGGCTGGGCACCCGCCACCGGCGGCAACATGTCCGTACGTCAGGATGAGCACCTGTGCTGGCTCAGCGAATCCGGCAAAGATAAGGGCAGCCTCACGACGGACGATTTTCTGCAGGTGGAGATCGCCACCAACCGCGCGCCGTCTGGCCGCAGGCCCTCAGCAGAAACCGGGCTGCATACCTTACTCTACCGTCTGTTCCCGGAGGCTAACGCGGTGCTGCACGTTCACACCGTCAACGCCACCGTGCTCTCACGCCTGGTTCGCGATACCGAGCTGAAAATCAGCGGCTTTGAGATGCAGAAATCGCTCGCAGGACAGACCACGCATAAGGATACGGTGGCCATTGCGGTATTTGATAACGACCAGGATATCGACGCCCTCGCCTCGCGCATCGCCCATTATGCCCGTGAGCGCCCGCTGAATTATGGTTTTCTTCTGCGCGGCCATGGCTTAACCTGCTGGGGACGCGATGTGGCAGAAGCCCGCCGTCATCTGGAAGGATTAGAATTCTTATTTGAATGCGAAATGCGTTTACGCCAATGGGAGAGAGTATGATTCGCGCGATTGTGACGGATATTGAAGGGACCACCAGCGATATTCGTTTTGTCCATGAGGTTTTGTTCCCCTACGCGCGTGAGCGGCTGGCGGCCTTCGTAACTGCCCAGCAGTACGCCGAGCCGGTCAAATCGATTCTGGACAACCTGCGCGATGAAACCGGTCATCCGCACGCCAGCGTCAGCGAGCTTATTGATGCCCTGTATGGCTTTATGGATGAGGATCGTAAATCCACGGCGCTGAAGGCGCTGCAGGGCATTATCTGGCACGACGGCTACGTCAACGGCGACTTTACCGGCCACCTCTACCCGGACGTCCTGCCCGCGCTGGAAAAATGGAAAGCGCAAGGGATTGATCTCTATGTTTATTCCTCAGGCTCCGTGGCGGCGCAGAAACTGTTATTTGGCTACAGCGATGAAGGTGATATTACTCATCTGTTCAGCGGCTACTTTGACACGCGTATCGGTGGCAAGCGCGAGGTGCAGTCCTATCAGAACATTGCCGCGCAGACGGGTATCCCTGCGTCGCAAATTCTGTTCCTGTCGGACATTCACCAGGAGCTGGACGCCGCTGAACAGGCGAGTTTTCGCACCCTGCAACTGATTCGCGGCGATGACGATGGCGCGAGCCACCACCATCAGGTCCACCAGTTTGACGAGATAAATCCGGAGCAGATCCCCTCATGAGCGCATTAACCCTTTATTCTGTTAACGATCCGCACCAGCACCTGTGGCACAGCACCGACGCCGACGAGATCGCCCGGCAGCTCAACGCCAAAGGCGTGCGATTTGAACGCTGGGCGGCGGATCGTGATTTAGGCCACGATCCAACCCCCGACGCGGTGATCGACGCTTACCAACATGCGATCGACAAACTGGTGGCGGAAAAAGGCTATCAGAGCTGGGACGTCATCAGCCTGCGCGCCGATAACCCGCAGAAAGAGGCGCTGCGCGAGAAGTTCCTCAACGAACACACCCACGGTGAAGACGAAGTACGCTTCTTCGTCGAGGGCGCTGGGCTGTTCTGCCTGCACATCGGGGACGAGGTGTATCAGGTACTGTGTGAGAAAAACGACCTGATTTCCGTCCCCGCGGGTACACCGCACTGGTTTGATATGGGGTCCGAGCCGAATTTTACCGCCATCCGTATTTTCGATAACCCGGAAGGATGGATTGCGCAGTTTACGGGCGATGCGATTGCGGATGCGTATCCACGTCTGGCCTGATTTTTATCGCTATTCGGGTGGGTGAGCGTAGATCAGTCTCCTCGCCCCTCCGGGGAGAGGGTTAGGGTGAGGGGAAACCGCGCGCTAATAAACCTTTTTGCAACGTTGATTAAATGCTGGCGATAATCCTCTGCAAATCAGCGCCAACCAGTCTCGCCAGATGCACAAACTCCACCACATCCAACCGACGCTCACCGTTTTCCACCTTCGCAATAAACGACTGCGGTTTGCCCAACGCCTCCGCAAGCTGCGCCTGAGTCATCCCCTTATCCTTGCGAGCTTTTTTCAACGTATTGATAACAAGTTGATATTCTTCTGAATAGACTGAGGCCATTGTTCCGATTCCATACAAATATCCTGAAATCGAATATCCTCTCGTTGTGTTTTTATCCCAAAAAAGGATAATTGAGCGCGTAACGAACACACTTAAGGAGGATACAATGCGTCATACAAACTGGCATCCCGCCGATATCATCGCCGCACTCAAGAAACAGGGAACAAGCCTGGCAGCGTTGTCACGCAAGGCTGGCCTTTCATCTTCCACACTGGCAAACGCACTATCGCGTCCATGGCCTAAAGGAGAATTACTCATCGCTCAGGCGCTGAACGTTCAGCCGGATGTGATATGGCCCGAAAGATACATTGATGAAAAGGGGGAGCCAATATTTCGTCAGATGAGAGCGACAAGGAAAAAAACCTGTTTAACATGATCAGCGGCGTTTCCCCCTCACCCCTGCCCTCTCCCTCAAGGGAGAGGGGGTCTAAAAGCACTACCGCTTCAATTCCTTCACATACCTCACCAGCTGATCCAGCACTATCCCCCACCCTTCGTGGAAGCCCATTTGCTCATGCTGTTCCCGGATTTCTTTTGTTGGATGGCGCGCAATCGCCGTATAGCGGGTTTTACCCTCCCCGACGTCTTCCAGCAACAGAATTGCAGTCATAAAGGGCTTCTCGGCGGGTTTCCAGCCTTCGGTATAGCCGTCGGTAAAAACCAGCTTTTTACCGGGATCGATTTCAAGAAACACACCCCGGTTGTCCATCCGCTGCCCGTCCACCTCAAACACGGTGTTAAACCGTCCGCCCACGCGCAGGTCGAGATCGCAATCGGTTACTGTGTAAGGAGCAGGAATGAAGAAATTTTTGATGTGCTCTGGCGTGGTCCAGCATAGCCACAGCAGATCGCGCGGTGCATCCACCACGCGTTCCAGTTTTAAGTCAGTATCAGGATCGAGCGTCATGATAACGTCCTCGTAAGGGAACCCCTTAAAGGATAGCCGGAATCAGGCAAATCTCCCTTCTGCCACCTCTTTCGGCGTAACCACGCCCGTATCCAGCACCCAGCCGCTAATCAGCGAGGCAGGCGTGACGTCAAACGCCGGGTTGTAGACCTGCGCGTTCTCCGGCGCCCACTGTACCGCACCGAAGCTTCCGGCGACGCCTGTCACTTCGCTGGCGGCGCGCTGCTCAATCGGGATCGCCTCGCCGTTCGGACAGTCGCGGTCGAGGGTGGTGTGCGGCGCGGCGACGTAAAACGGTATGCCGTGGAATTTCGCCAGTACCGCCAGCGAATAGGTGCCAATTTTGTTCGCCACGTCGCCGTTGGCAGCAATGCGGTCAGCCCCCACCCACACGGCGTCTACCTGTCCTTTTGCCATCAGGCTGGCGGCCATCGAATCGGTGATCAGCTGATACGGCACGCCCAGCTCGCCGAGTTCCCATGCGGTCAGCCTGCCACCCTGCAAAAGCGGGCGGGTTTCATCCACCCAGACGTTGGTCACGTTACCTTCCTGATGCGCGCGGGCAATGACGCCCAGCGCCGTGCCGACGCCCGCCGTCGCCAGCCCGCCGGTGTTGCAGTGGGTCAGCAGGCGACTGCCAGGCTTAACCAGCGCGCTGCCCGCTTTCGCGATCGCATTACAGAGCTGTTTGTCTTCGTCAATCAGGCGCAGCGCTTCGGCCACCAGCGCCGGGACAAAATCCGCCTCGTCGAGCGCCAGCTTCATGCGGTCGAGGTTGTTCATCAGGTTGACCGCCGTCGGACGTGACGCCCGCAGGATCGCCAGCGCCGCCGCCAGTTCGTCACGACGTGCGCCCTTTTCTGCCAGCAGTGCCAGCAGCAGGCTTGCAGAAAGACCAATCAGCGGCGCGCCGCGCACCCGCAGGCTGTGAATGTGCCCGACCAGCGCCTCTAGGCTGGAGGCATCCAGCCAGCGTTTCTCCTGCGGAAGCGCCTGCTGGTCGAGAATAAAGAGCTGATTTTCCGCCACCCGCAGGCTGGTCGTCTGTAATGTCTGCATGTCGTTAATTCCCTGTTGCGTTGTTGTAGCACATTGTGTCAGGATGAAATCCAGATGTATAGACGTCTACATGTCTTAATTAGTCATTCTCGTGAGGAACAGCGATGTCGCAATACCGTACCTTTACCGCCCAGGACGCCGTGGAGTATGCAAAGCAGTTCGGGGGCCTTGATGATCCCTCAACGCTGGTAGAGGCGCAGGAAGTGGGCGACGGCAACCTCAATCTGGTATTTAAAATTTTTGACAGCGCAGGCGTAAGCCGCATCATCGTCAAGCAGGCGCTGCCCTACGTGCGCTGCGTGGGCGAATCCTGGCCGCTGACGCTGGACCGCGCCCGCCTGGAAGCGCAAACGCTGATCGAGCATTACAAACACAGCCCGCAGCATACGGTGAAAATCCACCACTTCGATCCAGCGCTGGCGGTGATGGTGATGGAAGATCTCTCCAGCCATCGCATCTGGCGCGGCGAGCTGATCGGTAACGTATCCTACCCGCAGGCAGCGAGCCAGTTGGGGGAATATCTCGCCCACACGCTGTTTCACACCAGCGATTTTTACCTGCATCCCCACGAGAAAAAAGCGCGGGTGGCGCAGTTCATCAACCCGGAGATGTGCGAGATCACCGAAGATCTGTTCTTTAACGATCCGTACCAGATCCACGCGCGCAATAACTACCCTGCCGAGCTGGGAAATGACGTGGCCGCCCTGCGTGACGACGCCCAACTGAAAATTGCGGTGGCGTCCCTGAAGCACCGCTTTTTCTCACAGGCCGAAGCCCTGCTGCATGGCGATATTCACAGCGGCTCGATTTTCGTGGCGGAAGGCAGCCTGAAGGCCATTGACGCCGAATTCGGCTACTTCGGGCCGATTGGCTTCGACATGGGTACCGCCATCGGCAACCTGCTGCTGAACTTCTGCGGCCTGCCGGGTCATCTGGGCATTCGCGATGCCGCCGCCGCCCGCGAGCAGCGTCTGACCGATATCCAGACGCTGTGGCACACCTTCGCGGAACGCTTCCAGGCGCTGGCACACGAGAAAACGCGCGACGCCGCGCTGAGCGCACCGGGCTACGCCACGGAATTCCTGAAAAAAGTCTGGCAGGACGCGATTGGCTTCTGCGGTACCGAGTTGATTCGCCGCAGCGTGGGGCTGTCGCACGTGGCGGATATCGACACCATTCGGGACGAGGCGATGCGCCACGAATGCCTGCGTCACGCCATCACGCTCGGCAAAGCGTTGATTGTGATTGCCGATCGCATCGACAGCGCGGAAGAGCTGGTGGCGCGGGTGCGGCAGTACAGCTGAGTGCTTTTGCCGGATGGCGGCTTCGCCTTACCCGGCCTACGATCCTGATTTTCTCCCTCTCCCTGTGGGAGAGGGCCGGGGTGAGGGCATCAAACCGCACTCACCCCAGATACTCAATCACCGATAACCCGCCGTTATAATCCGTGCTGTAGATAATCCCCTGCGCATCCACAAACACATCGCACGACTGGATCACCTGCGGGCGGTTGGGCCGCGTATCCATCATCTTCTGCGGCGCAGCGGGCACCAGCGCGCCGGTTTCCACCGGGCGATACGGGTTGGAAATGTCGTACGCTCGCACGCCCGCATTCTGATACGTCGCAAAAATCAGCGTGGAGCTGACAAAGCTCCCTGGCCGGTTCTCGTGCAGGTTATGCGGGCCAAAGTGCGCCCCCTTCGCCACGTAATCGCGCTCATCGGGCTGCGGGAAGGTGGAAATACTCACCGGGTTAGACGGCTCGCGGATATCAAACAGCCAGATCAGCTTCTCGCCGTCTTCCTGGTTATCCAGCACCGCCTCGTCCAGCACCACCAGCAGATCGCGGTCCGGCAACGGCAGCGCGGTGTGCGTACCGCCGCCAAACGGCGGACTCCAGTTGCGATGGCTAATCAGCGTCGGATTCGCTCGGTCCTTAACGTCCAGCAGGGTCAGCCCGCCGTCGCGCCAGCTGCCGTACGCGGTATCCCCGGTGATAATCGCGTGGTGCAGCGCGTAGCGTTTGCCTTCGGGCCAGGTCGGCTGTTCGCCGTCGGCCTGGTTCATCCCCGGCAGCCACCAGCGCCCCGCCACCTCGGGCTTGCGCGGGTCGGCCAGGTCGATGGTCAGGAAGATATAATCGGTAAAACCGTCGATCAGCGCCGATACGTATGCCCAGCGCCCGCCCACGTACCAGATGCGGTGAATGCCAATGCCGGTCAGCGACAGAAAACCGATCTCACGTGGCGCATCCGGCGTGGAGATGTCAAACACGCGCAGCCCGGCGCTCCAGCCCGTGTCCTGCACGTCGCGCACGGTCTCGCCCACCTGCCGGGTGTAGTACACCTTTTCGTCGGCAAAGCGGGCATCGGCAAACAGATCGCGGGCGTTAATCACCAGCAGCAGATCGTCGTGCGCCTGCAGGTGCACGTTCCAGGTGCCGGGTGGCGCGGGCACATACCCTGCTGCTTTAGGGTTTTTCGGGTCGCGCACGTCAACAATTGAAAAACCCTGCGACACCATATGGCCGATGTAAGCAAAGCCGCGATGAACCATCAGCTGCACGCCGTCCGGCCGGCCGCCCTGGTCGCTATGACCTATCAGCCGCATATTGCGGCTGTATTCGGGTTGAGGTAATGCAGACATATTTTCGTCCTTTCGCCGGATGGCGGTTGCGCCTTATCCGGCCTACAAAAGCGCCACCGGGTATTATTTAGATTTGGCTTCCAGCGTCGCAAACCACGGGGCGATAAAATCGTCGGTCTGACCCCACCCCGGAATGATTTTCCCAAGCGTAGCCACGTTCACCGCGCCAGGCTGGGCGGTGAGCAACGCCTGCGGGATCGCCGCCGCTTTAAAGTCGTAGGTTGCAGGCGTGGTTTCTCCGGCAATCTTGTTGGCAATCAGGCGGACGTTGGTCGCGCCGATGAGTTTCGGATCCACCGCCACGCTCACCGTCCACGGGCTGCCCGGCTCGCGCATTAGCTGGAGATCCTGGTTAGAGATATCAATGCTGTAGAGTTTGATCTCGGTCCGGCCATTCTCTTTCAGCGCCTTATATGCCCCCTGGCTGAACGCGTCCCAGGTTCCCCAGATGGCGTCGATTTTGCCTTTCGGGTATTTCGCCAGGATCGCGCCCACCTTGTTGGCGGTATCGCCCTGCACGTCAGAAGAGACCGCGCCAATCGACTCCAGCTCTTTGATGCCCGGGTACTGCTTTTGCAGCGCTTGATAGGCCGCCTGACGGCGTTCCATCGGCGGGAAGCCCGCCACCCACAGCTTGACGATGTTGGCTTTGCCGTTGAAATCTTTCGCCAGCTGGCCGAAAGAGAGGTTGGTCAGGGAAGCGTCATCCTGCTGGGTCACGGTCACGCCCGGAATGTCACCGTTTACGGCGGTATCAAATACCGAGACCTTAATCCCGGCCTCCACCGCTTTTTTCACCAGCGCGGTTGAATACGGATCGCGCCCCTGCGAGAGAATAATCCCGTCATACTTTTGGCTGATCGCCTGATTAACGAAGTCCTGGAATTTGGCATCATCGCCGTTGCTTAAGAAGGTGCTGACCTTAAAGCCAAGCTTTTTCCCCTGCTGGATGGCTCCGGCGACAAACTGGGTGGTGTTGTCATCGGAACCGAGGTTGCGGATCACCGCAATGCGGATGGGTCCGTCATGGCTGGCAATGGCCGCAGGAAGCGGTGCGGGCGTTGCCGCGAATCCCGGCAGCGTGGTCAGAAAGCCGAGCGCCACCACAGCGCGTGTCACTGTTTTCATTGTGCTATCCCTTAACGTTTTTGTATGTAGGTAATGGCCAGCGCCACGGCGAGCACCAGCCCTTTTATAATGTCCATCGCGTAATACGGCACGGAGAGCATCACCAGGCCGTTCGACAGCACGCCCAGAATTACCGCGCCCACCAGGGTGCCCAGCGCATTTGGTTTCCCGGATCCGGCCAGCGAAAAGCCGATCCACGCCGCCGCTACCGCGTCCATCAGATAGCCGCCGCCCGCATTCACCTGCGATGAGCCAATGCGCGAAGCCAGCAAAATACCGCCCAGCCCGGCCAGCAGCGAGGCAATCACATAGGCCGCCACCTTGTAGCGCGTGGTCCGAATGCCCGAAAGGCGCGCCGCCTCCGGGTTACCGCCGATGGCGTACATCCGGCGGCCATGGGTAGTCAGCGACAGCCCGAGCTGCGCCAGTACGGTCACCACCAGCATGACAATCACGATGGTCGGCACCTGCCCGAGCAGGCTGAACGCTGCCGGAAGGGTCCCCTCCGCCATGTCGCCGCTCGGCAGCACCATGTTTTCGGTAATCGACCCGCCGTAGCTGTAGGTCATCGCCACGCCCTGAACCACAAACAGGCTGGCAAGCGTGGCAAGCATGTCCGGGATACGCAGGATGACGATCAGAAAGGCGTTAAACAGCCCCACCAGCGTACAGAGCGCGAGGGTAATCAGGATCGACGTGGTGGTGCCGAAGCCGTGCCAGACGAAAAGTGAAATCACCAGCGCGTTGGCCAGCGATGCCGTTGACCCCACCGACAGATCAAACCCGCCGACGGTGAGGGAAATCGATACCCCCACGGCAATCACCGTCACGATGGCAATTGCGCGCAGGATATTGATGATGTTGTTCGGGTCGAGGAAGCTGTCTGACGCCAGACCAAAGAACGCCACCAGCGCGACGACGGTCAACAGCATGCCCCACCGGTAGAGAAAATCGAAAATCTGCTGGCGGCCCGACGCCGCCGCGGTCACTGAAAGGGCCTTGCTCACGTCGCCGTTCCTCCGGTTGAATAATAAAGTAGTGTCTCTTCGCGGGCCCCGGCCCCGGCAATTTCCGCCACGATGCGCCCGTCCCACAGTACGCAGATGCGGTCGCACAGCCCGACAAGCTCGGCGAACTCACCGGAGGCGTAAATCACCCCTTTGCCCTCGCGCGCCAGGCCGTCGATCAGCTGAAACAGATCGGTTTTGGCCTTCACGTCGACGCCCTTGGTCGGCTCATCGAAAATCAATACGCTGGCGTCGTTGCGCAGCCATTTGCCAATGGCGACCTTCTGTTGGTTACCGCCCGACAGGCGGCGCAGCACCTGCCCCGGCCCACGCGCACGCACGCCAACCCGGGCAATCACCTCCTCTGCCCAGCGCCACGCCTGACGATGGCCGAACAGGCTCCAGCGCGAAAACGTCTTGTCCGCCGTCACCGCCAGGTTCATGCCGATCGGTTCATCAATAAAAATGCCCTCTTTGCGCCGCTCCTCCGGCACCAGCGCCAGACCGCGCAGCACCGAGTCCGCCGGGTCGCGCGGCTGCCAGGGTTGATGGTTCAACTCACCGCGATCGATGCGGCTTTTGGTTGCACCAAACAGCGCCTTGCACAGCTCGGTTTTACCCGCCCCCGCCAGCCCGGCAATGCCGAGAATTTCGCCTTTGCGCAGGTGCAGAGAGATATCTTTTAGCAGGGCCTCGTCGTGCAGCCCTTCTACCCGCAGCAGCGTCTCGTCACCGTGCGGCGGGCGCGCGGGCGGATAGATATCACTCAACACATGGCCGAGCATCTTCTCGACGATTGCCTCACCGCTGAGATCGGCCATCGGGCCGGACTCAATTAGCCTGCCGTCGCGCAGCACCGTCAGGGTGTCGCAGATGGCCTTCAGCTCGTGGATACGGTGCGAGATAAACACCACGCCGATGCCTTGCTGTTGCAGACGTCTCACCACCGCAAACAGGCGCTCGCTTTCGTGGGCGTCGAGCGGCGCGGTAGGCTCATCGAGGATCAGAAAGCGGCAGTGGTGTGACAGCGCCCGCGCCAGCAAAATCTGCTGCTTTTCGGCAAGCGTACAGCCGTCGATGGTGCGGCGGACGTCCAGCGAGACATCAAGCTGCGCCAGCGCCTGTCTCGCCTGCTGGCGAATGGTGCGCCAGCGGTAGCGGTGTCCCGGCTGCGCCAGCTGGTCGAGCATAATGTTTTCGGCAATGCTCAACCCCGGCACCAGCGCCACGTCCACCTCCTGCTGAACAAGGTGGATCCCCAGACGTTTGGCGTCCAGCGGCTCGCGGATCGTCACCGGCTGGTTGTTAATGCATATCTCGCCTTCATAACGATCGTGTGTTCCGCACAGCACCGCCATCAACGTCGATTTCCCCGCGCCGTTTGCGCCGGTCAGCGCATGTACCGAGCCGCCCGCCAGCGTAAAGTCCACGCGCGTCAGCGCCTGAAAGCCGGAAAAGGCCAGACTGATACCGCGCATTTCAAGGCGACTGGAAACCATCTGCGTAAATCCTTCATTACTCTTTTGATTTAGCGAATTTTTCACAGCTCCGGTTGACTGACAACGACGGAAAAGGCATAAGATAAAGCGAAATATTATTAGCCATCCGGATGTCCAGACATAACATCGGGTTAGCGCTTGCGAAAAAGGACAACACCATGAGCAACACCTATATCCGCGTCGTACCCGGCCCGGCGAACTACTTCTCTCACGCCGGGAGCCTTGCGCGCCTGAGCGAATTTTTTACCCCGGAGCAGCTTTCCCGCGCCGTGTGGATTTACGGCGAACGCGCCATCGAAGGCGCTCGCCCGTTCCTGCCGGAAAGCTTTAACGCCCCGGGGGCAAAACGCCTGTTATTTAAAGGCCACTGCAGCGAGCGCGACGTGACAGACCTGGTCCGTCAGGCCGGCGGCGACGCCAGCGTGGTGATTGGGGTGGGCGGCGGCGCGCTGCTTGATACCGCCAAAGCCGTGGCGCGCCGTCTGGGCGTGCCTGTCGTGGCGGTGCCGACCATCGCTGCCACCTGCGCCGCGTGGACGCCGCTCTCCGTCTGGTACAACGATGCCGGTCAGGCGCTTCAGTTCGAGATTTTCGACGACGCCAATTTTCTGGTGCTGGTGGAGCCGCAAATCATCCTCAACGCCCCGGCGGAATACCTGCTGGCGGGCATCGGCGACACGCTGGCGAAGTGGTACGAGGCGGTGGTCCTCGCCCCGCAGCCGGAGGATCTGCCGCTGACCGTGCGGCTGGGCATTAACGGCGCACTGGCAATCCGCGACGTGCTGCTGGCGCGCAGCGAGGAGGCGCTGGCCGACCAGCAGCGTGGTGAACAGACGCAGGCGTTCCGCGACGTGGTGGATGCCATCATCGCCGGAGGCGGGATGGTTGGTGGTCTTGGCGAACGCTTTACCCGCGTGGCCGCCGCGCATGCGGTACACAACGGCTTAACGGTGCTGCCGCAGACGGAAAAATACCTGCACGGCACCAAAGTGGCCTACGGCATTCTGGTGCAAAGCGCGCTGCTCGGTCAGGATGAGATGCTGGCGCAGCTGGTGGCGGCCTATCAGCGCTTTAACCTGCCGACCACCCTGCGTGAACTGGAGGTGGATATCAACAACCGTGACGAGCTGGACAAGGTGATTGCCCATACCCTGCGTCCGGTCGAGTCGATTCACTACCTGCCGGTTACGCTCAGCCCGGACGTGCTGCGCGCTGCGTTTGAGAAGGTGGAAACATTCCCCCGCTAAACGCGCCGACCGTCTATACCTAATGATGATTCTCACCACTCTCGCAACGAGGTCATCATGCAGATCGATTTAACAGGTAAGAAGGCGCTGGTTACCGGCGCCAGCCGTGGGTTGGGTCGTGCAATTGCACTGTCGCTGGCGCGCGCCGGTGCCGATGTGGTTATTACGTATGAAAAATCCGCGGATAAAGCGCAGGCCGTCGTCGATGAGATAACGGCACTCGGGCGGCACGGCGAGGCGATACAGGCGGACAGCGCGCAGGCCATTCAGGATGCCGTCACCCATGCGGCACGCTCCCTCGGCGGGCTGGACATTCTGGTCAACAACGCCGGGATCGCCCGTGGCGGCCCGCTGGAGACCATGACGCTGGCGGATATCGATGCGCTTATCAACGTCAACATTCGCGGCGTGGTGATCGCCATTCAGGAGGCGCTGGTCCACATGTCCGACGGTGGGCGCATCATCAACATCGGCAGTTGTCTGGCGAACCGCGTGGCGCAGCCGGGAATTGCCGTCTACTCAATGACCAAATCCGCACTCAACTCCCTGACCCGTGGTCTGGCCCGCGATTTAGGCCCGCGCGGGATCACCGTGAACCTCGTCCACCCCGGCCCGACCAACAGCGACATGAACCCGGATGACGGTGAGCAGGCCGACTCGCAGCGACAGCTTATCGCAGTGGGGCATTACGGCCAGCCGGAAGACGTGGCTGCGGCGGTCACCTTCCTCGCCAGCCCGGCAGCGGGGCAAATTTCCGGCACCGGTCTGGACGTGGACGGCGGTTTGAACGCCTGATCGCATATTTTCTGCACGCCTCTGTCGCCCGGCAGAGGCTTTGTCGAGCCGCCTCGACGGTTCGCGTTTTGCCGCTTTATCCCGCCAGCGCTCCGCTCTACAGTGCTCCCATAAGAAATTCGGAATTTATCTAATAGTCTTATTATTTCCTTATATTTTGTGTGGGCGTACAGTGGAGGTACGGATGAAGATAGTCTGGTCTAATGGTGCAAAAAAGGCTTTTTCCAGAATTGACGAGCGGTATCAGCGCCGCATTGAGGTAAAGCTTACCGAGCTGGATGACCGCTCGGCTCCCCGGCCCGATATCAAAAAAATATCGACGACAGAAAATCATTTCCGGCTTCGCGTTGGCGATTACCGCATCATCTATACGCTTCGGGACGATCCCGATGACCATTGTTATGTTCTGGCCATCAAGCGCAGAACATCAACAACTTACCTGCACGAGGAGAAAGCCACCTATGGCTGTTCAGCTAATTAAGGACGATAACGGTAAAACGCAGTACGTGGTTATTCCTTATCACGAATACTTCCGCATGTGCTTGCAGATGGCTGAGATTGACGACGAAACCGACGACGATCTGGAGGATATTGAAGTCGAACACGATAGTCTGGATGACGTTGAATTGCCCGGTGAAGTATGCAGCATCATGACCTGGCAGAACGTCAGCTTGCAGGCCGCGTGGCGCATCCATTGCGGGTTATCACAGCAGGCGGTGGCGGAGAAACTCGGCATCAGCCAGTCCGCCGTGTCGCAGCTTGAGGCCATCGACTCGCGCCCGCAAAAGCGCACCCGCGAAAAGCTGGCGGCCATTTACGGCTGTAAGCAGGAGCAGATCAGCCTCTATTTACCAAAAGAGGGTTAACAGCACTTCGCCCCGCCCTTGCCACCGTAGCGGGCGTCCTGACGATCGCGGAAAAATTCTTCGTAGGTCATCGGCGTCTGGTCCGGATGGGTGACGCGCATATGCTCGACGTAGTTGTCATAGTCCGGCACGCCAATCATCATTTTGGCGGCCTGGCCCAGGTACTTACCAGCTTTGGAGAGGGTGTCGAACATTATTCTGGTCTCACAGGAAATGTAGGCCGGGTAAGGCGGAGCCGCCACCCGGCACACAGGTTAATGCGCCCCTTTCGCCTGGGTCACAATCTCATCCAGGTTCTCAGGCATCCGCTCGTACGGCGTCTCTTTCGCCGTCGGCTTGTCCACTTTCAGGGCCGCCAGCGCGGTTTTCAGAGAATACAACGCCAGCACCACAACCACCACCATAAAGAAGATGGTCAGCCCGGCGTCCAGACGGTTGTTAAACACCAGCTGCGACAGCTGCGATTCGGTGTACTGCGCCGGGATTTTACCGCTGTCGATCATCGCCTGGAATTTGTTGGCAATCGCCAGGAAGCCCACCTTGTTATCCGGGCTGAAGGCTTTCTGCCAGCCTGCCGTCAGGGTACAAATCAGCAGCCACGCGGTAGGCAGGAGCGCCACCCACGCATAGCGCTGGCGCTTCATTTTGAACAGAACCACCGCACAGAGCATCAGCGCCATCCCCGCCAGCATCTGGTTGGCGATGCCGAACAGCGGCCACAGGGTGTTAATCCCGCCCAGCGGATCGACCACCCCTTGATGGAGGAAGTAGCCCCACGCCAGCACGCACAGCGCCGTCGCCAGCAGGTTCGCCGGGAGGGAGTCGGTACGCTTCAGGTTCGGCGAAATCACGCCCAGCAGATCCTGCAGCATAAAGCGCGCCGCGCGCGTGCCTGCGTCCACCGCGGTCAGGATAAACAGCGCTTCAAACAGGATCGCAAAGTGATACCAGAACGAGACATCCATCAGCCCGCCCAGCGCGCCGTGCAGAATGTAGGCCATCCCCACCGCCAGCGTCGGTGCGCCGCCCGCTCGGGAGATGATCGACTGCTCGCCCACTTCATTCGCGATGTGCGTCAGCGTTTCAGGGGTAATCGCAAAGCCCCAGCCGCTGACCACCTGCGCAGCAGAAGCCACCACGTCCACGGTTCCGGCAGGGGCCAGCACCGCCATCGGGCTGTTCATCGCAAAGTAAACGCCCGGGTCGATAATACAGGCGGAGACCAGCGCCATGATCGCCACGAAAGACTCCATCAGCATACCGCCGTAGCCAATCAGGCAGGCCTGATTTTCATTCGCCAGCATCTTGGGCGTGGTGCCGGAGGCAATCAGGGCATGGAAGCCCGATACCGCTCCGCAGGCAATGGTGATAAACAGGAACGGGAACAGGTTGCCGGTCCAGACCGGGCCGGTACCGTCGATGAATTTGGTTAATGCGGGCATGGTCAGGGTCGGGCGCATAATCAGAATGCCGATCGCCAGCCCGACAATCGTGCCGATTTTCAGGAACGTGGAGAGATAGTCGCGCGGGGCCAGCAGCAGCCACACCGGCAGCACCGCCGCCACAAAGCCATAGCCCACCAGCATCCACGTCAGCTGCACGCCGGTGAAGTCAAACCACGGCGCCCAGGTGGGGCTTTCCGCCACCCAGCCGCCGGAGATAATGGCGAATACCAGGAACACCAGGCCAATCACCGACACTTCGCCAATACGCCCCGGGCGCAGATAGCGAATGTAGATCCCCATGAACAGCGCCAGCGGAATGGTAAAGGCCACGGTGTAGGTTCCCCACGGGCTGTGGGTCAGCGCTTTCACCACGATCATCGCCAGCACCGCCAGGATGATCACCATAATCATAAAGGTCGCCACCAGGGCAATCACCCCGGCAGTGGCTCCCATCTCCTCTTTCACCAGCTCGCCCAGCGAACGTCCGTCGCGGCGCGTAGAGACGAACAACACCATGAAGTCCTGCACCGCCCCGGCCAGCACCACGCCCGCGAGGATCCAGATCATCCCCGGCAGGTAGCCCATCTGCGCCGCCAGCACCGGCCCCACCAGCGGCCCTGCCCCGGCAATGGCCGCAAAATGGTGACCAAACAGCACTTTTTTGTCGGTCGGCACGTAGTCCAGCCCGTCGTTATGGCGCACCGCTGGTGTCATGCGCGTGCTGTCCACGCCCAGCACGTTTTTAGCGATATAGCGGCCATAAAAACGATACGCGATCAGATAAATGCAGACGGAGGCGACGACGATCCACAGCGCGTTGATCTGCTCCCCCCGATTGAGGGCGATATAGCCCAGGGCAAAGGCTCCCACAACGGAGAGCCCTGCCCACAGAAGGTATTTCCCTGAGTTGTTCATAGTTGGTGTCCGTTGTTGTGAAACAGTGAGATGTTACATTTTGTTTCTAGAACACCCGCCAAAATTTAACAACTCTGAAACGCAATAATGTGGGGTCGTACCAGACATTTACACCACAGTGTTAAGCCGATCACTTTCGCGCCGTCAGCGGTCACACTTTTACCTTTTTCAGCCAGGCACGTTATTACGGGATGATTTGTATCATTTTTTTTGCACGTAACCCGGCCAGAATGACGCAACGTTTTTACCGAGCTGCTGATGCACATCATTTCTGAACAGGACGTGAACATGAATCTTGACCAATACATTGAAGAGTTGAAAACCCTGGTAAACGTCGACTGCGGCACCCAGACCGTCGCCGGCGTCGCCACCGTGGCAGGCATTATTGAGGCGCTCTGGCAGCGCGAAGGCTGGCACACCGAGCAGGTTAATCTGGGCGACAAGGTCGGCCCCGGCGTGTTTGTCAGCAACCGTCCCGGAGCGGAGCAGTTTGACGTGCTGCTGGTTGGCCATCTCGATACCGTGTTTGCCCCCGGCACCGTGGCCGAACGCCCGATGCGCGAGGATGAGACGCGGCTGTACGGCCCCGGCGTATCGGATATGAAGAGCGGTCTTCTGAATATATTATGGGCAATGCGCGCGCTGGACGCGGCGGACAAGGATCGTCTGTCGATTGCGGTGGCGATGAACCCGGACGAAGAGACCGGCTCGGTCTATTCCCATGAATGGATCGGCGGGCTGGCAAAACGCGCTCGCTGCGTGCTGGTGTGCGAAGCGGCCCGCGCCGACGGCTCGCTGGTGAAGGCGCGCAAAGGCATGGCGGGCTATCACCTCACCTTTAGCGGCGTGGCGGCGCACGCGGGTAACGATCCGGAAAAAGGCCGCTCGGCCATCACCGCGCTGGCGCATGCGATTACCGCGATAAATTCGCTCACCGACTGGACGCACGGCACCACCCTGAACGTCGGGGTCATTAACGGCGGCAGCGCGGCCAACGTGGTGGCCGACAGCGCCACGGCTGAACTCGACGTGCGTTTCTGGGAAAACGATGAATACGACCGGGTGAATCACGCGCTTGAAGCACTGTGCGAAAAAGGCTTTTTAGAGGGCGTGACCACCACCCTAAGCCGCGTGAATCATAAGCCAGCCATGGCGGCCGGCGAGTCAACTCAGCAGCTGATGCAGCTCGTTGAGAACGCGGGGAAAGAAGAAAACATCGCCATCACCTGGCAGGCGGTCGGCGGCGGCAGCGACGCCAACCATACCGCGGCGCTCGGCATTCCGACGCTCGACGGCTTAGGGCCGATTGGCGCAGGCTTCCACAGCCCGGCGGAGTGGCTGGATAAAGCGTCGATTGAGCCGCGGATCCGGTTGCTGAAACGGGTTGTTTCGATGCTGTAAGGCACCGCCCGGTGGCGCTTCGCTTACCGGGCCTACCCTCTGCATGTAGGCCGGGTAAGGCGAAGCCGCCACCCGGCAATTCAGGCACAACCCTACCCCAGAACCATCGTGCTTAACCGGCACGTACAGCAGCGCCGTCCCTGCTCGTCGAACACCACGATTTCCCAGCTCTGGCTGGTGCGCCCCAGATGCAGCGGCTGACACACGCCGCGCACCTTGCCCTGCGCCACGGCGCGGTGGTGCGTGGCGTTCAGCTCCGTTCCCACCACGTTCTGCCCGTCGCGGGTCATCAGGAACCCGGCCATAGAACCGAGCGTCTCCGCAAGCGCAGCGGAGGCTCCGCCGTGCAGCAGGCCAAACGGCTGATGGGTGCGGGCGTCCACCGGCATCTCCGCTTCCAGGCTGTCATCACCAAGGCGGGTATAGACAATGCCCAGATGCGCCACCATCGTGTTCTGACTGGTGGCGTTCAGTGCCTCAAGCGACAAATGACGTTTCCAGATCATCTTACGCCCCCAGCGTGGAGCCGCCGTCCACCACGATATCCTGCAGGGTGATATGGCTTGCGGCATCGGACGCCAGGAACAGCACGGTGCTGGCGATCTCCTGCGGACGGGCGATTTTACCCAGCGGAATGCCAAGCTTGAACTGCTCGCCAAAGCCACGGATACGCTGGCGTTCAGCATCGTCGCTGGTCCACAGGGTGCGCTGCATATCGGTATCCGTTGAGCCAGGGGAAACCAGGTTACAGCGCACGCCGCTGCCCGCCAGTTCCAGCCCGACGGTGAGGGCCAGGCTTTTCAGCGCCGCCTTCGAGGCACCGTAGGCGCTCATCCCGATGCGTGGAGTGTGCGCCGCGTCAGACGCCACGGTGACAATCGCCCCGCCCTGCTGGCGACGGAACGTGTCCATCGTCTGCTGGAACAGGTTGAACGCACCACCGACATTGACCGCGAAGGTCTGCTGCCAGTCCTCCTGCGAGAGCTGGTCAGTCGCGCCCATGCGCAGGATCCCGGCGGCGTTCACCAGCACGTCAAGACGCGCTGTGCTCTGCAGCAACCGTCCGCACACCGCTTTAACCTGCGCGGCGTCGGCCACGTCCAGCGTTTCAGTGGCAAACGGATAATGCGTCTGGGGAAACGCCAGATCGAACCCGGTAACCTGTGCGCCGGCCTCCGCGAAGGCCTGCGCCGTCGCGTAGCCAATGCCCTTACCCGCGCCCGTTACCCAGACGGTTTTGCCGGTAAAATCAAATCCCGCCATCACTTCACCTCGCGGGAAAGCAGCGCCCACCAGGCATCAAGGGTCGGTTTTTTCGCCAGCATCACGAAGTCGATGTCGCCATGCACTTTGCGCCAGCGCGCCGCCAGCGCCATCATGCGCACCGAGTCCAGGCCGTAGTCGATCAGGTTTTCGTCATCCATCGGCTCGTCGGATTCGTCCAGCAGCGGCAGGATGAGCTCACGCAGCGCGGCTTTCGAAGCCGGAACGGACGGCAGCAGTTCGTCGGTCATCACCACGCGACCGGAACGCCCTGCCACATACCTGAGCGACATCAGGTGCTCGTCACGGGTGAAATCTGCCAGCGCATCGGCGATGAAGAACGGCTTGATGTCGCGCATAAACGCGTCGGTGGCGGTGGTCATGCAGCCGATGTGCGCGTAAACGCCGGTGATCAGCAGCTGGTTGCGGCCGGTCTCCTTGAGCATCTGCTCCAGCGGCGAGCGGTGGAACGCGCTGTAGCGCCATTTCACCAGCACGGTATCGGCTTCATCCGGCGTCAGTTCAGCGACGATACGCTGCTGCTCCGGCGAACGGGTCAGGCCCGGCCCCCACATGTCGTTCAGCAGGGCACGGTCTTCGTCGCTTTGCTCTTTCGGCTGGGCGGTGTAGTAAACCGGGATGTTGTGTTCTTTGCAGTAATCGCGAAGTCTCGCGATGTTCGCCACCACCTGCGCCATCATTGCGCTGTTTTCGCCCCAGAAGTTCAGGAAGTATTCCTGCATATCATGGATCAGCAGCGCGGCGCGCTCTGGCTCAAAGGCCCAGTTCACTTTGTTGTTCGGCAGGTCTGCGGCGGTTGGCAGCGCGTAAGCGGTTAATTTTGGGATAGCCATATTTTTTTCCTCAGCCCTGTGCGCGTTCCGCGAGCCACAGGCGCAGCTGTTTCTTATCGACTTTACCGACCGGCGTTAACGGAAGCGCGTCAACGCTCTCCACGCGGTCCGGCAGTTTGAATTCGGCAACGCCCTGCTCGCGCAGGAAGCGACGCACCTCGACCGCGCGCAGCGGCTGTTTGACCACCAGATACGCGCAGCTTTTCTCGCCGAGCAGGCTGTCTTCCATGCTCACCAGGGCTGCGTGGATCACCGACTCGTGGCGCAGGAGCAGGTTCTCGATCTCCTCAGCGGCGATCTTCTCGCCCCCGCGGTTGATCTGATCTTTCTCGCGCCCCTGCACGGTGATATAGCCCTGTTCGTCGATGGCGATCAGGTCGCCGGAGCAGTAAAAACCGTCGGCGTCAAAGGCGCTGGCGTTGTGCTCCGGGCTGTTGAAATAGCCGCGGAAGGTGTACGGCCCGCGCGTCATCAAACGTCCGACTTCTCCGCGCGGCAACGGATTACCGTGCTCGTCCGCCACCCACACTTCGTCGTCCGGGCACATCGGGCGGCCCTGAGTATTCATGATGCGCTCCGGCGTATCGTCGAGCGCGGTGTAGTTCACCAGCCCCTCGGCCATGCCAAACACCTGCTGAAGCTGGCAGCCAATTTCGGCGGGAATACGCGCGGCAAGGGTGGCAGACAGACGAGCGCCGCCAACCTGCAACAGCGTTAAAGACCGCAGCTGCGCATTCCCCGCTCCTTCGGCAATCGCCTGTAGCCACAGGCTGACCGCAGGCGGCACCAGCGAGGTGACGTTGATCTGATGCTGTTCAATCAGCGGGAAACAGAGCGTAGCACTTGGGTCATTTGCCAGCACCACGCAGCCGCCAGCGGTGAAGATGCCGAGCGATCCCGGCGAGCTCATGGCGTAGTTATGCGCCGCGGGCAGCGCGTTCAGGTAACGGGTATCGGCGGTGATGCCGCAAATCTCGTTGCTGCGACGTATGCTGTAATCGTAGTCGTTGTGCGTACGCGGGATAAGCTTCGGCATGCCGGTGCTACCACCGGAGAGCTGAAAGAACGCGACCTCATCGGCAGGCGTCGGGGTCGGAATGAAATTATCCGCCGGGCGCGCAATCGCCGTTTCCAGCGCATGTTCGCCTTTATCGCCGCGCAGCAGCACCACGCGGACCGAGCGGTGTTCGTCCACGAAGGTGTTGAGAAACGCTTCATCGGCAAACAGCGGGTGATGGCGATCGGCAATCAGCACCGCCGGTTTAATCTGCGCGGCGTAGGCGTTCAGCTCGCTGCGCTGATGGCTAAAGAGCGCGTTCACCGGCGCAACGCCGATTTGCAGCAGGGCGAAGAAGGTGATGTAAAACTCAGCCACGTTGCCCAACTGAACGAGCGCCGTTTCACCGCGCACGATCCCCTGAGCCTGTAGCGCAGAGGCCAGGTTGTTGACCTGCTGATTGAACGCGCGATAGGTCAGCCGACGCTCGCCGTCAATGATGGCCAGGGCGTCATTGTTGGCCTGATCCGTCAGGATGTGGGTCAACGGCAGATCCTGCCAGTAGCCTTTCTCACGGTAGCGTCGGGCAAAATCCTCGGGCCAGCGGGTAAAGGGAATGGTCATGATGCGTCCTTAGTGCAAGCCAAATACGTTGAGCATGGTGGAGAGTTTCACCCCGGTTTCACGCCACTCACCCACCGGCGAGGAGGCAGGCACAATGCCCGCACCGGCAAACAGGCGAACGGTATTTTCATGCAGGCGCGCGCAGCGGATGGTCACCACCCACTCGCCGTTACCTTCGCTGTCGCACCAGCCAACGATGCCGCCGAACAGCTCGCGGTCAAACGGCTCGAGCTCGGCGATCAGCTGTTTAGCCGCCTGATGCGGGAAACCGCTCAGCGCAGGGGTCGGGTGCAGCAGGCAGGCCAGAGTCAGGGCGTTTTCGTTTTCACGCGCCTCGCCTTCAATTGGGGTAGCCAGGTGCCACAGCGTCGGCGTGGTGATCAACTGCGGAGAAGACGGCATGGTCAGCTGATGGCTGCGCGGTGCCAGAATGGCGTTCATCGCCTGGGTAACCAGGTCGTGCTCGTGGCGGTCTTTTTCAGAGGCCAGCAGCTTGTTGCCCGCCTCGCGATCCAGCACATCGTCCGGCTGACGGCGCGCGGAGCCTGCCAGCGGCAGCGAGCTAAAGTGCGCGCCCTCTTTGCGCAGCAGCAGTTCCGGGCTGGCACCAAGCAGCACACCGCCGTCCTCCAGCGGAACGTGGAAGTTAAAGCTTGCCGGGTTCTGTGCGATCAAACGCTCAAGCAGCGCACCGCTATCAATGGTTTTGTCGGTCTCGATATCAATCAGGCGCGACAGCACAACCTTATTCACCTGCGGGGTGGCGGTCAGCGCCGCAGCGCGGGCGACCATCTCCTCAAACACGGGCTGAGCAGGGATCTCGGTGCGCTTTTCCACGTTCAGCGTCTGTGCGCCGGAGAAATAGCGGGAAGACTGCTGGCGCGCCGGGCGAGAGAAGGTCTGCCAGCGTTGTGGGATAAACAGGGACGACGGTTTGCGGGTATCGAACGGGATGGCACCCACCATGATCGGATGGGCAATGCCGCTGGCTTTTGCGTGCCCGAAAGCCTGGGCTAATTTTTGCTGGAAATGGCCGGCCGGATCGTCGCCGCCGACGGCGGACTCAGCGAAACGGGCAAAACAGCCTGAGGTGGTAAAACTGCGATAAGGCGACATAAAGAAAAAGCTGTCTGATTGCAGCGTGGTCGCGGTGTGCTGGATGTCCTCAGCCAATGACGTATCCATATCATCCTCCTAAAATGATAAAAGCAGTAATAATGATTATCATTTATATTTTCGACGGCTAACCTAATCGCACAGCGCCCCGGTGTCAACCGCAGAGCAAGCAACTTGTGCGACTAACGCTTGCATCCCTCTCGCGCAATCATGAAAATGAGAAGCATTAACTTCAACAAAAACAGGATGCCGCGTTGTGAAATTCCCTGCCATTTGCCGTAATGCCCTTCTATTAACAGCACTTTTTGTTTTAGGACTAACCTCAGCTGCCGCCGCCGACTGGCCTCGTCAGGTGAGCGACAGCCACGGCGTTCACACCCTTGAGAGCAAACCAACGCGCATTGTCTCTACCAGCGTGACCTTAACCGGCTCCCTGCTGGCGATTGACGCGCCGGTGGTTGCCAGCGGAGCCACCACGCCAAACAACCGCGTGGCCGATGCGCAGGGCTTTCTGCGTCAGTGGGGGGATGTCGCCAGACAACGTAAGCTCGCGCGGTTATACATTGGCGAGCCGAGCGCCGAAGCGGTAGCGGCCCAAATGCCGGACCTGATCCTGATCAGCGCCACCGGCGGGGATTCCGCGCTGGCGCTTTACGACCAGCTTTCCGCCATCGCGCCGACGCTTGTCATTAACTACGACGACAAGAGCTGGCAGGAACTGCTGACACAGCTGGGGACCATTACCGGCCAGGAAAAGCAGGCCGCCGGACGCATCGCCGCGTTTGATAAACAGCTCGCGCAGGTGAAACAGCAGATGACGCTACCGCCGCAGCCGGTGAATGCCATCGTCTACACTGCCGCCGCGCACAGCGCCAACCTGTGGACCCCGGAGTCCGCGCAGGGCAAGCTGCTGCACCAGCTGGGCTTTACGCTGGCCGACCTCCCCGCCGGGCTGCAAACCTCTAAAAGCCAGGGAAAACGCCACGATATAATTCAGCTGGGGGGAGAAAACCTGGCGACGGGGTTAAACGGTGAAGGGTTATTCCTGTTTGCCGGTGACCAGAAGGATGTAGAGGCGATTTACGCCAATCCGCTGCTGGCCCATTTACCGTCGGTGAAAAACAAGCGCGTCTGGGCGCTGGGCACGGAAACCTTCCGCCTGGATTATTACAGCGCGATGCTGGTGTTGCAGCGTTTAGAGGCAATTTTTGGGTAATGCCTGCGCCCGGTGGCGCTTCGCTTACCGGGCCTGCGGGTGCAAAATGTAGGCCGGGTAAGGCGAAGCCGCCACCCGGAAAATCACGCCGGAGCACTCTCCTGCCTGAACCGCCGCAACTCCACCAGCGCCAGCACTAAAATCCCGCCAATAAGGGCTAATGCAAACCCGCTGCTGCTCGCCGACGCCACCGGGGTCATCATCGAGCCTAATCCCCCGAGGATCGCCGCGCCAATCGCATCGCCCGTCACGTTCTGCGCGGTCCACAGGCCGTTGATGCGGCCCAGCATCCCTTCCGGCGTCTGGGTCTGGATCAGGGTGTACTGCAGCAGCGAACTGATTGCGCTAAGCCAGCCGAAAATGACCAGACACAGCACGCCCAGTGCCCACACCGGCATCAGGCTGAAGAAGCCAATCGCGATAAACGCCGCCAGGGTCGCAAGCAGCACGATCAGCCCTGGCCGCGCGCTGTGCGCCAGATTTCCACTGGTCAGCGCGCCACAGGCCGCGCCGAGCGGGATCGCCGCATATAATATACCAATCTCCGAAGCGCTCATCTGCCACTCGCCCGCCAGCGCCGGATACAGCACACGCACCGCGCTCGCCATCGTCAGCAGGCCGCCAATCAACGCAATGCCGCCAATCAGCGGGTTGCTGAACAGAAAGCGGATCGCCGCCATCAGCGATTTCAACGGGTGCTCGCGCGGCTGCTGCGGCGGCGGCAACTGCGGCAGACGCAGCAGCGTCAGCGTGGTGATAAAGGTCCCCGCCGCTGCCAGCCCGTAGTTCCATGCCACGTTGCCGGTGGCGAGCAATAATCCCCCCACCATCGGCGAAATCACCGAACCGAGACGCACGGTAAGCATGGTGATCGCCCCGGCCTGCATCAGATTCTCGCGCCCCACCAACGCAGGCGTGGCCGCCAGCAGCGCCGTCACGCCTAACGAGGCAAAGAAGCCGTCCCACAGCCCCAGCGCGTAAATCGCGATCAGCGATGGCTCCGGCAGCATGGCGTTCAGACACAGCCCGACAAACCCCACCCCGCAGGTCCCGCGCGCCAGCAGGATCAGCTTTTTACGCTCGTATCGGTCCGCCAGCACGCCGCCGACCATCAGGCCGATAAACATCGCCCCGCCGGTTAAGGTGACGGACAACCCCACCAGCCAGCTGGAGTGGGTCATGGCCTGGATCTGTACCGGCACGGCCACGCCGAGCAGGCCGAGAGATAAAATCGAGATAAAGCGGGCGATAAAGACGGCACGAAACGCCGGGTGAGTCTTCAGCAGGCTTAGATTGAGCAGCCAGGATTTTTGATTCATGACAAGGCCTTGAGTGTATTTCTACCAATTTCATGGCGGCACATGCTAACATAGCCAAATAAGATAGATAACGATAATTACTATCATTATCAAATCATGGATGTTGCTATGTCGTTTTCCTCTTCTGCGGTGCGCGCCATTGCCGTGCCCGTTTTATTGCTGCTGTTACTCCTCGCGATGGCACTCAGCCTGCTGGTCGGCGCGAAGCCGCTTCCCGCGTCGGTGATTGTTGATGCGCTGTCCGGCAGCTGTCAGAGCGCCGACTGCATTATCGTGCTTGATGCCCGTTTACCCCGCACCCTTGCCGGACTATTGGCGGGCGGCGCCCTCGGCCTTGCCGGTGCCCTGATGCAAACCCTTACCCGTAATCCATTAGCCGACCCCGGTATTCTCGGCGTGAACTCCGGTGCCAGCTTTGCCATCGTGCTTGGCGCGGCGCTGTTCGGCTTCACTTCACCGTCAGAACAGCTGGTGATGGCCTTTTGCGGCGCACTGGCGGCCTCGCTGGTGGTCGCCTTTACCGGCAGCCAGGGCGGCGGCCAGCTCAGCCCGGTGCGTTTAACCCTTGCAGGCGTGGCGCTGGCGGCGGTGCTGGAAGGGTTATCTAACGGCATCGCCCTGCTTAACCCCGACGTCTACGATCAATTACGCTTCTGGCAGGCTGGTTCGCTGGATATCCGCACCCTCGAAACACTCAGCGTGGTGGTGATCCCGGTGATCATTGCCGCCGCCGTGGCGCTGTTTTTAAGCCGGGCGCTGAACAGCCTGAGCCTTGGCAGCGACACCGCGACCGCGCTTGGCAACCGCGTGGCGCGCACGCAGTTAATCGGCTTACTGGCGATTACCGTCCTGTGCGGTAGCGCCACGGCGGTGGTGGGCCCGATTGCCTTTATCGGCCTGATGATGCCGCACATGGCGCGCTGGCTGGTGGGGGCCGATCACCGCTGGTCGTTGCCCGTCACCCTGCTGGCAACCCCGGCCCTGTTGCTGTTCGCCGATATTCTGGGGCGCGTACTGGTGCCCGGCGAAGTGCGCGTTTCGGTGGTGAGCGCCTTTATCGGCGCGCCGGTGCTGATATTCCTTGTCCGCCGCAGGCGCGGAGGTGGCGCATGATGGCCCCGTCCCGTCGTTTAACGGTCAGCGTGTCTCTGCTGGCGGTCGCCATCGTGCTGCTTGCGGCCTGGAGCCTGCGCAGCGGCGCGGTGACGCTCGATTTCACTCAGGTCTTACATGCCCTGTTCGGCAGTGCGCCACGGAATATCACGATGGTGGTCACGGAGTGGCGACTGCCGCGAGTAGCGATGGCGATCCTCGTCGGCGCGGCGCTCGGAGTCAGCGGCGCGATTTTCCAGTCGCTGATGCGCAACCCCCTTGGCAGCCCGGACGTGATGGGCCTTAATACCGGGGCGTGGAGCGGCGTGCTGGTGGCGATGGTGCTGTTTGGTCAGCACCTGACGGCCATCACCTTTACGGCAATGGCCGGGGGGATTTTAACCTCGCTGCTTATCTGGGCGCTGGCCTGGCGCAACGGCATCGACACCTTCCGGCTGATCATCATCGGCATCGGCATTCGCGCCATGCTGATGGCGTTCAACACCTGGCTGCTGTTACAGGCCTCGCTGGAGACCGCGGTCTCCGCCGGGCTGTGGTACGCCGGTTCGCTTAACGGCCTGACGTGGGGCAAAGTCTGGCCCGCCGCGCCGCTGATTTTACTGATGTTCATCGGCGCGCTGCTGCTGGTGCGGCGTATGCGCCTGCTGGAGATGGGCGACGACACCGCGAGCGCACTCGGGGTGGGCGTCGAGCGCTCACGCCTGCTGCTGATGCTGGTCGCCGTGTTGCTCACCGCCGCCGCCACCGCCATCGCCGGGCCGATTTCGTTTATCGCACTGGTGGCCCCGCACATTGCGCGGCGCGTCAGCGGCACCGCGCGCTGGGGCTTAACCCAGGCAGCGCTGTGCGGATCGCTTTTGCTGCTGGCCGCCGATCTCTGCGCCCAGCAGCTGTTTATGCCGTATCAACTTCCGGTGGGGGTAGTGACCGTCAGCCTTGGCGGGATTTACCTCATCGTCTTGCTCGTTCAGGAGTCACGCAAGAAATGACAGACTCAACCCCCCGCTTGCGCGGCGAAAATTTAACCCTCGGCTATGGCAAAAAGATCGTTGCCCGGGACCTGACCGTCGCCATTCCGGACGGCCACTTTACGGCGATTATCGGCCCCAACGGCTGCGGTAAATCGACCCTGCTGCGCACCCTCAGCCGCCTGATGACGCCGGTGGCGGGCAGCGTGTTCCTCGACGGGGAGCAGATCCAGCGTTTCGCCAGCAAAGAAGTGGCCAGACGTATTGGGCTGCTGGCACAAAACGCGACGACGCCGGGCGACATCACGGTGCAGGAGCTGGTCTCGCGCGGGCGTTACCCGCACCAGCCGCTGTTCACCCGCTGGCGCAAAGAGGATGACGACGCGGTCAACCGGGCCATGCGCGCAACGGGCATCACCGATCTTGCTCAGCAGAGCGTGGATACCCTCTCCGGCGGCCAGCGCCAGCGCGCGTGGATTGCGATGGTCCTCGCGCAGGAGACGTCGATCATGCTGCTGGACGAGCCGACGACGTGGCTGGATATCAGCCATCAGATTGACCTGCTGGAGCTGTTGAGCGACCTGAATCGCACGCAGGGTTATACCCTGGCGGCGGTGCTGCACGACCTGAATCAGGCATGCCGCTACGCCACGCACCTGATTGCGCTGCGCGATGGCGAGATCGTGGCGCAGGGCGCGCCGAAAGAGATTGTCACGCCGGATCTGATCGCGCGGATCTACGGCATGCGCTGCATGATTATTGAGGATCCGGTGGCGGGTACGCCGCTGGTGGTGCCGCTGGGTCGGCGGTAAACGCCGGGTGGCGGCTTTGCCTTACCCGGCCTACATTTTGCCCCCGTAGGCCCGGTAAGCACAGCGCCACCGGGCATATGCTCTACCCCAATATCCCCTTCAACACCGGTCCAATCCCCTCAAACGCCTGCGGTGAAATGATATCCACGTGGGCGCAATCCTGACTGTAGACCTCCAGCCCACCCACCCACGGTGCCCAGGCGACCTGCGGATCCATCGTTCGCGTGCGCTCGGCGACAAACAGCGTCGCTTTGCCATCAAACCGCGAGCTGTGCGCCGTGGTGAGCAGCCGCACCGCATCGGCGTAATTGCCTTCAATGGCGGTAAACAGCTCGCTGGAGCCTTGCCCCTGCTGCGCGGCAATAAACGCCTGGCGCTCGCGCTCGATTTCGGCCAGCACTTCCGGATCCAGTCCGTTGGCCTCTTTCTCCGCCCAGTTCTGGGTTTCCGGCGGCCAGGTATCGAGCAGGCCGAGGAACGCCACCGTTTCACCTTGCTCGCTAAGGCGCGCGGCAATGCCCTGCGCCAGCGTGCCGCCCAGCGAGTAGCCAAACAGGTAGTACGGCCCGTGCGGCTGCTGCTTACGCAACGTCTTCAGATGATGTTCAATTACGCCGTCCAGATCCGCACACTGCTGCATCGGCCCGTTCGGGCGCGGGGACTGAATGCCGATAATCGACCAGCGTGGGCTGAGATAGCGCGCCAGCACGCTGAACTGCCAGGCAAAACCGGACGCCGGATGGAAGCAGAACAGCGTCGGACCGTCGCTTTCGCGCAGCGGCAGCAGGGTTTCATACCCCAGACGCTGCGCCTGCTCGTCGCTCATCTGCAATCCCAAGAGCTCGCTGAGCTTGCCGACCGTCGAGGCGACCATGATCTGCCCCGGCGTGACCTTGCGTTCACACGTGCGGCTCAGCTGTGCCGCCAGGCGCATTGCCAGCAGCGAGTGTCCGCCGAGGGCAAAGAAATCGGCCTCGATATCGTTCACCTCGCAGCCCAGCAGCGCAGAGAACGCCTCGGCAACGGCGATTTCGGTTGCCGTTTCGGGTGCACGGCCAGAGGTGGTACGGGTCAGATCCGGCAGCGGCAGCGCCTTGCGATCCAGCTTGCCGTTGGCGCTTAACGGCAGCGCGCTGATTTGCAGCAGCACCACCGGCACCATGTGCGGCGGCAGTTGCGCTTTCAACGCTGCCAGCAGCGCATCGCGATCCAGCGGCAGGCCGGATTCAGAGACGACGTAGCCCACCAGCTGACGGGCATCGCCGCCCGTGGCCGCCGCCAGGTTGATCACGCAGGCGTGCGCTACGGCCTGCGCTACGTCCGGCAGCGACAGCATCGCGCGGTCGATTTCGCCCAGCTCAATACGCTGCCCGCGAATTTTCAGCTGGTCGTCGCTACGCCCCAGATATTCCACCGCGCCGTTCTCCAGCCAGCGGGCGACGTCACCAGTGCGGTACATCCGCTCGCCGGGGGCAAACGGGTCGGCAATAAAGCGGCTGGCGGTGAGGTCCGGGCGGCCAAGATAGCCCTGCGCCAGCTGGATGCCGGTAAGATAGAGATCGCCCGCCACGCCAAACGGCACCGGGCGCATCATCGCATCCAGAATACGCAGCCCGGTGTTCCAGACCGGGAAGCCAATCGGCACGCTGTTGCCCTCGACCGCCGCCAGTTCCGGGCCAAACGCCGGATACCAGCTCACGTCCACCGCCGCTTCCGTGGGGCCATAGAGGTTATGCAGCGGCGCGTGGGTAAGCTGCTCCCACTCACGGCACAGCCCGGCTGGCAACGCTTCGCCGCTGCAGAACACCTTATCGAGCGTTTTACAGCAGCCAGCGTTTTCCGGGGTCAGCGAGGCGACAAACGCCGCCAGCATCGACGGCACAAAGTGGGTGGTGGTCACGCCGTAGCGCGCGAAAAAGCGCTGCATCGCCTGCGGATCGCGGTGCGCGTCCGGCTCGGCCATCACCAGCTTCGCTCCGGCGATAAACGGCCACCAGAACTCCCACACCGATACGTCAAAGCTGCACGGCGTTTTTTGCGCCACCACGTCGCGCGCGGTCAGCGGGTAGTGATCCTGCATCCACATCAGGCGGTTAACGATGGCGGTATGCCCCACCATCACCCCTTTCGGGCGGCCTGTCGAACCGGAGGTAAAGATGATGTACGCGGTCTGCTCCGGCGTCGCCAGCCGCAGAGGTTCAACATCCGTGCCCGGCAATAGTGTGTTGTAACTAAAGGAGGCGATGGGCAGATCGCTAAAGCGCGCCAGCTGCTCGTCGGTGGTAATCAGCAGCGACGGCTTCGCGTCCTCCAGCATCATCCGCAGGCGATCGTCCGGGTAGCCGGTATCGAGCGGCAGCCATGCGGCGCCTGCTTCGACGATGCCGTGCAGCGCCAGGGTCAGGAACACCGAGCGCGGCAGCGCCACCGCCACGCTGTCGCCGGGCTTCACGCCGCGTTCACGCAGCAGTTTCGCCAGCGCGACGACCTGCTCGCGCATCTGGCGATAGCTCAGTTCAACGTGCGCATCCGCCAGCGCAGGGGCGTCTGGCATGTTGCTCGCCTGCTCCGCGACCAGCGCTGCCAGCGTGGTTGCCGGTACGTGATGCCCGGTGTCGTTGATGCGCGCGAGCTGTGCGTACTCTGGCTCCGAAACGGTCTCGACCTCACCGCAGCGCAGGTCCGGATTGGCCGCAAACTGGGCCAGCATCGCGTTCAGACGCGCGACGTGGCGCTTAAGCGTCGCCTCATCGTAGCGCTGTTTATTGGCGAGGATTTCAATGCTCAGCCCCCCTTGCTCGTCCGGGAACAGCGCCAGTTCAAGGTCGTTAACCGGGCCGGTCGCCAGCGTGTGGGTGGTGGCCTCCACGCCGTCGATATTCAGCTGGTAATCGAACACCTTGACGTTCAATACCGGGCCAAACAGCGCCTCGTCTCCCGCCGCACGCCCGGCGTCGCGGACGATCTGCTCGGCGTCGTAGCGCTGATGACGGCGCATTTTTTTTAACTGGTTCGCCAGGCGCAGCGCCAGCTCCGGCAGGCGCGCCTGCGGATCGATATTTACCGCCAGCGGCAGCACGTTGAGCACCGGCCCGGTGGCGGTAAGCGCAGCAGAGCCCATGCGGCGCATAAAGATAAACCCGGCGGCGTAGTCCAGTCGCCCGGTCAGGCGGCCCAGCCACAGGGCCACCAGCGCAAGCGCCAGATCGGTACGCTGCACCTGCCCTGCAGCCTGCGCAAGCTGGCTAAACGCGTGGCGGTCAGCATCCATTTTCAGTCGCAGAATATCGGTGGTGGCCGCCCGGCCCGGCAACGGCGCGGCGGAAAGCGAGACCGGAGACGGCAGCTGCCTGCGCTGTTCGGCCCAGAAGGCACCGTCGCGCTGATACGCGTCGCTGTCGCGATAGCGCTGATACTCTTCCACCACCTCAGCAAACGGCGTGAACGGCGAGGCTGGCGCAGCTTCACCGTTTTTCCAGGCACTATAAATCGCGGCGATCTGGCGGGTAATGGCCGGGAAACTGAAGCCATCCACCACTAAGTGGTGATAGCGCTGATACCAGTACCAGTGCCCCTCGCCTACCTGAATCAGCTGATGAAACGCCAGCGGCTGGCCGCCGTCCACGCGCAGGTTTTGCTGAAGGTCGGCCTCCATCAGCGCCACGGCTTCGTCATGCGAACCGACGCGCACTACGGACGGTGCAGCTAAAATCATCGATTCATCAACCCATTGCCACACTTCGCCGTTATCTTCGGTGAAACGCGTGCGCAGGGTATCGGCCTGCATCATGCCCTCGACAATGGCTTTTGCCAGCAGCGGCGCGTCGATGTCGCCCTTAAGCTCGGTGTAGTGCGCCACGCTCCAGGCGTTTGGCAGGGAGGAGAGCTGCTCTGCCATCCAGATGCCCGGCTGAGCGGCGACGAGAGGAAGACGGTTCATACGCTCTCCTTCGCAAAATGAGACGGCACAAGGGTTTGCCAGTGTTCGGCCAGCCACTGCTGGCACGCTTCCTGAGACTGCGGCTCGCAGACCACGTGCCAGCCTGCGGGCAGATCGCACTGCTGCGGCCACAGGCTGTACTGCGCCTGGTCGTTACGCAAAATGGCGAACTGTCCCTGCGGATTATCGAAAGGATTGCTGAATTCCATACAGACTCCGTTAGTGAATAAGCGGCTGCCAGAGGGTCATGAGCCCCTGCGTCAGCCCACCGCGCCAGCAAAGCGCATCGTGTCCGCCGTCAACCTGACGCCAGATAACCGGTTGCTGTGTGTGTTGTAGTTCGGCGTAAATCGCCTGATTAGCGCGGAAGATAAGCGGCTCGTTGCGCCCGGCCTCAAGGACAATGCGCAGCCCGTGTGCGGTTTTTTCCCCCGCTTTGAGTTGTTCGATAAGCAGCCCGTCCTGCTGCGCGCCACGGTGCGGCCACCAGAAGGAGCCGGACTGGCTGAGCACGCAGCCAAACCGCTGCGGCCAGTTCAGGCCCGCATAAAGGGAGGACAGCCCGCCGAAGCTCTGCCCCGCCACCAGGGTACGATCGGCACGGTCGCTGAAGGGCGTCATGGCTTTCACCTGCGGGAGAAGCTCTTCCTGCACGGCCAGCCAGAACGCAGGGTTGCAGGGCAGTTCGCAGCTGCGGTGCGCGGTATCGATGACGTCGATCAGCACGTAAACCGCAGGCGGCAGCTGGCGTGCCGCGGTAAGCGCCGTCAGCGCAGGCCATACGGGCATACTTTCGGCCCAGAACTGGCCGTCGAGCAGCACCGCCAGCGGGCGTTCGGGGCTGGCGTCACCGGTGGTAAAAATCCAGACGCGGCGGCGGTTGCCCAGCCGCGCGCTGTTCCATTCGATACAAACAGGCTGGGTGTAAGGCGTTTCAGAATGGTTCCAGCCCGGCTGTAGCGGGGCCTCGGGCATTTCGAGCGCCGAGACGGCGTGACCGCGCCCGCCGCGCCAGCTCTGCGGGTTCAGCGGGTCGGATACCGCGTGCGGGAGGAGCTTGCGCCAGCCTTCACGCAGCGCCATGCGGTCCGGCTGTTCGCCTGCAAACACCGCATCGGCAAAATCGTGTTCGTTATCAGAAGGGATAAAACAGTAGCTGCCGCGCCATTCGGGGCTGAAATCGCCCTGCCACTGCCAGACATCAGTATCGGGAAGGCGTTCGAGAGACTGCGGACGAGCATTTTGATGGTGATCGGTGACGCCAGTGATATAGAGCCAGACGCGCTGCGTCACCGATGTGGCCTGCGTGCCCGCCGGATCGCGCCACCAGAACGTGACGCGATACCTCTCACCGTCGCGAACCCACTCCGGCCCGGTTTTCGACTTCCACCAGGCTTCACTTCCCGTTGTTAACGCCGTCACTATAACCTCATGTTTAACGAGTCATTTTTTGTTGTAAGACAAAAATTATTGATAATATTATTGATAACTATTTGCATTTGCAATAGCGTAGTGCCCGCGCTGTGGGAAGCGCGCTCATAAATTAATCATGCCACGAATTGTGTGCGCTCGAGGACAGGGCTGCTTACGCAATGGCGGGTGACAACATGCCGCCTCCTCTCCCTTTCGGGAACGGAGACCAGGGGATGCGGCGCGAAAAGCAGGACGTACAATGAATAAGAAGATTCACTCCCTGGCCTTGCTGGTCAACTTAGGGATTTACGGCGTCGCGATGCCTGCGCTGGCTGACGACACCGCCGCCAGCGCGCAGCACGAAGACACGATGGTGATCACCGCCGCAGAGCAGAACCTGCAGGCACCCGGCGTATCAACCATCACGGCTGATGAAATCCGTAAAAACCCGCCCGCTCGCGACGTCGCCGAAATCATCCGCACCATGCCGGGCGTCAACCTGACCGGTAACTCTACCAGCGGCCAGCGCGGCAACAACCGTCAGATTGACATTCGCGGCATGGGGCCGGAAAACACCCTGATCCTGATCGACGGCAAGCCCGTTACCAGCCGCAACTCGATCCGACTCGGCTGGCGCGGCGAGCGCGATACCCGCGGTGACACCGGCTGGGTGCCGCCAGAGATGATCGAACGTATCGAAGTGATCCGCGGCCCGGCTGCAGCCCGCTACGGTAACGGTGCGGCAGGCGGCGTGGTGAACATCATCACCAAAAAATTCGATGACCAGTGGCATGGCTCCTGGAACACCTACCTGAACGCCCCGGAACACAAGGACGAAGGGTCTACCAAGCGCACCAACTTCAGCCTGAGCGGCCCACTGGGCGGCGACTTCAGCTTCCGCATGTTTGGTAACCTCGATAAAACCCAGGCCGATGCATGGGACATTAACCAGGGCCATCAGTCCGACCGTACCGGTGCCTACGCCGACACGCTGCCGGCAGGCCGTGAAGGGGTCGAGAACAAAGACATCAACGGCGTGGTGCGCTGGGACTTTGCGCCTATGCAGTCCCTGGAGTTTGAGGCGGGCTACAGCCGCCAGAACAACCTTTACGCCGGCGACACCCAGAACACCAACAACGACAACAGCTCAAGCGGCCTGGTGAAGAAAAACTACGGTAAAGAGACTAACCGTATTTATCGCCAGAACTTCGCGGTGACCTGGAACGGCGGCTGGGATAACGGCATTACCACCAGCAACTGGGCGCAGTACGAGCACACCCGCAACTCGCGTCTGGGCGAAGGCCTGGCGGGCGGCCTTGAAGGTCTGTTCAACAGCAATAAATTCACCGACACCGACCTGGCCGACGTGATGCTGCACAGTGAGATCAACCTGCCAATTGATTTCCTCGTTAACCAGAACCTGACGCTCGGCACCGAGTGGAACCAGCAGCGTATGAAGGACTCGACCTCTAATACGCAGGCCCAGCAGGGCGGCACCATTCCCGGCATGAGCGACGATCGCAGCCCGTACTCCTCGGCGGAGATCTTCTCGCTGTTTGCCGAGAACAACATGGAGCTGACCGACAGCACCATGCTGACCCCGGCGCTGCGCTTCGACCATCACACCATCGTTGGCAACAACTGGAGCCCGTCCCTGAACCTGTCGCAAGGTCTGGGCGACGACTTCACCCTGAAGATGGGTATCGCGCGCGCCTATAAAGCCCCGAGCCTGTATCAGACCAACCCGAACTACCTGCTGTACAGTAAAGGCCAGGGCTGCTACGCAAGCTCCGACGGCGTGGGCTGCTACATGATGGGTAACGACGATCTGAAAGCCGAGACCAGCATCAACAAAGAGATTGGCCTTGAGTGGAAACACGACGGCTGGCTGGCCGGTGTGACCTGGTTCCGCAACGACTACCGCGACAAGATTGAAGCGGGCTATGCACCAATCGGCCAGACATCCACCAGCAAAGTGACCACCGATATCTATCAGTGGGAAAACGTGCCGAAAGCGGTGGTAGAAGGTCTTGAAGGCTCCCTGAACGTGCCGGTCAGCGACACGATCAACTGGACCAACAACATTACCTACATGCTGCAGAGTAAGAACAAAGAGACCGGCGACCGTCTGTCGATTATCCCGGAGTACACGCTGAACTCTACGCTGAGCTGGCAGGTGCGTCAGGACGTCTCCCTGCAGTCGACCTTCACCTGGTACGGCAAGCAGCAGCCGAAGAAGTACAACTACAAAGGCCAGCCGGTTACCGGGTCTGAGAAAGACGAAGTCAGCCCGTACAGCATTGTTGGCCTGAGCGCGACCTGGGACGTGACCAAAAACGTCAGCCTGACCGGCGGCGTGGATAACGTGTTCGACAAGCGCCAGTGGCGCGCGGGGAATGCCCAGACTACCGGCAACACCACCACCGGGGCGTATATGTACGGTGCAGGCGCCTATACGTATAATGAACCAGGCCGAACCTGGTACATGAGCGTGAATACGCACTTCTAAGGTGAACGCAAAACGGCAACTTCGGTTGCCGTTTTTAATTTTCCCCCTCACCTTTGTTCGAACGAGCGGGTTTTCGTTTTTCTCCCTCTCCCCGTGGGAGAGGGTCGGGGTGAGGGCATCAGGCCGCACAACTCCACAACGTCAGGACAAAACATGCGCACCACCCACTCCACATTTCGTCTTGCCGGACACGCGGTCCATCAAATCATCTTCAACCCTGCAACCGTCACCGACGCCGATCTTCTCTGGCTCCCCCATCACGATACGCTGGCTCACGCCGCGCCCAAACGGAAAGCCGAACACCTGGCCGGCCGCCTCGCCGCCGCCCATGCCCTGCGGGACTACGGCATCACATCCATACCGGCTATCGGCAGCAGCGGGGAGCCGCTGTGGCCTGTCGGCGTGACGGGCAGCATCAGCCATACGGCCACGCGGGCGCTGGCCGTTGTCACGCAAAGCGGGCTAACGGGTATCGACGGGGAAATCATCCTCGCGGATGACGAAGCGGAGGAGATCAAAGACGGGATAGTGAGTCCCGCCGAGGACGCGTTGCTGCGCCACGCCGCCCTGCCGTTTGCGCAGGCGCTGACGCTGGCGTTTAGCGCCAAAGAGAGCCTCTTTAAGGCGCTGTTTTCACAGGTTCACGCGATGATGGGCTTTGACAGCGCTCGCGTCACGGCGCTCGACGAGACGAGCCTGACGCTGGCGCTGACCCGCCCGCTGGCGGGGTTTGCGCAGGATGATGCCTTCACGCTGTACTGGCTGCGCGACGGCAACACGCTGATCACACTGCTCCCGCCCGTTCCCGCCGCTTCGCGCTAACGCTGGTTGCCGCAAAGGTAACAATAAACACCAGCGCGAACAGCACCACGATGGTCGGCGCGGGCGCGCTGTCGAGAAAGAACGAGAGATATACCCCGCAGACCGACACCAGCCCGGAGACCGCCACCGCCACCAGCAGCGCGACGTGGAAGCGTCGGGTGAGCAGCACCGCAATCGCCCCCGGGGCAATCAGCAGTGAAATCGACAGGATGATCCCCACCGCTTTCAGCGTGGCGACAATGGTCAGCGAAACCATGCACAGCAAGCCGTAGTGCAGCCAGCGCGTGCGTAATCCGCTGGCCTGCGCCTGCTGATAATCAAAGCAAAACAGCAGAAACTCCCGCCACTTCACGCCGATAACCAGCGCGATGAGCGCGGCGACGATGCCGCTTTGCAGCATGTCCGCCCCGTTAATGCCCAGCATATCGCCAAACAGAATATGGTCGAGGTGCACTTCCGGCTTCACGGCTATGTACAAAATCAGCCCGGCGGCGAACATACCGGAAAAGACGATGCCCATCACGGTGTCCTGCTTGATGCGGCTGTTGTCCTTGAGATAACCCGTTGCCACCGCGCAGAACAGCCCGGCGACAAAAGCCCCGACCGCCAGCGGCAGACCGGCCATCCACGCCAGCACCACGCCGGGGAAGACCGCGTGGCTCATGGCATCTCCCATCAGCGCCCAGCCCTTCAGCACCAGGAACACCGATAGCAGCGCGCAGGGAACGGCGACCATCAGCGAAATCAGCAATGCGTTGTTCATGAACGCAAACTGGAAGGGTTCCAGTAACAGGGTCATCATGGCTGCACCTCCAGCGCCGCACGCGCCCGTCGGCGGTTAGCCAGTACGCCGTGCTTCGGCGCGAAGACAAACGCCAGCAGAAACAGCAGGGTCTGCGCCACCACGATAATGCCGCCGGTCGCGCCGTCGAGATAATAGCTCGCCCACGCGCCGAGGAAGCTGGTGATACTCCCGATGGCAACCGCAATCATCAGCAGGCGCGGGAAACGGTCCGTGAGCAGCCACGCCGTCGCGCCGGGGGTCACCACCAGGCAGATAACCAGGAATGCGCCGACGGTTTGCAGCGCCGCCACCGTCGAGACCGCCAGCAGCGTGAAGAATAAAATCTTCAGCCGCTCCGGACGCAGGCCGATCGCCCGCGCGTGGTTCTCATCGAAAAAGGTGACCATCAGATCCTTCCATTTGAACAGCAGGACCAGCATCGATACCACGCCGATGATCGACAGCTGGAGGATATCTTCCGGCGCGATGGCGAGGATATTGCCCAGCACGATAGTCTGGATGTTCACGGAGGTGGGGTTCAGTGACACCATAAACAGCCCCAGCCCGAAGAAGGAGGAGAAGATCAGGCCAATTATCGCATCCTCTTTCAGGCGGCTGCGCTGATTAAGAAACAGCATACTGCCCGCCGCCAGCCCGCCGGATAAAAACGCCCCGAGCGAAAACGGCAGCCCGAGCATATACGCTCCCGCAACGCCCGGTACAATCGAGTGCGACAGCGCATCGCCGATCAGCGACCAGCCTTTGAGCATCAGGTAGCACGAGAGAAACGCGCACAGCCCGCCCACCATCGCCGAGACCCACATCGCGTTGAGCATGTACTCATAGCCAAACGGTTCCAGTAGCGCGTTCATGCTCCCTCCCGACGGTGCGTGACGAAGGGCCGCTCGTCATCAGTGATGATGCGCTCCTCCGAGCCGCTCAATACCACGTGGCGCAGCACGCCGCTAAACGCGCGCTCAAGGTTCTCTGCGGTGAAGGTGGTTTCCGTCGGACCGCTCGCCAGCACGGTGCCTTTGACCATCACCGTGTAATCGCAGAATTCGGTCACGGATCCCAGGTTGTGGGTCGACACCAGCAGGGTTTTGCCCTCGTCGCGAAGTTCGCGGAGCAGGTCGATGATTTTAGCTTCGGTTTTGACGTCCACGCCGGTAAACGGCTCGTCGAGCAGGATCACCTCCCCCTGCTGGGCGATGGCGCGCGCCAGGAAGATACGTTTCTTCTGCCCGCCGGACAGCTCACCAATCTGCCGGTGGCGCAGATCGAGCATATCGACACGCTCCAGCGCCTGCGCCACGATGCGCCGGTCGTTCTCTTTAGGACGGCGCATAAACCCCATGTGGCCGTAGCGCCCCATCATCACCACATCCTCAACCAGCACCGGAAATGACCAGTCGACCTCCTCGGATTGCGGAACATAGGCCACCAGATTCTTGCGCAGCGCCCGCGAGGGCGGCATCCCGAGAATGGAAATCGTACCCGACGCGCGCACAAAGCCCATCACCGCCTTAAACAGCGTCGATTTACCGGACCCGTTCACCCCGACCAGGGCGGCAATCGACCCGCCCGGTACGCTGAACGACGCTTCGCGCAGCGCAGTATGGCCGTTGCGGTAGGTGACGGTCACGTCCTTTACGACAATCCCCTCGTGCATAGTTACTCCTTCATGCCGTCGCGGATGCCCTGTACCAGGGTGCGGGTGGTGACGTTCAGCAGGTCAAGATAGGTCGGCACCGGGCCGTTTTCCGCGCTCAGGGAGTCCACGTACAGCACGCCGCCGTAGTGGATACCCGTTTCGCGCGCCACCTGCCGTGCAGGCTTGTCGGAGACGGTGCTTTCGCTGAATATCGCCGGAATGTGATACGTCTTAACGCTGTCGATGACCTTACGCACCTGCTGAGGCGTGCCCTGCTGATCGGCGTTGATCGGCCAGAGATACAGCTCTTTCAGCCCCAGATCCCGGGCGAGATAGGAGAACGCCCCTTCGCTGGTCACCATCCAGCGCTTGTCTTGCGGGATCTCCGCCACCTGCTTGCGCAGCGGCTCAAGGGTGCGGGTGATTTTCTGCTTGTAGGCCTCGGCGTTGCGGGCATAGGTATCGGCGTTAGCCGGATCGTATTTCGCCAGCGCGTCGCGGATATTATCGACGTAGATCAGCGCATTATCGGGTGACATCCACGCATGTGGGTTCGGTTTACCGTTGTACGGCCCTTCGGTAATGCCCATCGGCGTGATGCCTTTCGTCACCTCCACTTCCGGCACACCGTTGAGGTGCTGATAGAAGCGCTTAAACCACAGTTCAAGGTTCATGCCGTTCGAGAGGATCAGCTGCGCCTTCTGAGCGCGCTTGATGTCGCCCGGCGTCGGCTGATACTCATGGATTTCCGCGCCCGGTTTGGTGATAGAGGTGACCTCTGCGGCGTCCCCTGCCACGTTTTTCGCCATATCAGCGATAACGGTAAAGGTGGTGATGACCTGGAACTTTTCAGCCGCTACCGCGCCAGTGGTGGTCACGGCGGTAAACAGCGCGCCAAGCAGCAGTCTTTTCAATCCTTGCAGTGGGTGCATCGCAGACGTCTCCTGATATGGTTAAAATCAAAGCATAATTAGCCCGTGCTATATTGTATAGCACAGGCTATATTTAAATGAAAATGGTTATCATTAAAGTTATGTCAGCGACAGGAAAATCGTCAGGCAACGAGGGGCTTACATCTTTCTGTACAAATATTTCATTGAAATGATTGTTATCCCAAGGGCACCGATGGTCGAGACGGACAAATCAAGAAGCGAAGCAAAATCATATACATCCTCTATTCCGTAAATACTAAGCATATGTGCCAGTCTTTGAATGTTGTCCAGGGGACAAAACGTAGCCCAGACCAAACCGCAAACAAAAAACCAAAATACACTTTGTATGCAAAACAGAAGAAAATGGGTGCAGGTCCTCATCAGGTCACCGTTATCGTTCCGTAGGCTTTGAAGCTCGAACACGGTACAGGCATCATTGTTGTATTCATCAACGCCTCTTTTAAATAGTCGAAATCAGACTGCTGACAAAGCGTTATGCAGCCTTCACTCAAACCGCGCGGGCCGACAGGGTGCAACCGAAACGCGCCACGTTTTACACCTTCAACGAAAACAGAGTCGTCTATTTGCCAGTCTTCTTTATACAAGGCAAACCAGACGGAACGATCGGTGCCATAGAAATTCTTGAGGCCGAAATCTGATATAGCACCTAGTCTGCCTCCGCTTTGGCGATTGACGATAAAGTATCGCCCCGGGGGGATCGGGCCGATCTCTTTTCGGCTGGACATTGTCACATTATTGCGGCCATACATCTGGCCTGAGAAAGCCGGAAAATTACCTACCCCAGCCACTGTCAGTATGGATGTCGGCAGACCATTAAGAGCATATCTGGCGATTATCACGCTGTAACCCTCATATTCCAGCCGTCGGTAAACTGAATATTCCCGTCGCAGTATTTCCACGTAATTTTTTCGTAGCGGAGCTCAACAGATTCAAGATGGTTATGTTTCTCCATCGATGGATTATTTATGTTATGCATTACAGGTGTAATACCTACAACCTTTACGCTTTCCAGTAACATATTAAAATATTCGACTTCCATTCCCGCATCATTAATGCGATACCACTTTATTTCAGCCGATTTTAACGTATGTCCCGTTGCAACCGCGCGGTAAAGATAGGGAGAGGAGGAGTCAAATTCTTTTTCCAGGGTTAATGGAGAATGAATACGAGTACCTGTTAATTTTCCCGTACTACCATCGGTAGGGATGTGTAACCCGTGTCCAAAACTGAGAATCTCAATACTACCTTCCCGGCCCTTTACATCTACAGAACCTGTAATATCAGCACCACCATCGTCTTTGAGCCACAAGTAAGCTGGAATAGCCATTTTTATCTCCTTATAAAAGCCAGCAGTATGCTCGTAATTATCTTTTTGAATTAATGGATTTGTGCTTAAGAAATTACTGATTAAATCAGGATAAAGGAGACAAATATGAAAAAACGATTGAGATAATATTTTTCTGATAATCTCAGAGAATAATACTACAGTAGAACGGGGCCAGAGATAACATCCACTGGCCCCGTTTTTTCACTTCATTTCACTCCTCACACATCCGGGAACATCACGCTATTTCCCGGCGCTTCCCTGTGCAGGTGGATAAAGTTCAGGTGCCGTTCATACTGGTCCAGAATGTCTGTAATCACCTGCTCCTTGCTGTAATCCATCAGGTCATTGCCCTGGCTGCCTTCCAGCAGGAACGTCTCAAGCCGGTAGTAGGTCGATTTCCCGCTGCGTGCGCGATAGGTAAACCCGGGAACGGAATACTGCTGCGGCCAAATCTGGTAGACAAAGTTCTGCTCGTCGCCCATGTGCACCAGCAGATCCAGGTGCCCCAGGGTTTCGCCCTCTTCCGGCGGCAGGCTTTTCAGCTCAACGTGCGCACCGCGCAACTTCAGCTCCTGGGCCACCTCTTCCATTGCCGGGAAGCAGACCGTCTCCATCATCTGTTTGGTGTAACGCGTGCCGGGGTAGTTCATCAGGCGCGACAGGCGTTTTTTCCAGCTCAGGCGGTCCTGCGAGCCCATCGGGCGCGGGGCGGTGTCGCGGCTGGCGCTTTCGCGGCGGTAGTCTTCCACCTTCAGCGATTTGTACAGCCCGGCCATCACGAAGAAGATAACAAAGCTGAACGGCAGCCCCATGATCACCGTGGTGTTCTGCAGGGCGGAAATACCGTTGGTCATCAGCATGCCGAGCGTCAACAGGCCAATGGCGACCGACCAGAAGATGCGGATCCAGTTTGGCGCGTCGCTGTTGATGTCCTTCAGCTTCGAGGTGAAGTTCCCCAGCACCAGCGCGCCGGAATCCGCCGAGGTGACGTAGAACAGCAGGCCGGTAATGGTCGCCACGGAGGCGCTAAAGGTAAACGCCGGATACTGCGCCAGCAGGCTGTAGAAGCCGCGCTCCGGGTGCGCCATCGCCTCCTGGGCAAACGCCGCGTCTCCGTGAATAATCTCGTGCAGCGCGCTGTTGCCGAACACCGACAGCCACAGCAGCGTAAAGGTGAACGGGATAATCAGCGTTCCCAGCACGAACTGGCGGATGGTGCGCCCGCGCGAAATACGCGCCAGGAACAGGCCGACAAACGGCGACCAGGCCACCCACCACGCCCAGAAGAACAGCGTCCAGCTGTTCATCCACTCCACCGGGCGGTCAAAGGCGAAGCTGTTCAGCGTCATACCCATAAAGCGGTTCACGTAGTCGCCGACGTTAAGCACCAGCGCGTTGAGCAGGAACGAGGTGTCGCCCATAAACAGCACGAACAGTATCAGCCCCAACGCCAGCGCGACGTTCAGCTCGGAGAGCACGCGGATCCCTTTATCCACGCCGGAGGTAACCGAAATGGTGGCGATAATCACCGACAGCGCAATCAGCGCCGCTTTGGCCGCCATCGAATCCGGGATATCAAACAGCACGCTCAGCCCGTAGTTGAGCTGCACCACGCCAATCCCCAGCGTGGTGGCGATGCCGAAGATGGTACCGATCACCGCCGCGATATCCACGGTATGCCCAATCGGCCCGTTAATTTTTTTGCCGAAAATCGGATAGAGCGCAGAGCGGATGGTCAGGGGCAAATTATAACGATAGCTAAAGTATCCGAGCGCCATCCCCATCAGGGCGTACATCGACCAGCCGGTCAGGCCGTAGTGGAACAGCGTCCAGACCATCGCCTGGCGCGCGGCCTCAATGGTCTGCCCCGCCCCTTCCGGCGGCTGCATATACTGTGTCACCGGCTCGGCCACCGAGAAGAACATCAAATCGATACCGATGCCCGCGGCAAACAGCATGGCGGCCCAGCTCAGCAGGCTAAATTCGGGCTTTGACTGCTCTGGCCCGAGCTTCACCGAACCGAAGCGCGAGCAGGCAATGCACACCACAAAGACGATATAGAGCGTCGCCGCCAGCAGATAGTACCAGCCGAAGGTTTTCGACACCCAGTTGAGGGTGCGCCCGATCCACTCGGCAGAAAAATCACGAAAGAAGATCGTCGTCAGGGAAAACAACAAAATCAGCCCGGCGGAAGTATAAAAAACGACCGGGTTGATTTTGTCTTTTTCTCTGTCTTGTGAAAGGTCTGTCATCCAGTATCCCCACTGTTTTTGTAACTATTGAAATCCAAATCCGCAACAATTAAGACACATTTTATATTGAACGTCCAATCAAAAACCGCTTTAATGTATTACCAACGCTGATGAATGGAGTGGCAAAAATGCCCAAACTGGGGATGCAGCCGATCCGGCGCAGGCAGCTGATCGACGCCACGCTGGAAGCAATTAATGAAGTGGGAATGCACGACGCCACCGTGGCGCAGATCGCCCGCCGGGCGGGGGTATCCACGGGGATCATCAGCCACTACTTCAAAGACAAAAACGGCCTGCTGGAAGCGACCATGCGCGACATCACGGGCCAGCTGCGCGACGCGGTGCTGAACCGCCTGCACGCCTTGCCGCACGGCAGCGCCGAACAGCGTTTGCAGGCAATTGTCAGCGGCAACTTCGATGAAACCCAGGTCAGCAGCGCAGCAATGAAAGCCTGGCTGGCCTTCTGGGCGAGCAGCATGCACCAGCCGATGCTTTACCGATTGCAGCAGGTGAGCAGCCGCCGCCTGCTGTCGAACCTGGTGTACGAGTTTCGTCGTGAACTGCCGCGTGACCAGGCGCAGGAGGCAGGCTACGGGCTGGCGGCCCTGATCGACGGGCTGTGGCTACGCGCTGCCCTCAGCGGCAAACCACTGGATAAAACCCTGGCCCAGTCGCTCACCAGCCACTTTATCAGCCAGCATTTACCGACCGATTAACCGAGGAGAAAGTATGTCCCGAATGGCAGAACAGCAGCTTTATATCAATGGTGGTTATACATCCGCCACCAGCGGTCGCACCTTCGAGACCATCAACCCGGCCAACGGTGACGTCCTGGCGACGGTGCAGGCCGCCGGTCGCGAGGATGTTGATCGCGCGGTAGAAAGCGCACAGCGCGGGCAAAAGATCTGGGCGGCGATGACCGCTATGGAGCGTTCGCGCATTCTGCGCCGCGCCGTGGAGATCCTGCGCGAGCGTAACGACGAGCTGGCAAAACTCGAAACGCTGGATACCGGTAAAGCGTTTTCCGAAACCAGCACCGTCGACATCGTCACCGGCGCGGACGTGCTGGAGTACTACGCGGGGTTAATCCCGGCGCTGGAAGGCAGCCAGATCCCACTGCGCGATACCTCGTTCGTTTACACCCGTCGCGAGCCGTTAGGCGTGGTGGCGGGGATCGGCGCGTGGAACTACCCGATCCAGATCGCCCTGTGGAAATCCGCGCCGGCGCTGGCGGCGGGCAACGCGATGATCTTCAAACCGAGCGAGGTCACCCCACTCACCGCCCTGAAGCTTGCCGAAATTTACACCGAGGCGGGCCTGCCGGACGGCGTGTTTAACGTCCTGCCGGGCGTAGGGGCAGAAACCGGCCAGTTCCTGACCGAACATCCGGGCATCGCGAAGGTCTCCTTTACCGGCGGTGTCGCCAGCGGCAAAAAAGTGATGGCAAACTCGGCGGCCTCGTCCCTGAAAGAGGTGACGATGGAGTTGGGCGGCAAATCACCGCTGATTATTTTCGACGATGCGGATCTCGATCTCGCGGCAGACATCGCCATGATGGCCAACTTCTTCAGCTCCGGCCAGGTGTGCACCAACGGCACCCGCGTGTTTGTGCCTGCGAAATACAAAGCCGTATTTGAGCAGAAAATTGTCGAGCGCGTGGGCCGCATCCGTGCGGGCGATCTGTTCAATGAAAACACCAACTTTGGCCCGCTGGTCAGCTTCCCGCACCGCGACAACGTGCTGCGCTACATCGCCAAAGGCAAAGAGGAAGGCGCGCGCGTACTGTGCGGCGGCGACGTGCTGAAAGGTGAAGGCTTTGACAACGGCGCGTGGGTGGCCCCGACCGTGTTCACCGACTGCACCGACGAGATGACCATCGTGCGCGAGGAGATCTTCGGGCCGGTGATGTCCATTCTCACCTATCACACTGACGAAGAAGCCATCCGTCGCGCCAACGACACCGACTACGGCCTGGCGGCAGGTATCGTCACCGCCGATCTGAACCGCGCCCACGGTGCAATCCACCAGCTCGAAGCGGGCATCTGCTGGATCAACACCTGGGGTGAATCCGCCGCAGAGATGCCGGTCGGCGGCTATAAACACTCCGGCATTGGCCGCGAGAATGGGGTGATGACGCTCCAGAGCTATACCCAGGTGAAGTCCATCCAGGTTGAGATGGGTAAATTCCAGTCCATATTTTAACCGGGAGGTTTATTTGCAATTTGACTACATCATTATTGGAGCCGGCTCTGCCGGCAACGTGCTGGCAACACGACTGACCGAAGATCCGAACACCACCGTACTGCTGCTTGAAGCGGGCGGCCCGGATTACCGTTTTGACTTCCGCACCCAGATGCCCGCCGCGCTGGCGTTTCCGCTGCAGGGCAAGCGCTACAACTGGGCGTATGAAACCGAGCCAGAACCGTATATGAACAACCGCCGCATGGAGTGCGGACGCGGTAAAGGGCTGGGCGGCTCATCGCTGATCAACGGCATGTGCTACGTGCGCGGTAACGCCATGGATCTGGATAACTGGGCGAAGGAAGCCGGGCTGGAGCACTGGAGCTATCTCAACTGCCTGCCCTACTACCGCAAGGCGGAGACGCGCGACGTGGGGCCGAATGACTACCACGGCGGCGACGGCCCGGTGAGCGTTACCACCTCCAAACCGGGCGTGAACCCGCTGTTTGAGGCGATGGTGGAAGCGGGCGTGCAGGCGGGTTATCCGCGCACCGACGATCTCAATGGCTACCAGCAGGAAGGCTTCGGGCCGATGGATCGCACCGTCACGCCGCAGGGCCGACGCGCCAGCACGGCACGCGGCTATCTGGACCAGGCGAAACCGCGCCCGAACCTGACCATCCGCACTCACGCCATGACCGATCACATTATCTTTGACGGCAAACGCGCGGTGGGCGTCGAGTGGCTCGAGGGCGAAAGCACTATCCCGTCGAAAGCAACGGCGAACAAAGAAGTGCTGCTGTGCGCGGGGGCGATTGCCTCTCCGCAGATCCTTCAGCGTTCCGGCGTGGGCAACGCTGAACTCCTGAAGCAGTTCGACATTCCGCTGGTGCATGACTTACCCGGCGTGGGTGAGAACCTGCAGGATCACCTGGAGATGTACCTCCAGTACGAGTGTAAAGAGCCGGTCTCCCTCTACCCTGCCCTGCAGTGGTGGAACCAGCCGAAAATTGGCGCGGAGTGGCTGTTTGGCGGCACCGGCGTGGGCGCAAGCAACCACTTCGAAGCGGGCGGGTTTATCCGCAGCCGCGAGGAGTTCGCGTGGCCGAACATTCAGTACCACTTCCTGCCGGTGGCGATTAACTACAACGGCTCGAACGCGGTGAAAGAACACGGCTTCCAGTGTCACGTCGGCTCCATGCGCTCGCCGAGCCGCGGGCACGTGCGGATCAAATCCCGCGACCCGCATCAGCATCCGGCGATCCTGTTTAACTACATGTCCCACGAACAGGACTGGCAGGAGTTCCGCGACGCGATCCGCATCACCCGCGAGATCATGCACCAGCCCGCGCTGGACAAATACCGTGGCCGGGAAATCAGCCCGGGCGTGGAGTGCCAGACCGACGAGCAACTGGACGAGTTCGTGCGTAACCACGCTGAAACCGCCTTCCACCCGTGCGGCACCTGCAAGATGGGCTACGACAAGATGGCGGTGGTAGACGGCGAAGGCCGTGTTCACGGGCTGGAAGGGTTACGCGTGGTGGATGCGTCGATCATGCCGCAAATCATCACTGGCAACCTGAACGCCACCACCATTATGATTGGCGAGAAAATTGCCGATGCGATCCGCGGGCGCGAGCCGCTGGCAAAAAGCACGGCAGCCTATTATGTGGCGAACGGCGCACCGGTGCGCCGGTAACGTGCCGAGGGGCTTGCTAGCGCAGGCCCCTGTTACCGCTTAATCGTTAACGCACGAGGCGATCGTCCGGTCAATGTCCGCGCTGGTCTGTTTCGACCCCGCAATCAGGGTGATGCTAATCCCCTTCTCCCCCGTCAGCTGATACATATCTATCTGCGCAATCCGCTCGCCCCCTTTCTCAATATCAAAAAAGTTAGGGCTGTCCCGCTCGGGGATAATGGTTTCCACCTCATACCCCGCGGCGCTAAGCAGATTTCGCATACAGATATAGTGCCCCTCCAGCCCCGTTTCTGCAGATGCGTAATAGGATTGGTACACCGCGGAATTGCCGAAGGGATGCAGCACGCCGCATGCCGTCAGGATCGTGGCGAAGACGATCAAACACACAAATCTCATGTTATTTCCCGTTACGTAATGCGCCCCTGAACCACTCAGAAGCAAAAAATTTTATAAGATAATGTTGCCTTTACTGCATACAAAGTCGCTGAACGGCGCGGGTTTTTTAAAATAATAGCCCTGCGCTTTCATGCACCCCAGGTCAATTAATTTCAACCGTGTAGCGTCATCTTCAATGCCTTCAGCGATAAGCGGAACGGAAAACCCGTTGGTTAACGTCACGATAGAGGAGATAATTGACTCGCATTTTTGATCGGTTAACACACCCGCCGTAAAGGTACGATCTATCTTCACCGCGTCAAACGGTAAAATATTCAGGTAAGAGAGGCTGGAAAAGCCTGAGCCGAAATCATCGATAGCCACAGTGATGCCGTGTCGGCGAAGATACTGCAACGTTTTCCGGGTACGCTCAATTTCCTGAAGCAGTACCGTTTCGGTGATTTCGATGCAAATATTTTGGTTCTTCAAACCGTTTGATTTAATGGCGTCCAGTAAAAACCAGGCGAAATCCGCGCTCAGCAGCTGTCTGGCGGAAATATTAATATGCAGTTTAAAATCGTCTGACGCGCCACGCGTAATCAGATCCGCCAGCTCAAGGCAGGCGTGCTCAATAATCCAGTTACCTAAAGGCAATATTAATCCCGTCTCTTCCGCAAGCGCGATAAACCTGTCAGGCGGCACAATCCCCATCTCTTTGGAATGCCAGCGTATCAGGCACTCGCCCTCAGTGCATTGCCCGGTGCTGAGATCGACAATAGGCTGCAGAACCAGATGGAACTCCTGGTTATAGATGCCCCGGCTTAAGTTTTCATGTAACTGAAGGTTATAGACTTCCTGAGCGTGCATGGACTCTGTAAACAGCATGGCATGACAGGTCGTGCTTTTACGGGCGTATTCGAGCGCAATCCCGGCGTTCATTATCGCTTCCGTCAGCGTACTTTTCGTCACCCGGCTCAGGACAGCCCCCGCATAACCGGTAAAAACAAACTTCTTAGGCAGGGACTCCTTCGGATGGTATTTATCAGTAAACAGGTTGGTGATGAGCTGTTGATACCATTCCACGTCAGCGTGTTGATGCATCCCGGGGAAAATGGCAATGAATTTATCGACCGCATCGCGACATATCAGGGTACCCTGAGGAAAAGTCGTTTGCATTTTATCGATAAACGCCCGGATAAATTCATTGCCATACTCATATCCAAGGGAGTTTGTAATCGCGTTCATGTTATCAACACTGATAACCGCCAGGAGATTCCTTTGCGCAAAGGTTTCCTCTTTACTGGTTAAGCCTGCACGCGTGAGCAGCCCCGTGGTGGCATCCAGGTTGATTTGCTTTTCAAGCGCTTCGAAACTTTTCGCCAGGTGACGAGACAGCTTCCAGAAGGATTGCTCAAGCTGGGCAATTTCGGGAAAAACCCACTTATCTTCCGGTAACGTCCAGCGGTAGCTGGTAAGTTCATCTGTTTTATTTAATATCGCGCGAAGCGGGGATATCACTTTTGATACCACAACGAGTATGAGTATTAACCCCAGCGAAAATATACCCAACAAGCCTAAAAAACCGAGGTATTTAAAGTTCTCCAGCTCTTTAAGCATGATATTCTCAGGAACAATAATCACGCTTTTCCAGTTCAACAGATGGTTATTATCCATTAACGGCAGTACCAGAACAAAATACTGCGAATCATTGACACTGATACGTGATACACGCGCCGGGAGTTTATGGTCGATTAACTGCCCTACCTTTTTTACCACCGGCAGGGAGGAGTCCTTCAAATAGGGGATATCAAAACCGTGCTGATCGGTTAATCGCCCATGTTTGTCTCCCCGGGTTAAAGAGCTGTCAGAGGCGGCCACAATCTGATTATTTTCATTCACCACGATCAGGATGCTGCCGTCAAAGGGTTTGATCTTCTCAAGAGACTTATTGAGCTCCGTTAAGCGAAGATCGCTTGAAACCACACCGATGAACTTCCCGTTGAGATCGTAGGTGGGTGAACTGTAAGAGATACTTACCGCGCTGGTCGAGTTCATGTCGCGGTAGGCATTGGTCCAGGACGATTTTTTCTCTTTATACACCTGGGCATACCACGGCCGCTGAAACATATCATAGCCTGAAATCACATCATCAATGCCTGAGGCTTCCGAGGTGCCGCTATAAAAAGTCAGGTTATTACCCGTGCTTTTTGACTTTTGCGTCAGGTATTCTTTGTTTTGTGCGCTTAACTCCCTGGCGATACCGACATAGTCGCCCTCAACCGATCCAAATGCCGTTGAGCTTAAGTAATAGTTATCTGCAAAAACGGTTTCCATGACGTTGAGCAGTTCGGAACGAACCTTCACCAGATCGACATGCTCGCGGGTATTCTTTTGCAGCGCATGCGTAATAATGGAATTCACCTGACGCGGGGTATCAATATAGTAATTGATGGTATTTTTTATCGTTTCCCCCTTTGAGCTGATGATCTTATCGCTCATGGTGTTCAGTATGTCCTGACTGGCATGTTTGAGCATAAAGAACACGGTGCAGAAAACCGTCGCGAAGGTGATCGCTAAAAACAGCAGAATGGTATGCAACAATGTCAGAGGATAGATCCTGGCGTTAAACGCATTACTCATGATATACCCCTCCCTTGCCATTATTTTTCATTTTATAGATAGCTTTATCGGCTAAATTAAAACTGTTGACGAATGAATCATTAAAGTCAGCCATACCGATAGAAACGGTCGGCAGGGTAATTTCTTCCCGGTTCACCATCAGCGTCTTTTTTTCCGGCCTGGCGATTCTGCGCGCAATCTTTTTGGCTTCTTCGTGCGTGGTGTCATGCAGCATAACCAGGAACTCATCGCCGCCAAATCGAATGACAATGTCATGACTCCTGACGGACTGAGAGATCTTGCGGGCAATTTCCGCCAGAACCACATCTCCCGTGTAGTGGCCATATTTATCATTGACCCGTTTGAAATCATCAACGTCTACGAGCAGCAGATGTGACGACTGGTGCGATTTCAACGCCACGTCTAAATAATTCCGGTTATACACTTTGGTCAGCGAGTCCCGATAATAATCCTTTTCCAGTAACTTGAACCGGGTGGTGAGGTAATAATGATAAACCGTCCGCACCAGGGAAATTAACAGCGGGAGGCAAAGCAGCAGTGATAGCTTAATCCAGGTCGTTCTGCGGGTAGAGCGCTGGTTAACAGATTGAATTTCCCTGGCAAAGGTATCCGTTGCAAAGTACGTTCTCATTTTAGCGACATCATGTCGACTCGCGGCAAGCATCATCGCCTTCGTTTTATCAAGTTCAGGACTAACGATAGACGCAGGCAGCGCACTGCTCTTCAGCGCAGTGATATAGTGTTGATAGGTAGTGCGCAACTTCCCCCCCTGATTGGGATTGGGGGTGGAAGAGTACAGGAAATCCTCGCCTATCGCCTCGATTAGCGCATTTTTCTTTATCAGGATATTGATTTTTTGCTCAGTGTCATTCATCTCTTTGTCTGTTTTTTTATAGCCTATGAACAGACACATCGGGCTAAGAATAAAGATAATAAATGAAATTATGAACTGTAATCGTGGCGTCATTTCATTAACCTGTATATGCAATATATAAACTCACAAAAAGAGCGCGTTGAGAGTCATATCTTTTTAGCCAGAGAGGCGGACCTCCCTGGCAGGGCGAAAACTCTATACCTTTGCGTTACCCGTAACAATAGCCATTCCTGCGAATTTACACATTAATTTCGCTATTATTTTGGTTAATTGTTAATAAGAAAAAGGAGTTAATTGAATGAATGATTGATGTGATAGGTATATTTTAAATGCAATGATTAAATATTTCATAATTGTTGCCAAATCTTTAGCAATACTCACTATCAGCAACAGCAAGTGACGATAAAACACGCAAAACAACGGAAATCCGACTCCTGAATTCAACTAAATGTGTATAATTAAACTAAATTTTAGCTTTAGGATAATGTCACATTTCCGTTAAATTGCAGCAGACTTCCAGGGTCCTTATTTATATTTTATGGATGTTTACTTCCACTACAAAAATAATGGCAGACCGTTATCTGAATTTTTATTTAGCGACTGTCCCATCTTCTGGAAATACATGTCTGATGACGCACCACTTTCATCCCTACCCTTCTGGTGACCATAAACTCTACCCCTTCGGGATAGCAAAAAACCACTCACCTTGTTACAGGTCAAGATGCAATCAATTATTTGTTGAAAACACAACTTTTTGTTAGTATTTTCTTCGCAATCCGGACCGTCATTGAGGTAAAGAAAGAATGCTGAACGTTAAGGCCCTGCTGAAGGCCACTCTGTTTTCCATGAGCCTGATGCTCAGCGGCTGTGTGATCGGCGGGCACGCTTCCCACGATCGCCATCACCCGGACCATCATTCCTGGCACCATGAGTCCTTACATTATCATGGCTACCATCACCATCATTGATGGCCAGGCCAGTGTGTATCAGAATATCGTTATCGGGGATGGAGTATGTTTGAAGACAACCAAAAAAAGCTCTACGTCATTGTCAATCGTCAACAGGATCCGGCACTGCTTCTGAATGCCACCGCCCATGTCGCGGCCGGTATCATGCGCAAAGCCGAAAACGTGCTGTTTAATGATTATCCGAATGCAGAGAGCGGGCTGCGTGCCTCGCTTAGCCACTATCCGATGGTGATCCTGCAGGCAAAAAATAGCAATCAATTAAAAACAGCGCTGCTTAAGTGTCAGGAGGCGGGCATAGAAACCAATTTCTTTACCACCACCATGCTGGGGCCTTCCAGCGAAATTCAGATCCGCGACACGCAAAAAGCCGCCCTGGATTCGCTCGAGTTTGTGGCTATCGCACTTTACGGCGATACCGACTCAATGGCATGTGTGACCAAAAAATTCTCTCTCTATAAGCAGGCCTAAGTCGCCAGAAACAATGTGGCCCTGTGCATGGCGCACAGGGCCATAGGTTACGCCATGCGGCACCGTACTTCAGTTGATAAACCGATTTTGTTTTACGGAACACCACTATGATTAAAAAGATTGTCACCTTCTCTCTGCTGATCGTCCTGATCATCGCCTGCATTGAAATCGTGCTTATGGAAAAAAACCACGTCAATTATTTCCGGGACGGCGTGAGGAATGTTGAGGAAGTTTTAACAATTTGGGATGAAAACTAACCAGGCTAGAGCATTTCTCGTTTAAGCGCTCTCGACATTGCAACGATAACGCTGCACTACCCGAAAGAAAGAAGCACATTGCACTGATCATTTATTATCCGCCCGGGTCGGTGAACCTATTCCATCATGTAAAAAAACCAACGAAATGTTGTGAATACGCTCTTCATTTTGTTAATTTTTCCACTTTATTTTTTATTATTGCATTTCTGGCAGTAAATATTTGACAGGATGCCCGCCAGATGCTTTTACAATAGAATCAAATTGATAGGGGATAACTATTTTGCACGTTTTACCAATATAGATAACCTGTTAAAAAAGAGCATGTTTTTAATAAAAGGTAAATTAATGGTAACGTCGAAAAATTGGATTTCATTAGGTACCATTGTCAGTCCAATTACAGGAACATTTTTTACGACAATCATTACTCAGCATAATCATAAATATGTACTTTGGTACAAGGGCGACTATCTCATTAAAACCGGCGACTTGATTAAAGTCTGTAACAGCGGCTTTCTTATTGCCGACCAGTTACGGCAAATCAATATCATCCAGATAGATAAGCATAGCGCCACGCTCTGGCGGGTAATGCAGAACATGTCCAGCTGCCCAGGCGACACCGAACCCGAGAACATGCACTGTACCTCCACAGCGCGATGTATCTTTACTACCTGCCCTCACGGCAAAGTGAAGCCCGTAAGCGCATAGGTTAATCACAACCTGTTCATCAGTCTGCCTCTCTTGCAGAGGCCTGTTTCTTCTGGCCTCCTCAATGCATTGATTAGCATTATTCAACAATTCGTCCCGCGTTTGCCCTTCAGCCTCTGTTTACGCCCTTCTGTCCCCCATCGACATGCCCTTGCCGTAAGGCTTTATGCCGCAATATCCAAATACAACTTTTTGTTGATTATTACACATAGAGCGTATAGTTTACCCTGACCAGGCTTTTCTGATTTCCTTCAACCGTACGGGATGGCGATCAACATGAAGGTCTACACTGTCATCTGACAACGCTGCATACGAGGGAGTAAAAATGAAATCAGATTACGCCAAAGAGATTGAACTGATTTCCGGGCCGCTGGAAGCGGCAATGGATGCGCTGGCAAGCACATTATCGGCCAATCAGGAGGTGGTGCTGCATAACCTCACCAGGCCGGAGTGCTCGGTTGTCAAAATCATCAACGGCCACGTTAGCGGCAGAAAGGCCGGTGACAATCTCCTGTCCGGCCCTGAGAAGGACAAAGGGTTCGCTCTGTTGCTTAAAAACCGCCAGGACAGTACCCCGGTCACGGTAAAAGATTATAAAACCGCGACGTTATCAGGAAAGATCCTCAACAGCGCCTCGACGCTCTATTTCAGCGAAGACGGTATTCCCCTGATGGCCTTCTGCATCAACGTGGACACCTCGCCGTATGAACAAATGCGCAAAAGCCTGGACGCCGTGATGGCCTGCACGCGTCCCGATTCAGACGCTCAGGATATTAATCTCGGCGGTCTGATTGAGCAGTCTATTCAGGAAATTATTGATAAGCATTCGGTTCCGGGTAAGAAAATCCAGAAAGCGCAGCGGCTTAAAATCGTTGCTGAAATGCACGCTAAAGGCATTTTCAAAATGCGGGGCGGCGTTCAGCACGCGGCTCAGGCCCTGGGCATAACACGTTATACGGTTTATAACGATCTCGAGGTATTGGGTGAAAAATAACGGGCAGCAACGCATTCCGTTTTACCAGGTAGACGCGTTCTCTAACGGGCCTTTTACGGGCAATCCGGCGGCGGTTTGCCTGCTGGATGCGTGGCCGGATGACAAGGTTCTGCAGCGCATCGCCACGGAAAACAATCTTTCTGAAACCGCGTTTGTTATCAAACAGGGCGACGACTTCGGGCTGCGCTGGTTTACCCCCGCGGTGGAGGTGGATCTCTGCGGCCATGCGACGCTCGCGGCGGCCAGTGTCCTGCTGAGCCGTAACGAGGCGGGCGAGCGGATGCGCTTTCATACGCGCAGCGGCGTGCTGACCGTCACCGCCTGTAACGGCGTTTATACACTCGATTTTCCGCTTGTGACGCCCGTCAGGATTGCCCCACCGCAAGGTCTGTTCGCGGCGCTGGGGCTTCACGAGGACGCGGGCGAAGTCTGGCAGGCATCCGACCTTATCGTGGTTATTAATGATGAAAACTCGCTGGATTTGCTGAAGCCGGATTTCAACGCGCTGGAAAAATTCGATACCCGCGGCGTTGTGGTCACGGCAGCGTCACGCGACGTCGATTTCCGCTCCCGCTGGTTTGGCCCGCAGGTTGGCGTGAACGAGGATCCGGTCACGGGTTCTGCACACACCTTCCTCGCCCCGCTGTGGAGTGAGAAGCTCGGGAAAAAAACGCTGCATGCGCAGCAGGGCGGCAGCCGCAAAGGTGAGCTGACCTGCGAGATAAAAGAAAATGGACGCGTCGCACTCTCCGGCGAGGCATGCCTGATTATCGAAGGCGCGTATATTCTGTAAACACGCGGACGTGTGTCTTATTTTTAATATTATCAAAGACGAATTACTATTTTTTTAGCAAAAAAGACATAACCCATTATTAATCAGCATGAGAATTTTTCCGTGACGTTATCCAAAAGCGTTACCGCGCTTATTGCTGCGGTATCCATTGAAATTATAGCCACAACGTTATTGTCGTTATCCAATAGTTTTCAGCGCCCTGTTATCGGCATGACGGCGATACTGCTTTATGGCATAAGCTATTATTTCTTATCCGTTGCGTTACGCAGAATTCACATTGGCGTAGCATATGCCATCTGGTCTGCGGTGGGCATACTCAGTATTACCTATATTCAGACGCGCTGCTTCGATTATATTCTGACGCAGAGCGCATGGATCGGCATCTGCCTTGTGATAAGCGGCACGGTAATTTTAAATCTGGCCATTAAACAAAAATAAATCACGCGACGAATCATGATGTTTACACTATTGACTTACCTCTTCTGGCTGATTATTTCAGTCACCATGGAAGTTATTGTTACTCTACTGCTACCCCAAACGAATAACTTTAAAAATAAATCCGTGACGCTTTTATGCATGGTCTGTTACGTCATGTCCTTTTATGCCCTGTCAATGCTGATGGATGCGGTGACACCGGTAGTCGCTTATGCCGTCTGGTCAGGTTTTGGCATTGTCATGATCGCGTTGATGAGCAGCATCTTTTATCAGATGCGCAGCAGCGTGCTGGAAAAGGTGGGGATCTGCTGCATCGTGGCCGGTCTGATTGTGATAGCGGTTTAACGAGAGAAAAAATGAAAATCGATGCGCTTTCACTTCGGGTGCGCCAGCTTCGCGATAACTACCTGCAGGCCAAACCCTTTGTCTCTGCCCGGCGGGCGATCAGCGTCACCCGGGTTTATAAAGAAAACCCGGGCATGGATAACACGCTCCTCCGGGCGCTGGCTTTTCGCCGCGCCTGTGAGAATGCGCCCCTGTATGTGGCCGACAATGAACTGATCGTAAGCCATCCGGCCGGAGGAGCACGCGGCGGTGAGATATCGCCGGAAATCAGCTGGCGCTGGGTCGCCGACGAGCTGGATACCCTCCCGCAGCGGGCGCAGGACCCGTATCAGATTGATGACGAAACAAAGCGCCTGCTTCGCGAAGAGGTGTTCCCCTACTGGGAAGGCCGCTCGCTGGATGAGATGGCGCAAACGCAGCTACAGGTTCTGGGGCTGTGGGAGTGGTGTCACGACGACGGCATTTGCGATGTGACCATCAAGACGCAAAACGGCGGGGGTGACTCCTGCCCCGGGTACGACAATATCCTGCTCACTAAAGGGATAAAAGGGATCCGTGAAGAGGCGGCAGCCCGGCTTGCCGCTGTTGATCCGGCATCGCCGGAAGGCGCAGAGGCGTTCAGCTTTTACACGGCGATGCTGCACACCTGCGATGGCGTGCTGACCTATGCCCACCGTTACGCGGCCCGGCTGAGCGAGCTGGCTGAAACCGAAGGCGACCCGCTTCGCCAGGACGAGCTGCGGCATCTGGCGGACATCTGCCGTCGCGTACCGGAACACCCGCCGCGCCATTTTCACGATGCATTGCAGGCTATCTGGTTCGTCCACTCTCTTTTTACCCTGGAAGAAAACCAAACCGGTATCTCCCTGGGCCGCGTCGATCAATACCTCTGGCCGTTGCTGGAGCGGGATCTTAATGACGGCGTACTGACGCACGCGCAGGCAGAAGAGCTGCTCTGTTGCTGGCTGATCAAGATGGCCGAGATCCTGTGGATTTGCAGTGAATCTACGGCGATGTATTTCGCCGGCTATCAGCCGTTTATCAACGTCGTGGTCGGGGGCCAGAAGCGTGAGGGCGGCGATGCCACCAATCCGCTGACCCTGATGATCATGGACTGCTCGGCGCAGTTAAAAATCTATCAGCCCGGCCTGTCCGTGCGGATCCACAACCAGTCGCCTCAGCCCTTTATGCGCAAGGTGGTCGATGTGGTGCGCAGCGGAATGGGTTTCCCGGCCTGCCATTTCGACGATGCGCATATCCGGATGATGTTGCACAAAGGCTTCAGCTATGAGGATGCCCGCGACTACTGCCTGATGGGCTGCGTTGAGCCACAGAAGGCAGGCAAAATGTATCAGTGGACGTCGGTGGGTTACACCACCTTCACCGCCGCCATCGAACTGGCGCTGCGTAACGGGCGATCGTCAGCCGGTAAACCCTGTGGTCCGGCAACGGGTGAGGTGTCCGCGTTCAGCTGCTATAACGACGTGGAGCGTGCCGTTCGCACGCAGCTCTCCGCCATCGTCAGGAAAGCCGCGCAGGCCACGCTGATTGTGCAAAAGCTGCATGCCGATTACGCCCGAAAACCGCTGATGTCGAGCCTGATCGACGGCTGCATGGCGACAGCCAAAGACGTCACCCAGGGCGGCGCGGCGCTCAACGCCGGGCCGGGGCTGATCTGGACCGGGCTGGCAGACTGCGTTAACTCGCTGATGGCCATCAGGACGCTGGTTTTTGAGACCCAACGCTTTACGTTGCAGCAGGTGGTGGACGCGCTCGAACACAACTTTGTCGGCCACGACGACATTCTGACCGCCTGCCTGCGGGCGCCCAAATACGGTAATGACATTCGCGCGGTGGATGAGATCGCCCGCGAGCTGGTGCGTTTCCTGGAGCAGGAGCACCGTCAGTACCGGATGCTGTATGCGCCTTTTGCCTTCGGCACGCTTTCTATCTCGAATAACACGCCGTTTGGCCTTATCACCGGTGCGCTGCCTTCGGGCCGACTGGCGGGCAAGCCGCTGGCCGATGGGATCAGCCCCTCTCAACAGACGGATTATCTGGGGCCGACGGCCATCATCAATTCCGTCAGCCGGATCAACGTCGAGGAGATGGATATTGGCATGGTGCACAATATCAAGCTGATGTACGGCATGCTGGAAACCCCGGAGGGCCAGAACAGCCTCATCCACCTGCTGCGCACGGCCAGCATCCTCGGGAATGCCCAGCTGCAGTTCAGCTATGTGGACGACGACACCCTGCGCCAGGCCCAGCAGAACCCCGGCGACTATCGCAATCTGATGATTCGGGTGGCGGGGTACAGCGCCTTCTTTGTGGAGCTGAGTAAGGAGGTGCAGGATGAAATTATCAGCCGAACCACGCAACGGCACTTCTGAACAGGTCACCGGCTGGATCACCCACATTCAGCGGTTTTCATTACATGACGGGCCGGGGATCCGCAGTATCGTCTTTTTCAAGGGGTGCCAGATGCGCTGCGCCTGGTGTGCAAATCCCGAAGGGCTTCACCCCGGTCGGGAGATCTTTTTCCATGCCGAACGCTGCCTGCACTGCGGACAATGCGCGCAGCTGTGCCCGACAGGGCTGCACAGCTGGCAGGACGGGCTGCACAGCCTGAACCGCGACCGCAGTTGCACGGGCTGTGGGCTGTGCGAAGAACGCTGCCCCGCCGCCGCCCTCAACGTGGTTGGCGAACCGCTCAGCGTTGAAACGGTGTTCGACCGGGTGATGGCTGATGAGATCTGGTTTCGGCAGTCTGGTGGGGGCGTAACGCTGAGCGGCGGCGAAGTGGCTACCCAGCCGGATTTCGCCCAGGCGCTGATCGCCCGGCTCAAGGCCGAAGATATTCACACCACGATTGAAACGGCGGGTTATGCCTCCTGGCGCGCGCTCCATCAGGTCACGTCGGGCTGCGATCTTATTCTGTACGATCTTAAAAGCGCGGATGACGCGCTGCACCAGCGCTTTACCGGTGTCAGCAATAAAATCATCGTGCGCAATCTGGTCCGGCTCATTGACGAGGGGCGCAAGATAATTATTCGTATCCCGGTCATCCCCGATTTTAATGACGCGCCGGAATCAGCAGAGCAATTATTGACACTTATTTATTCTTTAATCCACGGACGGGACAACGTACTGGGCGTTGAATTATTGCCTTACCATCGCTTTGGGACAGGGAAATACACATTACTCAACAGGGAATACGCGTGGAATTGTTATTCCGCAAATCTGGATAACGTCCTGCGCATTGCTCAACATATCGGCCTGCCCGTACGGGTATCAGGTACGCTGGCCGGATAAAGGGGAAAATGTCTGTGTTACCAACATCAGAAGGTCATCCAAAAAAAGAGGTCACCACACTTGAGCGGCGCGTTGTCGCAGGCTCGCTGTTTTTTATCCTGGTCATCTATGGCGTATTGCTGTTCACGCAATTTCGCTAACCAGAAAGTTATTCACGCATTCGGCCACGACAGGCCTTATTACAACAGGTATTAAGATGAAAAAAGTTGTCGCAATTATGAGTCTGGCATTTATCACCCTCACCATTGCAGGGTGTTCCAGCGATTATGTTTTACAGAAAAAAAACGGAGAGATGATTATCACCCACGGGAAACCCGAGGTGGATGATGACAACGGGTTAATTACCTATGAAGACGTCGCCGGTAATGAGCACGCTATTAACCGGGACCAGATTGTGCAGATGATTGAGAAATAAGCCCGACGGGCAGCGCAGGCGATTACTGCGCTGCCCCCGAGTACCTTTTAGCTAGCGAAACGTCTCCAGCTTTTGACGCTGCTGCCCTTGCGCGTCAAAATTCTCGGCCGCCAGCCACGCGCGCAGCGCCGCGTCACGCGACGGCCATTCGCGGTCAATGATCGAAAGCATATCGCTGTCGCGGTTGCGTCCTTTGCGCACCAGCTTCTGGCGCAGTCGCCCTTCCCAGACGAAGCCCAGCCGTTCAGCCGCATGGCGCGAGGCGGTATTCATCGAATCACACTTCCACTCCAGCCGTCGGTAGCGGTGTTCGAAGGCGTTTTTCAGCAGCAGCCATACCGTCTCAGTGCCGATGCGGGTGCCTTTCATCTTGCGCGACCAGGTGACGTGGCCGATCTCCACCGACCCCTGCATCCGCTCAATCGCCATATAGCTCACCAGCCCCACCGCGCGCCCGGTGTGTAAATCAATGACGGCAAAAGGCACCAGGTCGTCATCCAGCACTTTACCGAGGATCCAGTGGGCGGTGGCCTCCACGCTGGCAGGCAGGGTGCTGGCAAGCCACGTCCAGTCGCTTTCATCACCCAGCGCGTAGGCCTCAAACAGATCCGCCGCGTGGCGGTCTACATCCAGCGGCTCCAGGCGACAATACTGGCCCACCAGCGGCGTGCGGGTTAGCGCCCGCGCACATTTCCAGTCGGGAACGATATCGTTAACGGTTTGACCATATTGATTGATTTCGGGCACGGTGTTGACTCCCTGAAAGGTAAGGGAATGGTTATAGCAGGTTAAAAAGAGAACGAAAAGACCCGAAAAATGGCCGGGTAAAGCGCTATCGCCACCCGGCAAAAAGATTACTTCAGCAGTTTCACCGTGGCGTCGATGTCAATTTCATCTTCGGTGAAAATCATTGTCGTGTTCTGGAAGGTGGTGATCGCCAGCTTCTTCACCGAACGCATCTCGCCCGGTTTTTTGTCGGATTTCGGTTTGATGCTGTTCATCAGCAGCCCTACCGACAGCACCGCGTTCTCTTTGTCGATTTTGGTCTCAACCGGCTCTTCTTCGCTGAACACCACGAAAGATTTGATCGAGGTGAGCTTCACGCGCTCGCCCGCGATATAGAGGTGTTTGCTTTCCGGGATCACCTTCACCGCATAGGCGGAAAGGCCTTTGTTGTTGGTGGTCGGCTCGAAGGTCACCGCCGCGTCTTTCTTGATCAGATCGGGGTTGGCAACCTTAATCACGTGAAAATAGCGGTTGTCGCCGTTTTCATCTTTGATAAATCCAAAGCCTTTATCTTTAAACCACGTGGTGATTGTACCGTTCATTGCTGCTTCCGCCTGTCTGTCGATCGTTAACTCAATTTTTGCAGCGCGCAGTGTAATGCACAATGGCCGTACAGACAAAAAAAAGCCCCTGCCTTCAGGCAGGGGAAACTCATGTCAGAGCTTATTTTTTATTAGTTGAATACCATTCCGCCATCAATCAGCAGCGACTGGCCGGTCATGTAGTCGGAATCCGGCCCGGCAAGGTAGGAGACACAGGCCGCCACGTCTTCCGGCTCGGACAACCGGCCAAGGGTGATGCGTTTGGCGAAGGTTTCCGTTCCGTAGCCGAGCGGTTTACCCGCTGCCTCGGAAACCTGACGGTCTATTTCGGCCCACATTGGCGTTTTGACGATGCCCGGGCAGTAGGCGTTAACGGTGATCCCGAGCGGCGCGAGGTCCCGCGCGGCGGTCTGGGTCAGCCCACGTACCGCGAACTTGCTGGAGCTGTAGACCGCCAGCTCAGGGTTCCCGGTGTGGCCCGCCTGCGAGCAGGCGTTGATAATTTTGCCGCCATGCCCCTCTTTGCGAAACGCGTCAATCGCGGCCTGGATGCCCCAGATCACCCCTTTCACGTTGATGTTGTAAACCTTGTCGACAATATCCGGCGTGATGGACTCAATCGGCGTCGAGGGTGCCACGCCCGCATTGTTAACGATAACGTTGAATCCGCCCAGGGCGGTACGCGCTTTTTCCACCGCCGCAAAGACCTGCTCGCGGTTCGACACGTCCACCTTCACGGCGACGGCTTTCCCGCCGCTGCGGACAATCTCTTCGGCGACGGCTTTCGCCGTCTCTTCGTTGTAATCCGCAATGGCAACGGCAAAACCGTCTTTCACCAGACGAAGCGCGATTGCTTTACCGATCCCCTGGCCGGAGCCGGTGACGAGAGCCACTTTTTGCATATCTGTATCCTTATCGTGATTCACAAAATCTGGCTGAGATGGAGCTGGCCCATCAGCAGCGGGTTATCGCTATAGTCGACGGGGATCGCCACCACGGCTGGCCCCTCGACATCCATTGCTGCACGCAGCGTCGGCTCCAGCGCGTCGGCGCTTTCGACGGCAAAGCCCTTCGCACCAAAGGCGTCGGCGTAGGCTTTAAAATCGACCGGGCCGAACTCGACCCCGGAAAGCCGCTGGTATTTTTTCTCTTCCTGGATCGCCACCATGTTGTAGGCATTATCCACCCAGATAATGTGCAGCACGTTGGCGTTGAGGCGCACGGCGGTTTCCAGCTCCATGCTCGACTGCAAGAACCCGCCGTCGCCGGAGACGGAAACAACCTTGCGGCCCGGGTTGACCAGCCAGGCGCCAATCGCCCACGGCAGCGCCACCCCCATGGTCTGCTGGCCGTTGGAGATCATCACCTGACGTGCCCGGAAGCTGTAGAGATAGCGGGCGATCCAGATGTGGAAGCTGCCCATATCGACGGTGAGCGTCACGTCGTTATTCACGATGTCCTGCATCGCACGCACGATGCGCAGCGGATGGAGGGCAAACTGGTTGAGCGACGCGCCGCGGCGGTCGAGGAGATCGCGCTGATGCTGGCGATCGACGAGGATCTCGGTCGCGCGCGGGCTGAGTTCCAGCTTGCGATCGATGCGGCTGGCCAGAAGGTTCAGCGTTTCGGCGATATCCCCCACCAGTTCGAGGTCGGGCACATAGTTGCGCTCTTCATAGGCAGGCAGCACGTCAATGTGCACCAGGGTCGCGTCGCCGCGGTTCCACATCGACGGCTCGTATTCTACCGGGCTGTAGCCGATGCAGATGATCAGATCCGCCAGATGCAGCAGCCGATCGCCCGCCTGGTTATTAAACAGACCCACGCGGCCCGCGAAGCGGGTGAAGTGCTCCTGATTTACCGCCCCGGCGGCCTGATAGGTGCTGGTGACCGGGATACGGCTTTTCTCAAGCAGCTTATGCAGCGCGGCGCTGTTAGCGGGCTGGCTGGCCATCAGGCCCAGCAAGATCACCGGATTTTTAGCGCTCTGAATACGCTTCGCCACGTCGTTAATGGCAGACGCCGGTGCCGGCCCCATCAGCGCGGCGGTGCTGGCAGGTAAAATCGCCCCGGTAACGGGCTGATCGACAATATCCTGCGGCAGGCTGACGAACGCCCCGCCCGGCCTGCCCTGCTCGGCGGCGCGGAAGGCGTTTGAGACCACTTCGGCAATGGCTTCGGACGAGTTCACCTCAACGGCATATTTCGTGACCGGGCTGAACATGCCGACGGTGTCCATGCTCTGGTGCACCAGCTTCGCTTTGTCCGCACGCTTCACCGCCCCGCCCAGCGCCACCACCGGGTCGCCTTCGCTATTCGCGGTGGCAATACCGGTGATCAGGTTCGAACAGCCCGGCCCGGAGGTGACCAGCGCCACCCCGGCCTTGCCGGTGAGCCGCCCGACCGCCGCGGCCATAAACGCCGCGTTTGCCTCATGACGAACGGGGATGATCTCAATGGAGGAGTCGAGCAGAGAATCAAAAACCTTGTCGATTTTTGCGCCTGGGATGCCGAAAACCTGCTTCACGCCCTGCGCTTCCAGCTGGGCGACAATCATATCGGCGCCATGCGCCCACTGACGTGACTGTTTATCACTGTTCACGGTGTTCTCCTGTTAGTTTTCGACGGAACGGATCGCTGCATCAAGGTTGCTGGGGTGAAGGTCGGCCTGTAAAAACGCGCTGTCGGCGGGCAGGTCAATCATCAGCTTGTGGATCTCCCCGAAGGTAAGCACACCGTTTTCAAGCTGGTAGTCCAGCAGATGGCCGCCGCCCTGGCGGTCGTCGGTGATAAAGTGCTCGTGATAGCCCGCCACGTTGATGCCCTGCATATGCTGCGGCGTACGGAACCCGACCAGCACACCTTTGCGCTGGTTAAAGCGGAACACCGGCTGGTCGTCCAGCACGTCGGTCATTGCGCGGTACGGCGGCGTCTGGCGCGGCACGGTACGGGTGTGCGCGTGGCGAAAATTGCCGTCGATACGCAGGGCGCAAAACAGGTTGTCGGAGGGGATTTGCTGGTCGATGACGTCGTGAATGTGCTGACGGCTCACGGGGGTATCAAAGACTTTACGATACTGTGGCTGGAACCAGGTCATCACCGCGAACGGCGTTTTTTGCTCGGGCTTCGCGGCCCGGGCGCTGCCGTCGGCGCGCAGCTGGTAGACCTGGCTGCTGAAGGCAATCATTTCACCGTCCAGTTCGTTAAAGGTGCCTAACCCAAAGTCGCCGTGCCGGAGCAGATCGGCTATTGTGGTCTCCCCTTCATAAACGCCGCTCAACAGGGCGCTCATGAGCGATGTTTGATAGATCACGCTGTCAGGATGCTGCGCGGAGAACCCTCGCAGGGTTTCGCACAGGCTGGCCTCACAGTCGCAGGCAGATGAATGAGTCATCATGCGTCCTCTTCAACTTTTATTAGAAAGGTTAAATAAATGTTGACCCGATTCAGCAGAGAGTTCCAATATAGAAACCATGCTGGTTTGAGACGTTTTTGATATGGAACTTCGATATCTGCGCTATTTCGTCGCGGTTGCACGCGAGCGACACTTCACCAAAGCGGCCAACGCGCTGGGCATTTCGCAGCCTCCGCTGAGTCAGCAGATCAAGCGACTGGAGGAGGAGGTGGGCACCCCGCTGTTCCGGCGGCTCACGCGCGGCGTTGAGCTGACCGAAGCGGGGGAAGCCTTCTACGAGGACGCCTGTAAAATTCTGGCGATGAGCGACGCCGCGCTGGAAAAAGCACGGGGGATCGCACGCGGGCTGAACGGCAGCCTGTCGATTGGCATCACCAGTTCAGATGCCTTTCACCCCAAAATCTTCACCCTGATCCGCCAGTATCAGGTGCAGAACCCGGCGGTGACGGTTCACCAGGTGGAAGCCAATATGGCATCGCTGATGGCGATGCTGGCGGAGGGGGAACTGGATATCGCCTTCGTGCGTCTGCCGTGCGACAGCAGTAAGGCGTTTGACCTGAAAATCCTCGATCGGGAGCCGATGGTGGTGGCGCTGCATCGCGCCCATCCGCTGGCAGACCGTGATGCGCTGGCGCTGGAGGCGTTGCGGGACACGCCGGTGATTCTGTTTCCGCAGGAGGTCGCGCCGGGGCTGTACGACCGGGTTTACAACTACTGCGCACGCGCGGGCATCAATATGCACACCACGCTGCAGGCCTCGCAGCTCTCTTCTTCCCTGAGTATGGTTGCGGCAGGCGGCGGATTCGCGCTGGTGCCACAGTCAATGGCGGCAATTTCTCCGCCGGATGTGACCTATCACGCGCTGACCACCCCCGACCTGTTTACCGATATCGCCATCTGCTGGCGGCGGTTTGAACGTTCCCGCACGGTAAAACGATTCCTGGCGATGCTGAGCGCGGCGTAACGGCGGTGCGGCGCTTGCATGAGCTGGGTTTGTTTCGCCGCATCGGGCATGGCGAAAGCTCCCCTGCATCAGTCATTTCTTCCGCCCTTCTACCAGGATAAAAGCGCAATCTGCTGCCGCCCCCTGTCAATACACTATACTGACCATTGCACGACTCTTTACCTGACATCAACCCTACCCATGACCATCAGGAGAACGACATGCAAAAGTGTAAAACCGTAAAAGGGCTGCTCGTTGCCTCAACTGTAGCCGCGATGTTCAGCACTTTCGGCGCGTATGCCCAGACAACGAGCGCCGCGCAAAGTGACGCCTCCGCCCAGACCAGCTCAACGGGATCGATGGCTAAGCTCAGTTCCGGTGACGAAAAAGCGCTCAAGGACATGGCGCAGGCCAATATCAATGAGGTCGCCGCGGCCAAAATCGCGCTGGACAAGGCCCAGAGCAGCGAGGTGAAAGCCTTCGCGCAGAAGATGGTTGACGATCACGGCAGCGCGCTGGAAAAAGTAGAGACGGTCGCTAAACAAAAAGGCGTCACCCTGCCAACCGAGCCGGATGCCAGCCACAAGGCGATGGCCGACAAGCTGGAAAAAGAGAGCGGCAACGCCTTTGACAAAATGTATATGGAAAACGCCGGTACCAAAGACCACAAGATGGTGCTGTCAAAACTGCAGAGCGACGCCAAAAATATCAAGGACCCGGACGTGAAGGCTCTGGCCGACGCGCACACCCCGGTTGTTGAGCAGCATCTCGAGTCTGCAGAAAAGATGAAGTTGTCCGCAGATAAGTAAACGGGTCGTTCACCGGGCGCAGGGTGCTGCGTCCTGAACGCCCACCAGGCAGCATGGCGCGCGCAATGCGAAGGACCGCTTCTGGCTACCGCCAGGCCCAGGGTACATGCTGTCTTCTCCCCTCTCCACCCGGCTCAATGCTCAAATCCTCCTCCTGAAAGCGCGATATTCATCACAGTATGCCAGGCTTTATGGGCACCATCACAACGTGACGACAACGCGGTCTGCTGTGCCGGACATAAGGGATGACTCATTTGAAAAATGCAAAATACACAATGCCGTTACGCGAGGAAGGGTTTATTGGTCTGGGGGATTATGCCGCGATCGGCGAGGGCCGCTCCGTGGCGCTCATCGCGCCGGATGGCTCGATCGACTGGTGGGGCGCACCGAATCTCGACTCGCCGCCCCTTTTTGATCGCCTGCTGGACCCGACCATTGGCGGCTTTTTCAGCCTGACACCCGCGGTTGATTACACCGTCACCCGCGCTTATCGCGAGGACAGCAACGTGCTGGAAACCCGCTTTGAGACGGATGACGGCGCGGTGTTGTTAACGGAATCGATCAACAGCACCCTGGCAGGACGCCTGCCCTGGAGTGAACTGGCGCGGCGGCTCGAGGGCGTGCGCGGGACTGTCCCTTTCCGGCTGCATCTGCGGTTCGGCACGATGATCGAAACGCGATCACCCTGGCGGTCAGACACCTTTAAGGGCAGCGTTTACCATATCGGCGATCTCATGGCGATGCTGCACACCAGCGAAAACGTTGTCATCACCCGTGCCGATGACGAGGAGATCGAAGCGGAGATCACCCTGAAGAAGGGAAGCCGGGAGGTAGTCGCCCTGCTCGTGACCCAGAGCGAACCGCTGGCCGTGCCGGACATTCAGGCCATTGATAACCGCATCGAAACCAGCCACACCGCCTGGCAGGACTGGGTGAACGGGCTTAAATATGACGGTCTGTACAAAGATCATGTTATCCGCTCTGCGCTGGCGCTGAAGTTCCTCTGGTATTCGCCAACCGGCGCGCTGGCCGCAGCGGCCACCACCTCCCTGCCGGAAGGGATCGGCGGCGAAAAAAACTATGACTATCGCTTTGCCTGGGTCAGAGATGCCTGCCTGATCATCAAAGCCTTTACCTATCTGGGCACGCTTGAAGAGTGTAAGGCAGCGTTTTCCTGGCTGTCGAAAACCATTATCAAACACGGCCCGGAGATGCGGGCCTGTTACACCCTCGAAGGCGAGCTGGTCCCGGAGGAGCAGTACGCAGAACTGCAGGGCTACCGCAATTCGCAGCCGGTGCGCATTGGCAATAACGCCCGCAACCAGCGCCAGCTGAGCATGTATGCCGATATGCTTGGGGTGGCAAAGCTGTTTGTTGAGGCGGGCCATATTCTGGATACGGGCACGTCACGCTTCCTCGGGCACCTTGCCAATCAGTGCGCCGACCGCTGGCGCATGAAGGACTCCGGGATCTGGGAGTTGCCGGACGAGCAGCATTATACCCATTCTAAAATGTCCTGCTGGCTGGCGCTGGACTGCGCCGTGGTGCTGGCGGAGGCCAGCCACATAGAACCCACCTGGAAGGCGCGCTGGAAACGCGAGCGGGACCGCATCCGCGACTGGGTTGAAGAGCACTGCTGGTCCGAAGCCCATCAGTCCTACTGCTTTTACGTCGGGGACGGCGGGAAGCTGGACGCCTCACTTGCCCTGGTTTCGCGCTACGGTGTGAAGGTCAACCCGAAACGCATGAAGCTGACCTATCAGGCTATTGCGCGCGAGCTGGGTCATAACAGCGCGATGGTCTACCGCTACAGCGGCGTTGAGCAGGAGGAAAGCACTTTTATCGCCTGCTCATTCTGGCTGGCAGAGGCCTGGGCGTCGATGGGCGATCCGGCGGTGGCCGAAGAGATCATGGAGGAGATTCTGAAGACGCTGTGCCATCGCGGCAATGTCGAAACCTTCAATGAGATGTTTGATACCCGCACCGGCGAATGGGTGGGCAATATGCCCCAGGGGCTGAGCCATCTCGCCCTTATCTGCGCGGCGCAGGCCATCAGCGAGCATCACGGTTCCGATTAACCGACGTCATGCCGGGCGCAGACAACGCCGTGGTGGCTCCCGGCGCGCAACAAAACGCCGCGAGCGTTTAACAGCTCGCGGCGTTTGGTCTGGCGCTCAGGCTGCTTTCACGGCTCTGATTTTTTTACTGCCAGCCGCCTCTGACTCGGGGTTATCTGTTGCAGTGGCCGCCTTCAGGTCGGGCAGCTTACTGGTACGCAGAATATGCTGCACGGCCTCTTTCTGCTCGGCAAGATACAGCCCCAGATTTTCAGCCTGCGTTTCATCCAACTGCATTTCGCTTTGTAACAGCCAGTCGGTGAACGCATCTGCCATGTCGAGCATTTTGTCGTAAGCGTCAGCCTCTTTCTTACTGGCAAATGTCATTTTCTCTTCACCTTTTCTAACGACAACGAATTTTGTTTCAACAGCCATTCTGCACCTCCACACTGTAATTATATACAGTATAGCAGTTCCGGATTTTTGTTGCAGCTAAAATGTGCTGACCTCAGGAATCACCGCGGGTACAGACCCGGTTTTTACCCGCGCGTTTGGCCGCGTACAGTAACGCATCGGCTTTCGCTAAGGCTTCGCTTGCGGTACCGCCCGCCATGTCGCACAGGCCTGCGCTGAAGGTGGTTTTCAGGCCAGGCTCGCGATACTTACGTTTCTCAACGTCGCTTCGCCATGCATCAATAATCGTGAAGGCCTCGTCGCGTGTGACCCCTTTCATGATCGCGGCGATCTCCTCCCCGCCGTAGCGATACAGGGTGATATCTTCACTCTCATGAATCATTCCAAGCGTTGCCACGCTTTTTAACACCGCATCGCCCGTCTGGTGGCCGTAGGTATCATTAATGGATTTGAAATTGTCGATATCCACCATGGCAATAAAGCAATCTTCAGACGCGTTAACGCGTTTAAGGTCTTTATCAAACGCCCGGCGATTAAGCAGCCCGGTCAGGCCATCTATTTGCACCTCTTCCGTCATATGCACGATATGCTCAGCGGTATGCTTAATTTCATCCAAAAGCATATCTGAGGCTTTTTTATTTTTCAGGTCGCCATAACGCAGGCCATTGGCAATGGCTAAGTAAATGTTATTAATTTTGGTATTGATAATCCACCAGGCAAACAGCGCGATAATGAGCGCAAACGTTGCCCCGTAGGTCACTCTGAGCGTTTCATTCAACACGATGTTGTCGAGCTTCTCTTTACTGACCCGATAAAAAATGACCCAGTCCGGGTTACTTAAGGTTTTATGGTAGTAATATGAATCATTGTCTTCCAGATAAAAATAGCCATCGCTGGTGCTGACTTTATTAAAGATCTTTTTGATGATTTCAGGCGACTGCAGGCTGATGTCTTTCAGAACCTCCTGGCCGTTGCTGGTAAGAATGAACACCGAACCTTCCACCGGATGCTCCAGACGATTAAAAAAGCCGAGCAAAAACGTGTAGTCGATATCCAGCGCGATAACGCCCTGCGTGGTGGAGTTCTCATCCAGTACAGGCAGGGAGAGCGAGATGATTTTCTTTTTTAGCGCTAAATCTTTGTACGGGTCCGTAAACGCAATCTCATTGGAGTTGTTGGACGGATTGCTAAACCACGGGCGCGTGCGCGGGTCGAAGTTCGCCAGTTCTTCCGGGTTAACTCCGGGCTGGGGAACACGAATATAATTACCGGAAAGGTCGCCCAGGCTGATGCCGCTGATATGCGGAATGGAGTACAGCTGGTCCATTAATCTTTTACGTAATTTGATTTTTTGCTCAGGCGACGCCATTGACAGACCGGTCGTTGATTTCACCACGCCATACAGAGAATATTTGTAGTTATCAAAGATATCGTTTAAATAGCTGTTGATATTATGCAAATGCGTTTCATTGTTATCATGATAAGAGTCGTAGATTTCTCGCCATTGTCCTCGAGTGACAAATAAGCAGATAACAACAAGGGCGATGATGATGCCCATAAAGATAAGATTTAATGGCTTGGTAAAGTTAAGCTTGTTCTTCATTATATTATTTCATAGCAAAATCGTTAAATTTACTAAATTCGAAGGGAATGGCGATACGCAGTGACGTATTGCGTCAGCACATTACAAAAGGTAAATTTAAGAGTCAATATCCAACCCACGCCGCCGGTTGACGCTTTTTAATCATTCACCAAACTAATTGATTTAGATGACTATTTTAATTTGATGTATTAGGTAATTTATTTGTTCATAAATCGTTAGCTATTTAGATTTAAAAGGTGAAATTGATAAATTTTGCGCTTAGCCGTTCGTGATTAAAGGCCATAATTTTTCTGCAATCGTTTTCCTGGGTTAAAAAACAGACGAAATATATCAACTCTGTTTACGGTTTTGCCGCTTCTGCGCGGGAGCGTGCCAGCACGTTGCTAAGGCAAACGGCTTCGTTGTCTATACTCACTGAAAACCAGACAACGGCGTGCGCCATGCCTTTACCCGACTTTCTTTCCTCTGATCCTTACACTCCTGGCATTGAGCTTGAACGCCAGGTGGTCAACCCGCCGGGCTACGACCTGAGCCAGGACTCCTCCGCCCTTATCGCCGCCGTTGAGCACGACATCACACTGGCAGCAAACCACCCGTCCATAAAAGCAGCAGGAGGAGAATTTTCTGCTGTACTGCTTCAACCGTTTTCAGGCGTGTCGCCAAGGGATGGCGGGTATTTCGACAAGCCGTTATGTGCTTTTAATCATCTAATAAATCGTCAAATTACTATAAATCTAATAACCGCCCCACTATTTATTACATATTCAATTAACATTGACTTAATCAAGAATTAAGTAAAACCACCGTACTATTCATTAACAATAAACCCGTTCCAAACCTTAAGACCCCATCATTTCTTAATTTACGTCAACGAAAACGCAGATCTTTTTATATCCACACCGTACATAAATTGACGCATTATTTTGTAAGCGCTAGCGTTGTGCTCGTTACGTGAAAAAACTGAATTAAAGGTCTTTTTTAGGATTTTCTTAAATGGAGTTTAAAAAAATGGCTATTCCCGCTTATCTATGGCTTAAAGACGACGGTGGTGCCGACATCAAAGGCTCTGTCGATATATACGGTCGTGAAGGAAGTATCGAGGTTATCGGATTCAATCACGGCGTGATGCAGCCCACCGACAAGCATAACGGCAAGGCGACCGGTATTCGCGTCCATTACCCTTTTTCTTTCGATAAAGAGATTGATGCCTCCAGCCCCTACTTGTACAAGGCTGTCAGCACGGGCCTGAAGCTTAAGTCTGCAGAGATTAAATTTTACCATATCAACGATGCAGGTCAGGAAGTGGAATATTTTTCCACGCTTATGGAGGGCGTGACAATTGTCAGCGTCTGCCCAATGATGCTTGACATTAAAGACCCTGACTATGAGAAACATAATCATCTGGAACTTGTGGAACTGTTGTACGAAAGAATTACCTGGCGCTATGTCGACGGTAACTTCATGCATTCAGATAGCTGGAATGAGCGTAAGACAGCATAAGGAGAACGATATGGGATGGAAGTATGAGCAGTCTTCCGGCAAGATGTATAAAGACGGCAAATTAATTGAGACCGGGTACTCCGGCGCTCTGACGAATAAAAACAACCCAGACCGTCAGCATGTGAAGGGCCTGGGGCCATTACCTCGCGGGACGTATAAAATTGCAGGTCATTCGAATTCAAAAGGACCAATTACCATCATTCTTGAGCAAACCTCGGGAGAAAGTTTTGGTCGCTCAGAATTCCGTATTCATGGTGATCACAAATATGGTCCCGCCGGTTTTGCGTCCGAGGGATGCATTATCCTTTCACCGTCAACGAGACGTAAGATACTTCGCGACGGCGGTGAGCTTGAGGTGGTGCGATGAAATACCCGATCGCTATGCTACTTTGTGCTCTTACTGTCCCAGCCATTGCAGCCAGCACTGACTGGTCTTCAGCACTAAAGGGAATCGCATCAGGAGATACACGCTGGATTGAGCAAGCCCCAGCGCTGGCAGCCACGGCTGATGGTAACCAGGCGCAGCAGCTGGAGGATGCGCTTGCCGCAGCGCTCACAGCAAACACCAACGCCACGCTGAAAGCGCTACGCACCCTTGACGCCGGAAAGTGGCCGCACATGGTAGGCAGCGATATCGTCTGCACTCCGCCCTTAGAGAAATCCCCCGCTGAAGTCGACGCGTTCTATCAGCGCACCCGGCAGGCGCTGCTGGAAACGTTTGAGGGTGCTCAGTGCCTCTGGATCCTGGAGGCAACCATGCAAGAGCTAAAAGCAGATAAAGCCCGTCAGGCTAAGTAAGCGTTACCCAGCGCACAACGGCCGGATCTTTCTTCGCTCCTCAACCCGGCCCTTCACTCCCCGCCGCCAGCAGCGGCACCACCACATCGCTGATTGGCACCGCAATACCGTGTTTGTGGCCGTAGCGCTGGATCACGCCGTTGCGGATATCCCACTCCATCGGGCGATCTGCCTGACGGTCGGCAAGGATAGACGTGCCCAAATCCACCGGCGCACGCTGAAAGTTCGCCAGTATCTCCTGCGCCACGTCATCATCCAGCTTTGCCCCCTCGGCGTGGGCGACTGCAACCCCCTCGCGCAGGTAGGCCAGCGCAAGTTCGCTGATATCCTCGCGCCTGAACATTCCGGCGCGGCGGTTGGACAACACCATCAGCCCGGCGACCGCGTTTTGCAACAGCTTACGCCACGCGACGGTGGCGAAGTCTTCCGAAAGCTCAACCGCGCAGCGCGTACCGCGAAGCGCCTCTACCACCCGCTGCGCCTGCGGAACGTCCGGCAGCGTCAGGCGCGGTTTGGCGCGCAGCCACACGGAGGCATCCGGCTCGCGCTGCGCCGGGAACCAGACCACCGACGGCAGCACCGTTGCGCCATTGACCAAAGGCTCAAGCTGGGTCTTTTGCTCCACGCCATTTTGCAGGGCGCAGACAACGGTGTTTTCATCGCACAGCGCGCTCAGCCATCCGGCGCTGTCGGCATTTTGCGTCGTTTTAACCGCCACAAAAACAAGATCGGCGGGGCGCGTGATGACGCTCGGATCGGTTAATACCGGACCGGGCACGACCGTTTCACCTTCGTCGTAGCGCAAACGCAGTTCAGAATGCGCGGTGCGCCCGCACAGCAGCAGCGTGCGGCCCGCGTCATGCAATACCGCGGCAATGGTCGTCCCAATCGCACCGGGACCTATCAGCGCAATGGTTGGATAGTCGGTCATCATTCACTCCCCTTTTGCTAAGCCTGCTATCAGTTATACCACCCTGAGACGAGCACGCCACGCCCGTTGTCTCTACTTAACACATAACAGCCACCCGCATGTGCCAGACAGTCGACCGGGCAGCGCAGTCCTCAGTGATGCAGCAGAGCACTCTGCTCAGAAGGAGTGTTGTATAAGGTGTCGTTAGTACTATGCAGAAAACGTTTTATGTAGCGAAAGCACCTACATTACGCTTTTAAGACGCCTGAAAATTCCTAATTTAACGGACAATAAACCTCACCCCAGGTGTTCATACACTTCCATTACATTAATTAAACATTTAGAAAAAAGCACTATAAAACATTTACTATGTGAAATTAAAAACCATCAAGACTGCATTTCCACTAATTTATCAAAATCTACCACTATACTTATTGTCGCGATCTGCCAACCTTCATATTCAACGCACAATTAATATTTAAAAAAAACAAATTATAATCTGAAAATATAACAACTCTTTTCCAATGCGTTTACTTTCATTCTAAAAACCCCATAATTATTCCATGCAGAGTAATGCAAATTCAATGAAATGCAGGCTGACAGATAACAAGATCCACAGAGAGTTGATAGTTCTTTTAGTACCAGGAAGGTAGCGACCATGTACGACTGTAAAAATAATAAAAATCAAAGTCCTTTAGGTAATAGCACGATTGTAGTTGTCACGCTCAACCATTATCTCTTTCATGGGTTGAAAGCGCTCATGGCTTCCATCACCCCGAAACTGCTGAGTGAAAACTCAATGTTTTATGACGTAATATGCGTAAATAGCATTGAAGATCTCAATAACAACAAAATCACGAAAGGAAAGGGAAACATACTGATTACAGATTTCGACCCAAGGCTTTGTGTTGCCAGCAAAAAAGATCGCTCGGTTGACGCTATTCTCGGGTTATTTGATGGCATTACCTTTATTTCAAAACTTCATGATTATAATAACGGAGTTCCTCTTTTTTTATCCAGCCATGCAAGCCTGGACGAAACATGCTCGCGCTTGCTTGAGATTACCCGCAGAACCTTGTCCGGTCAAATGCCCTCCGTACAGCAAATACATCAGTATTTAAGCCATGATGAGGCATTATTGTTGAGCCTTATTATGAATGGCTTTCAGCCTCCGATGATGGCGAAGATGCTCAAGATGAATGTCAAACAGATTTATGCGCATCGCTCTCGCCTGTACCGTAAAGCCGGTGTTAAAAGTTTACAAGAACTCTACACACAACTTGGCTGTGGTTAACGGAAGGGTAGCAAGATAACCGTTTCGGCGGTTATAATATTGCCGTCTATTGACGTTCCGTTGACGATATTAAGTAATATAAACGTAAATTATTGTCCGCAGACTGGCTTAGTCTACTTACTATCCAACCCTTTAATTACTAATAGCTTTTACAAACTCATCGATAGGATGACGTAAACAAAAAGACACTATGGCGGCTATAGTTAAATTGTTCTTCAACAGCATGCAAAAAAAATTTTACCCTGTGTAATTATTTGTCATTAAAGTTCATGCATTGGCTAATTTCGAAAATACAGCTCTATTCAGGTAAGCGTTCGCGGGAATGTACTATCAGTCTCAATTTGACACCAAAGAGAAGGCTGATATTTTGTGCTCAAATTAATTCAGGAGCCCGTAATGAACACGTCACTCTCACACCCTTCCCCCCCACTCTGTCGCTGTTAATAATTTGTAAGAACAATTACCTCAATATTGGCATGACCAACCTTGTCAACAACCTTCAACCGATGATTTTCCACAAGACAGGTAAACTATGCGATATAAAAACATTCAACACCCCTGATGAACTGGACATGGATAAATTATCTAAAAATACAGAACACTGTCTGGTGATCGAACGAGACAGCTTCCGCCACTTCCATGATTTATTATTAGCAAAAAATTGCCAGGCAACATTTAATAACGTTTTTTTTCTTTCCACTGGAGGATGTTCTTTTACCTCACAGATCAACTTTCTACCCTGCAAACCGGATCTTAACTTTATAAAAAAAACGTTATTCAGAATAATGACAACTGACTATGGGGCCAGCCTGGAGACGCTGCATAATCATACCCGTAATCTGACGCCAGAGGATAAACAGCTGTTACGATTAATTATCGCTGAGCATAGCGTGTCTGAGATCGCCACAAGGCTTAATATTTCCACGCAGGCCGTTTATGCCAGCCGGAGTCGTTTATTTGCCAAATTAGGCGTAAGCAATATTAATGAGCTGTTAACCTGCGGCGCGATCATGGGTTTATAAAAAACGCCATCGGCATTAGCGATGGCGTTCGGGTGCTGAAAATCGAAATCAGCTGGCTGTAAGGATTGGATTAGAACTGATATTTGATACCGTACATAGCTTGCGCATCATGATAGCCTTTTCCTCCCATCTGGACAGCGACGTTCCCCCACATCGTCAGGTGGTCGCCCAGCTTAGCCTCTACGCCAGTTTTAAGTTCACCAATGTTACGCGCACCTTGCTGGCTGATAGTGCGGTCATCCAGGCTCACCGAGAACGTTTTAGTGTTATGCAGCCAGTTTGCTTCGATGAATGGCTCAAACTCCCGGCGCTTACCTTCATCGATCTTGTGATGTCCATTGATATAGGCCCTCAGTCCCAGGCGTGTCTGCACGTTACCATCTCCGCCAAATGAGATATTGGATCCATTATCTTCAGTATGCGCACGGCTACGAACGCCCATCCAGATAGCCTGCGCTTTTGGCTGAAGGTACCAATTATTCAACGTACCTTTGCTGCCGTAGAAAGCGCCCATATGCTCAGTCCACCCAGTTTCCACTGACGCGGTAATGCCGCGAGATTTATAGCGTTCAGCCGGTAGCTCATCTCCCTTCACGTGGTTATTAAACCAGCTATAAATCAACCAGCTATCCGTATACAGCCCTTCCTTGTTTTCGTTATCCGCATACCAGGTGCCGTAGATTCCGGCACTGTAACCACTCAGCGTACCGTCCGCCTTATAGTGGTTCCAGCGAGAGCGAGTATTGCTTTGGTTGTTGGCATAGCCGCCCATGACGCCAAGATGCCACCGATCCTTTCCGTCCGACGACCACTGCACGATATCGCCTCCCAGTTGCGCGACATAGCGATTGCTTTGGGTTGTCAGCTGTCCAGCGCTGTGAAAGACATTATGTCCTCCCACCTGGCGCAGCCACATGCTCGTGACTTTCTTTTCCCCGGTCAGCGCATCCGTATATTGTGTTTCTCCCAGCCGATCGTGCAGTCGCATCACGAAAATACCGTTGGCCGCTGCATGGTTGGCGAGATAGGCACCGGATTCGGGGCGGACCAAAGCCTCGGGTTCGGGTGCTTTAGTCGGGGGTACAGGATCCGGGCCGGGTGGCGGCAACGGATCCGGACCAGGTGGTAGAACAGGGTCTGGACCAGGTGGTGGAACCGGGTCCGGGCCAGGTGGTGGAACCGGGTCCGGGCCAGGTGGTGGAACTGGATCCGGGCCGGGTGGCGGCAAAGGATCAGGGCCAGGTGGTGGAACAGGGTCCGGACCAGGGGGTGGAAGAGGATCTGGCGGAGGCACCGGATCCGGTGGTGGTACCGGCGTGACCGCGCTCATCAAATACCAGTTTTGCCCTTTTCGTACGACATCATAATCATACGCGCCAGCGACAATACGCCCGGCTTTGGTGAAGGTACCGATGGATTCTCCGCCGACGGTAACAATTTCAATCCCTTCCTGCGTCAGCGCGCCTTTACCGCCAATGTTGTTGATACTCACCCGCGTATTGCCTGCTTCAACATCGCCAAGTACGTGCAATTGATCAGTCAAAGAGTGATCTCCCTCCAGCACGGTATTGAGCGTCAGCAGGCCGTTGTTGCCAGAATAATTTTCCACCACCGTCAGGTAGGCCGGCGAAAATGACTCCGCGCTGACCGGTGCACGATAGGTCAGGCGGGCATCGTTCAAATCCATCCGCGTAACTACCGAACTGCTGGTCATATCCCACAGGCTGGTGTCGCCTTTCATATTCAGGTAGATGTAGCCATTATCCGTGGTGTTGAACTGGCCATCCGCGTAGAGCTGCGTTGAATCTGCCATACCGGAGAACACCGAGCCCTGGATCATGCGCAGATCGATGGTGCCCTTACGTTCGGTCAACATGTCGCCGTAAACATGATATACCCCCTCGCTTTCCGGGCCATCAAGATAGCCGGAACCAATCCAGGCCAAATTACCGGAGGCGAACATGGCAAAGCTGTCTCCACCATTCACCTGAACGTTGACGTCGCGGTTCAGGTAGATCCGTCCACCGTCGAAATGCGTTGCCCATCCAGAAAGATTAATCTCGACTTCTTCGGAGGGGAAAGAATTACTCAGAGCCATTGCTGTCTGCATGGGAGACATTGCGGGACGAGTTGCTTTGTACCCGTCCTCGGCAACCAGGCCAGAGGCTCCGTTACCCCACGTCTGAACGGTAATATCCCCTGTATCAACCAGACCGGTTTTATTGGCATAGACGCCGTGCGCATTGTTACCCAGAGTTTCAACCCAGGCGTCGTGCCCTAGCGTTACCCTCGCAGACCATGTGTAAAAATGGCGGTTGCGTGAAGACGTCAAATCATAGTACGACGCACCGGAAAAGACGCCGTAACCCGTATCTGAACGACCGGGTAATAGCCTTAAAGCGTCTCCCGCCGTGCGAATGACCGCGTTTTCACCCACGGTTATCCGGTTACCGTCAATATGGTTGGTTATCTCCGCAGCAATGCCCATGCCCTCTTCGGCATAGACGTTCAGATCATCTCCCACCTTCAGGCTGGAGCCGCGCGGCTGCGAAAGATACGATTGCGCCAGATAAATAGCGTTTCCTGACGTTTCAACCCCGATCTTTCCTGTGAATACCGCGCTGCCGCCGTTGAGATAAATCCCTGCGCCGTCAAGCGATTTTAACGCCACATCTTTATTGGTTATCGTGCCCAAATCTTCTGCAGACAAAACGATAACGTCTTTTGACGAATCAATCAGCACGGTATCCCAAAGATCGAAAATAGTTTTCGCATCGGTTGCCCCTAGCGAAGAGGTACAGGTCGCTTTCCCCGCCTCACTTAAGTCACAGCTTTCCGTTTCCGCGCTGGCAGGGAGACTAAAGGCTCCCCCCAGCACGCCGGCAACGCTACAGGCCAATGCCGATTTTTTAAATCGGACTGACAGCGTCATAATTCCATTTTTTTTCATAACGACCTCCAGAGGATGTATGAAATTTCAGGCAAAAGATGCCTCTTCCGTCATGGGAAAAGATTATTTTAAGAAGGTAAATACCGGAGGAAGGCCCTTTGGTTATTCCTTATTGCATAGTATATGGAAGGCAGAATGACGACGTAAACAGTGCGTCTATTAATTAAGAATTTTAATTACAACGACAATTCAACAGAAAATTAACTCGAAAAAACAGAAAGCTTAACCAATTGATTTTTAACCATAAAAAATAAAATCAGCAATGTTAATCTATTGTATCAATCTCAATGCGTATCATAATCCAGGAATTTTCAGCAACAAAGGAAACGTTCTTCACGGCATCACTTTTCCGACATTAAGAATAATGAAAGCGCTGAGAGTTATTTTATTATATCGCCCTGCGGGCGCCTTATTTACAGCCTCACCTTCACGCTGGCTTCTTTGTCTATACTCAACTCATAACAGACAACGGAGTGCACCATGCCTTTACCCGACTTTCATTCCTCTGATCCTTATACCCTTGGCATTGAGCTTGAACTCCAGGTGGTCAACCCGCCGGGCTACGACCTGAGCCAGGACTCCTCTGCCCTTATCGCCGCCGTTGAGCACGACATCAAAGGCGGTGAAGTGAAGCACGACATCACCGAGAGCATGCTCGAGATTGCCACCGGCGTGTGCCATAACATCGACCAGGCGGCGGCGCAGTTTTCGGTCATGCAGCAGAGCATTCTGCGTGCGGCGGCAGAGCAGCATATCCAGATTTGCGGCGGCGGGACGCACCCTTTTCAGAAGTGGCAGCGTCAGGAAGTGTGCGACGACGAGCGCTATAACGTCACGCTGGAGCGCTTTGGCTATCTGATTTTGCAGGCCACGGTGTTTGGCCAGCACGTGCACGTGGGCTGCCGGACCGGGGATGACGCCATTTACCTGCTGCACGGCCTGTCGCGTTTTGTGCCGCACTTTATCGCGCTGGCGGCCTCATCGCCCTACATGCAGGGAACGGATACCAAATTTGCCTCATCACGCTTGAACATTTTCTCGGGCTTCCCGGACAACGGTCAGATGCCGTGGGTCAATAGCTGGCAGGAGTTTGAAGGGCTGTTCCGCCGCCTGAGCAGCACCAGCATGATCGACAGCATTAAAGATCTGCACTGGGACATCCGCCCCAGCCCGCACTTTGGCACGGTGGAGGTGCGGGTGATGGATACGCCGCTGACGCTCGGTCATGCGATCAACATCGCCGGGTTGATTCAGGCGACGTCGCACTGGCTGCTGACCACGCGGCCCTATAAGCATCAGGAAAAAGATTTTCTGCTGTACCGCTTCAACCGTTTTCAGGCGTGCCGTTACGGGCTGGAAGGGATCCTGACGGACGTGCATACCGGTGAGCACAAAACCGTGGCGCAAGATATTGCCTGGCTGCTGGAGCAGGTTGCGCCGTCGGCCGAGAAGCTCGGCGCGACCAGCGCGATAAAGGAAATTGCCCTGATGCTGAAACAGGGCAAGAGCGAGGCGCAGCGCATGCGGGACTTCATTGCAGACGGTGGCTCGCTCATCTCCTTAGTGCAGAAACACAGCGAACTGTGGGCGACTAGCCCGTAAGGCGATGCCCCCCCTCACGCAGGCGCTGGAACAGCACAAACAGCGCCGGAATAAAGAGGATGCCGACCACGGTCGCCACCAGCATGCCGCTGAACACCGTGGTACCGATGATGCGTCGGCTCTGGGCACCTGCCCCGCTCGCCAGCATCATCGGCAGAACGCCGATAATAAAGGACACGGCGGTCATCATTACCGCACGGAAGCGGCGTGATGCCCCTTCCCGCGCCGCATCGACAATCGCCATTCCGTCCATACGCCGCGCGCGGGCAAACTCAACGATCAGGATGGCGTTCTTGGCGGCCAGCGCGATCAACAGCACCAGGCCAATCTGCACGTACACGTCGTTAGCGTATCCGGCAATCCACAGCCACACCAGCGCTCCGCCGATGGCGAACAGCACCGACAGCATCACGCTCGCAGGCAGCGTCCAGCTCTCATACTGGGCGACGAGGAACAGCCACGCCATCACCACCGCCGCCAGCACGATCCAGATCGCCTGATTACCGGTCTGCTGCTCCTGATACGACATGCCGCTCCAGGCGTAGTCATACCCGGCGGGCAGGTTCGCGGCCAGGATCTGGCCCATCACCGCCATCGCCGTGCTGCTGCTCACCCCGTCTGCCGCCGAGCCGCTCACCGACACGGACGGGAACTGGTTGTACTGCTGCAGGAACGGCGCGCCGACGCTCGGCGTGATGGTGACGAGGTTGCTCAGGCGCACGCGTTCGCCGCCGTTGCTGCGCACAAACAGCTCGCTGATTTGCTCTGCGCGCTCGCGCCACTGCATCTCGTTTTGCATCACCACGTGGTAGACCCGGTTGTTCACGCTGAAGTCCCCGGCGCGCGTCCCCCCGAACGCTGTTTGCAGGCTGCTGAAGATGCGCGAGACCGGCACGTCGAGACGGGCCGCACGCTCGCGATCGACCGTCAGCGTAAGCTGCGGCACGTTGCTGCTCCAGGTGGTGAACACGCGGCTCAGCTGCGGGTGCTGGTTCGCTTTCGCCAGCACCTCGCGCGTGACGCCCTCCAGCTCCGCCGGGCTTTGCCCCGCCTGCGCCTGAATACGCAGGTCGAAACCGGAGGCGTTGCCCAACCCCGGCAGCGTCGGCGGCGCGAAGGTCATGATGGTTGCTTCCGGCAGGGCCAGAAGCTGGCGCTGCAAAGTGCCCATCACCTCGTCCAGCGGCGGACGCTCGCTCCAGTCCTTCAGCATGATGGAGATAAAGCCGCCGTTAGAGGCGCTGGTGCCGTTGAGAATGTTAAACCCGGAGACCTGAATCACATCCTCCACCGCCGGGTTTTTAGCGATCAGCTCACGCGCGGTGGTCATCACCGCCTCGGTACGCTCAAGCGACGCCGCCTCCGGCAGCTGGACGCTGGCGAAGAAGTAACCCTGATCTTCCTGTGGCAGGAAGCCTTTTGGCATCGATATAAAGCTGAACACGACGATGGCCGCCGCCCCTGCGGTTGCCAGCAGCGCCAGCCATGGGCGCAGGTTAAGCGCGCTCACCATGCGGGTGTAAGCGTTGCGCGTGGCATCCAGCCCGCGGTTGAAGCCGCGGAAAATGGCGGCCGGATGCGCCGGGCGCGGACGCAGCAGCATGGCGCACAGGGCGGGCGTTAACGTCAGCGCCACCAGGCTTGAGAGCGTGACGGCGGTAGAGAGCGTGACCGCGAACTGACGGTACAGCTCGCCGACGATGCCCGGCAGCAGCGCCACCGGCACAAATACCGCCAGCAGCACGAGGGTGGTGGCAATCACCGGCCCGGCAATCTGGCGCAGCGCCAGCGCGGTCGCCGCCGTGCGGCTCTGCCCTTCCGCCATCAGCGTTTCGACGCTCTCAACCACCACGATGGCATCATCCACCACCATGGTCAGCGCCAGAATAATGGCGAACAGGCTCAGCGTGTTGGCGGAGTAGCCGAGCGTGTAGAGCACCGCAAAGGTCCCCACCAGTGACACCGGAATCGCAAGGGCGACAATCAGCGTTGCGCGCCAGCTTTGCAGGAACAGGGAGACGACCACCACCACGGCCAGCATGGTCAGCGCCAGCGAGACGCCGATCTCCTTGATGGTGGCGGCCACAAAGGAGGTGGTATCGAATTTCACCTCATAGGTGAGGTCGTCCGGGAAGCGCGCGGAGAGCCGCTCCAGCTCGGCGCGTACCGCATCGGCCACGCGCAGGGCGTTGGCGGACGGCGTGGGGTAAATACCGAGGTAGGCAGAGTCATGCCCGTTGAGCTGCGCACCGGAGCTGTAGCTGCGCGAGCCAAGCTCGATGGTCGCCACGTCCTTCAGGCGCACCAGTTGCCCCATCTCCCCCACGCGAATGATCACGTCGGCAAAATCCCCGGCCTGACTTAAGCGCCCCAGCCCGTTGATGGTCAGGGTCTGCTGCTGGCCGTTAAACACCGGCGGCGTGCCGACCTGGCCCGCCGCGCCCTGGACGTTTTGCTCGCGCAATGCCTGCGCCACGTCGTCGGTGGTGACGTTAAGGGCGTTCATGCGATCCGGACGCAGCCAGATGCGCATGCTGTAATCACGCGCGCCAAACATCTGCACCTGGCCAACCCCCGGCAGGCGGGACAGTGCCTCGCGCACCTGGGTGCTGGCGTAGTTGCTGACGAACAGCGGCGTGTGGGTGTTGTTCGGTGAGTAAAGACTTACCCCCATCATCAGGTTGGTGGCGCGCTTGCGCACCTGCACGCCGTTTTGCTGCGCCTCGGCGGGCAACTGCGCCAGGGCCTGCGCCACGCGGTTTTGTACGTCGATGGCGGCAAGATCCGGGTCGGTGCCTGCCGCAAAGGTGATGTTCAGGCTATAGCTGCCCTCGTCCGAACTGGTGGATTCCATGTAAAGCATGTGATCCACGCCGTTAAGCTGGGTCTCAAGCGGCGTGGCGATGGCTTCCGCCACGTCAGCCGAGCTGGCGCCGGGCCAGCTCGCGGAGACATTCACCACCGGTGGCGTGATCTGCGGATACTGTTCCACCGGAATAATGCGCAGCGCAATGGCACCAAGCAGGGTGATGACCAGCGCAATCACCATCGCAAAGCGCGGGCGTTTGATGAAAAACGTCAGCATGATGGCTCCTTAGTTCAGTATCTGGACGGCAGCGCCAGGCTGTACGCGCTGCGCGCCGTCAGTAATCGCTCGCTCACCCGGCTTAACGCCGGAGGTAATCTGGAACTGCTGGCCCATCTGCCCGGCGATGGTCAGCGGGCGTTTTTCGGCTTTGCCGTCGGCGTTAATCACCCAGGCAAAGAATCCGTCACCGTTCTGCTGGACCGCCGCGGCGGGCAGCGTCAAAACCGGCTGAACGCTTGCCGGGCGCAGGTAAACGTTCACATTACCGCCGGGCAGCAGTTGATGGCGCGGGTTGGCGAACTCGGCGCGCAGCATCACGCTGGCGGTCCGCGGGTCGATACGGTTGTCCACGGAGGTTAATTCCCCGAGAACGCGCTGGCCGTTACTGTCGATCAGCGCCTGCCAGGCACGCTTCATGGCGCTGATATCGGCGTGCTGCCCGGCCTTGGTGGCAAACGCCCCCTCTTCCAGCGCAAACGCGATGCGGATCGGGTCAAGCTGCACCACCTCCACCAGCACGCCGCTACCGGGGTTGACCAGGCTGCCCACGTGGAACTGGCTGTGGCCCACGCGGCCATCAATCGGCGAGATGATGCGGGTGTAGGCCAGGGTGACGTTGCGGGTTTCGAGCCGGGCTTTTGCCTGCTCCAGCGCCGCGCGGGCAACGTCGCGCTGCATGCGGGCGTTATCCACGTCGTGACGGCTGATGGCGTTGCTGCTGCCCAGGCTTTCGAAGCGGGAAAGCTGCTGCTGCGCCTGACGCAGCGTGGCTTCGGCGCTGGTCACCTCGGCCTGCGCCAGACGCACGGCGGCGCGCGGCTCGGCATCGTCCAGCTCAAACAGCACATCACCTTTTTTTACGTACTGCCCGTCGCGAAAGTGGATGTTGGTGATCACCCCTTCCGTACGGGCGCGCAGTTCCACGGTGTGGATAGCCTCGATGCGGCCAGGGATCTGCCGCTCGGCGGCGTGGGCGGTCTGCTCTACGGCGGCCACGCGCACGGGAATGACGGCGGCAAAAGCGGGTTGCAGGGTGCAGGCGAGCAGCGCGAACAGGAGTGGGAGTTTCATGGGGAGTACCTCAGGGATTTTCCCCTCACCCTAACCCTCTCCCCAAAGGGGAGAGGGAACATTTATACCCTCTCCCCTTTGGGGAGAGGGCAGGGTGAGGGGTCAGGTTTTAGGTTATGCAGCCTTACGGAACCTGCGGGTCAGTCGCTTCTCGATTTCAACGATGAAGAACATCACCCCTGCAACCGCCAGCGTCACGAACCAGTAGCGCAGCGGCAGCGCTTCGGTGCCAAACAGCATCTGCATAAACGGCAGGTAGATGATGGCCGCCTGGAGAAGGAACAGCACGCCCGTGACCAGCCAGATGCCTTTGTTCGCCAGCAGACCGCGGTTCAGGGAGAACCCTTCGGTGTTACGGCAGTTAATCATGTACACCCACTGCGCACACACCAGCATCTGCAGCAGCACGGTGCGGATGAACTCCGCGCTGTGGCCGCGCGGGGCCAGCCAGGCTTCCAGGGCAAACGCCGCAATCGCAATCATGGTGCCGACGAAGGCCACGCGCCAGACGGCGTAGGCGTCCATCACGTGCTGTCCGGTCTGACGCGGTGGACGGCGCATGATGTTGCGCTCGGCGGCTTCAAAGGCCAGGCCGAAGGAGAGCGTGGCGGAGGTCGCCATGTTCATCCACAGGATCAGGACCGGCGTCAGCGGAATAATGTTCCCCGCCAGCAGCGCAATCACAATCAGCAGCCCCTGCGCCAGGTTGGTCGGCATGATGAACAGAATGGTCTTTTTCAGGTTGTCGTACACGCGACGCCCCTCTTTCACCGCACTGGCGATGGTGGCGAAGTTATCGTCCGTCAGGACCATATCCGCCGCCTCTTTGGTGACTTCCGTCCCTTTGATGCCCATCGCGATACCGACGTCCGCCTGACGCAGCGCCGGGGCATCGTTTACACCGTCGCCGGTCATGCCGACAATCTCACCTTTGTCCTGCAGGGCCTGCACCAGGCGCAGCTTATGCTCCGGGCTGGTACGGGCGAAGATGTCATATTTCACCGCCGCATCGGCAAGCTCGGCATCGCTCATTTTCTCCAGCTGATAGCCGGTAACCGCCTGCTCGCTGTTGGTGATCCCCAGCATCTGGCCGATGCTCATCGCCGTCTGCGGGTGATCCCCGGTAATCATCTTGACGCGGATCCCCGCCTGCTGGCAGGCATGAATGGCATCGATGGCTTCCGGACGCGGCGGATCCATCATCCCGGCGATACCGAGGAAGATCAGGCCGGTATTCAGGTCGTCGTGCGTGAGCGCCGTTTCGCCGTTGGCTGGCTTAAACGCTGCGGCAACCATGCGCAGCCCCTGACGGGCATAGCGCTCCATTTCGGTTTCCCAGTACGCGCGGTTGAACGCTTCGGTCCCGTTGCGGGTCTGCTGCTGCTCACACAGGGCGAAAATCACGTCCGGCGCACCGGTGATCAGGATCTGCTCCTCGCTACCAATCTGGTAGTGGGTGCTCATGTACTTGTACTGCGAGTCGAACGGGATTTTGTTGACCAGCGTCGTCATTACCGGCGCGAGGTTGGCTTTCGCCGCCAGCACCTTCAGCGCGCCTTCGGTTGGCCCCCCGGTGATAGCCCACAGGCCGCGCTCGTCCTGAATCATCTGACTGTCGTTACACAGGTCGATGGTGCGCAGGTACTGCTCCAGCACGGTCCCCGGCTGGATCTGCACCGGCTCGTCGCTGCCTTCCAGATAGATGTTACCTACCGGCTCGTAGCTGTTGCCGTCCACGCGGTAGCAGCTCTCAGCGGTGATGATCGCTTTCACCGTCATTTCGTTCATGGTCAGGGTGCCGGTTTTATCCGAGCAGACCACGGTCATTGCCCCCAGGGTTTCCACCGTTGGCAGTTTGCGGATAATTGCCCGCTTGCGCGCCATCGCCTGCACGCCCAGGGAGAGGATGATGGAGATAATCGCCGGCAGACCTTCCGGTACAGAGGCCACCGCCAGGCTAATCAGGGAGAGCAGCAGCTCGCCCATCGGGATATCGCGGAAGACCAGGCTGAAGACAAACAGCGCGGCCATCATCGCCAGAATAATGACGAAAATCGCTTTGCCAAGCTTGTCCATCTGCACCAGCAGCGGCGTGCGGTGTTTTTCAATACCCGCCATCATCTGGTTGATGTGACCAAGCTCGGTCTCCTGCCCGGTGGCAATGACCACGCCGACGCCACCGCCCGCGCTAACGGTTGTCCCCGAGAAGACCAGGTTGGTGCGGTCGCCTAGCGGTAATTCGCCGCTCAGCGGCTGGGTCTGTTTATCCACCACCGTTGATTCACCGGTGAGAATAGCCTCTTCAACGCGTAGGTTGTGCGCTTCAATAAGACGCATATCCGCCGGAATACGATCGCCTGCGCGCAGCACAACAATATCGCCCGGCACCAGGTCGGTGGTCGGGATGGTTTCGTGATTACCATTGCGAATAACGCGCGCCTCGCTGGAGAGCATATTTCGAATACTCTGCAGGGATTTTTCCGCGTTACTTTCCTGAATGTGACCAATTAAGGCATTGATGACCGCCACGCCCAGAATAACCAGCGTATCGACCCAGTGGCCCATGACCGCCGTTAATACGGCTGCCGCCAGCAGGACATAGATCAGGACATCATTAAAGTGTGCCAGAAAACGCAGCCAGCCCGGCTTGCCCTTTTTCTCAGGCAGCGCGTTTGGCCCCACTTTCTGCAGGCGCGCCTGCGCTTCAGCGCGATCCAGCCCTTGCGGCTGCGTCTGCTGGTGCGCCAGCACCTGCTCGACGGTCTGCTGAAAAGCGTTGTTGCCCGCGGGCGGCATGTTCTGAGAAATATTTTTTTTGGTCATTTTCTTTCCTTTAATTTCCGGTGGACGGAAGCCTGAATTCCTTTCTGGCTTAATAAATTCATTTTTAATGCTTGCGGGTTAATTTGATCTACCGCAATATAATTACTGCCGGGTTATTCAAAACTGTTTAAAACTATTTCGATAAGCTGATTTTTACAAAATATTTCTAAACCAACATTAAACGAGGAGGAAGCATGTTTGGTATTTATCGCGGTCGCCGCCTGGCGTTATACATTGTCGCAGCCATTGTTATTGCTACGTTAATTGGCTACAGCACCTATAGCTTTGTAAAATTATTTGCGTAATACAGACGTTTATTTACAGAACACGATAATAATTGAATTGCGGGCCGTTATGTATTTTGCCAGAGGAATTTATTTGCGGCTAAAAGCAGCGTTTTAAATAAAAATCGCTGACGGGGTTTATATTGCTTTACGTTCGAGGATGCCGGACAATGACATTTTTAACTGACGATTAACATTATCATGAAACACCCGTTAGAATCGCTGCTCACCGCAGGCGGCATTTTATTGTTGGCCCTGCTCTCCTGCCTGCTGCTACCTGCGCCTTCGCTGGGGATGGTACTGGCGCAGAAGCTGGTGGTCACCTTCCACATGGTCGATTTGAACCAGCTTTACACCATTCTGTTCTGTCTGTGGTTCTTGCTGCTCGGCGCCATCGAATTCGTTATCCTGCGTTTCGTCTGGCGCCGCTGGTTTTCACTGGCGTCGTAAGCCGGTGAAATCGCGCATGCCGTGGATCAGCGCTTCACACCAGACCGCGTAGTCGTGGCCGCTGGACCACGGGTGGAAGCTCACGCGGTAGCCCTTTTCCCGCAGGACGTTTTCAAACTCCCGCGTGGTGCGATAGTTCCCCCCGCCCGGCCCCGCTTGTTCAAACTTGCCGGCCTGAAGCCAGAAACGCACCGGGTACAGCGGCGACTGCTGATACTGACGCGTCAGCCAGCCGGGCGCTTCCCCTTTCGGTGCCCACCAGTAGGAGCCAGACAGGCTCAGAACATTGCCAAACAGTCGCGGATAGCGCAGCGCCACCCATGACGAGGCAATGCCCCCGTAGCTTGAACCTGCCAGCACCGTTTTCTGCCGCTGCGTGGCGATCCCCCGCGCGCGAAGCTGCGGCAGCAGCTCATGCGCCATAAAATCAGCAAAATCGGGGTTCGGCGGTAACTCTTTACCGCGACGGGCGTGATCGAGGCTGTCGATAAACACCACGTTGACGGGCGGAAGATGGTGTCGGGCAATCAGGCCATCCAGTACGCTGGCGAAATGGTACTCGTCCTGATAAATCTGCCCGTCGAAAAGAATCAGCGTCCACCGCGCCGGCTGCGCGCCGCGTGGTTGCCAGGTTGTGACGTCTCGGGTATTGCCGAGGATACGGCTGGTGATTTTCTGGCGGGTGAGCGTGCCGTTTATCACCGGCTGCGCCATCGCCTGCACGGAGCAGTAGCGCGCCGGGCTGAGATCGAGGAGTGAAAACCGGTTCCAGCGGTCGGCTTTTTGTTCACCAAAGGTATGAGGGTTGAGCGGATCGGCCTGAGCGCTCACCAGGATCGCCCGGCGGCGATCGTGCACAGAGCCTTCCACCGCGGGGACATCCGGCGCAAGCTTGTACTGCATAAGCGTGTCGGCGGGCACTACGTAGCTGCGAAACCAGACGTCGGTCGTGCCTAGGCGGAACAGCGGGTCGTGTTCGCCCGACGGAGAGCCGAAGAGAAAGACATTTTCGCGCGCACCGCGCCACAGGAAGGTGATCCGCTTGTGCTCCGCATCGACCGGCTCCACCATTGGCGTACCCTGCTGGCGCTGCAGCGCCCAGAACGCCTCGGTAGTTCCGCCCGCCGCTACCGTTTTAGCCAGCGCCTGCAGCGCCGGGCTTTCTGGCGCCAGCATTTGCACCCGCGCCAGGGCAGATGTCTCTTTCATCCGCCACTGAAAGCGCCACGGCTTGCCCGCTTCGCCGTGCAGCACCAGCGAGGTGTTCTGCTTTACCGGCAGCGCAAAGAGCAGCGTATGTTCACCATCCGCAGGCCCGTTTTCCACCAGCGTGCGGATGCGGCGGTTTTGCCCGTCCAGCAGGCGAGCGTCGGTTACGCCCTGTAGCGTGGCGGAAACGTAATTTTCAGCAAGCTCGGGCAGCATAAAACAGACTTCGCCGCTGGCATCAAACTTCCCCTCAACCTCTCCCTGCAGGGAAGTGTGTTCGCACGTCGCCGCCATCGCTGGCAGCGCGCCGATCCCTAATAACAATCCACTCCATGCGCTCTTCATTACCGCGTGTTCCCCGATAAAATTTGCACTCACGCTAATGCAAATGGGAATTATTTTCAATGCGCCCGGGTATGATTTTCCTTGCGGTAAGCGCCGGGCGGCTGATGGAACGTGCGGGTGAAAATACGCGTAAAGGTCTGCTGCGAGTCAAAGCCGTAGCGCAGGCAGATGTCATACACCCGCTCGTCGGATTCGCGCAGGTCGCGCGCCGCCAGCAGCAGCTTGCGTTCGCGAATATAGCGCCCCAGACTCTCTCCTTTGTACTGCATAAACAGCCGCTGAAGATGCCACTTCGAGTAACCCGCGTGACGGGCGATCTCTTCTATGCGCAGCGGCTGATGCAGGTTGTCGTCGATCCATTCGACGATAGTGTCGATAACCTGAGCGGAAATAGTCATGTTGCTCTCTCCTTCTGCTCTTTGATTCATCATTTATTCCCACCACGGGCGAAATTGCTGAGCGGTATCATTCACGCGGACCGGCTCGCCCAGTTCCGGCGTTAACAGCCGATAGCCTTTGTCGTGGCTGGCTTTTGCGAGCTGGATCAGCGGATCGTTCCAGGTATGTTTCGCCAGCACAAACCGTCCATTATGGCCCGGCACCACCGCTTTGGCATTGAGATCCGCTGCGGCCTGCGCCGTTTCATCCGGCAGCATGTGAATGTACTTCCAGTCCTGGTCATACTGGCCGTTTTCCATGATCGCGAGATCGACTGCGCCAAACTGCTCGCCAATATCCCGGAAGTGCGGCCCGTAGCCGGAGTCACCGCTGTAGTACACCTTCTGTTCAGGCGTGACGAACATAAAGCTGCCCCACAGCGTCTGGTTGCGTTTGATGCCGCGCCCGGAGAAGTGGCGCGCAGGCAGAACGTGCACGGTCAGCGCCTCGCTGATGCGTACCGACTGGTTCCAGTCGCGCTCGTCGATAATCATCGGGTCCATCCCCCAGTAGCGCAGATGTGAACCCACGCCAAGCGGCGTGACCACGCGCTTCACCTTCGGCAGCAGCGCTTTGATGGTGGCGTAATCCAGATGGTCGTAGTGATCGTGCGAAATGATCAGCAGGTCGATCTCGGGCATGCTCGCGGCACGCCACGGGTAGTCCCCCTCAAAGGCTTTGTTGAGGAACGAGAACGGCGCGGCGTAGTTGCCCAGGACCGGATCGATCAGGATGCGTTTCCCCGCTAACTGCAGATACCAGGACGAGTGCCCCAGCCACACCAGCGTATCCTGCGCCAGCGGCAGGCTGGCGAGATCGGTGTTGACCAGCGGCAGCGGCTGCGCGGGACGGGCGTTTTCGGTTTTTTTCGTCAGAAACTCCCACATCGCCACCAGCATATTTTTGTCGCCGTTGTAGCCCGGCGTCGGCAGTGCATTGTGAAACGCCCCGTCGCGATACTGGGGCGAAGCTTGCAACCCGGAGAGCTGTTCTCCCTGCGGCGGCTGGCCAAATCCGGCGTTCAGGACAAAGGGTAAACTTGCAGCTGAAGCAATAATCATGACAAACACCACGCAGATGAATAGAGGCTTTTTCATTTTCCCGACTCGCCGACGCGCCCCTTCCGATGGTTTGCGCGGATGACACTTGATTATGAGTGAGTAAGCACTCATTATAGATACGATGAATATATCGTCAAGATGTTTTCGATCTTTGACATTCCGCGTTGCAGCAGCCTGACGCGCATGATTCAATACGTTTTTTTACAATTGACAAAGAGGAGAATTTGGTGGCACGTCCGAAGAGTGAAGATAAAAAACAGGCCTTACTGGAGGCAGCAACCGCTGCATTTGCACAGTCAGGCATTGCCGCCTCAACGGCGACCATCGCTCGTAGTGCCGGGGTCGCCGAAGGCACGCTGTTTCGCTACTTTGCTACCAAAGACGATCTGCTGAATGCCCTCTACCTGCACCTGAAGCAGGATCTCTGCCAGACCATGATGGCGAACCTTGACCGCTCGATCACCCTGCCAAAAGAGCATACCCGCAACATCTGGAACAGCTATGTGGACTGGGGGATTCGTAACCCGGCGGCTCACGGGGCGATCCGCCAGCTTGGTGTGAGCGAGAAAATTTCCACTGAGACCGAACAGGCCGTTCACGACATGTTTCCGGAGCTGAACGAACTGTGCCGCCGCTCGGTTCGCCCGGTATTTATGTCCGACGAATTTAAAACCTTCGGCGATGCCATCTTCCTGTCGCTGGCCGAGACCACCATGGAATTCGCCACCCGCGATCCGTCCCGTGCCGTGGATTTTAAAGCGCTCGGCTTTGAGGCCATGTGGCGCGCGCTCGCCATAGAGAACACCGATGGACAGTAAATCATTACAGGAACACGCGATGCGCGTGGCGCTGGAGCTGCCGTTCACCGAGCACTGCTGGCCGTTCGGCCCGGAGTTCGACGTGTTTAAAGTCGGCGGCAAGATTTTTATGCTTGTCGCGGTCGCTCACGGGCGTCCGCACGTCAGTCTGAAATCCGATCCGGAAAAATCGCTGCTCAATCAGCAGATCTACCGCGGCGTAGAGCCGGGCTATCACCTGAATAAAAAGCACTGGATTTCGCTCTACGGCACCGACGATATCACGCCCGACGTGGTGACCGATTTCATCCACGATTCGTGGCATCTGGTCGTCGATAAGCTGGCGAAAAAGGACCAGAAGCGGATACGCCCCGTCTGATTGTTCGTCTGAGACGAACAGAATAAGCGCTCGAATCGCACTTATCTTTTTCCGCGTCGCCCTGTAATCTGCTTTCCTTTCGCGCCCATATGCGGGCGATTTTTACTACCAGGAGTTGTTATGGATATCATTTCTGTCGCCCTGAAACGCCACTCTGCCAAGGCGTTCGACGCAAGCAAAAAACTGACCGCAGAAGAAGCGGAGAAAATCAAAACCCTGCTGCAGTACAGCCCGTCCAGCACGAACTCCCAGCCGTGGCACTTCATTGTTGCCAGCACTGAGGAAGGCAAAGCGCGCGTGGCGAAATCTGCTGCGGGTACCTATGTGTTCAACGAGCGCAAAATGCTGGATGCCTCTCACGTGGTGGTGTTCTGCGCCAAAACTGCGATGGACGATGCATGGCTGGAGCGCGTGGTGGATCAAGAAGAAGCTGACGGGCGTTTCGCCACGCCGGAAGCGAAAGCCGCAAACCACAAAGGCCGCTGCTACTTCGCAGACATGCACCGCGTGGATCTGAAAGATGACGACCAGTGGATGGCAAAACAGGTTTACCTGAACGTGGGTAACTTCCTGCTGGGCGTGGCCGCGATGGGTCTGGACGCGGTGCCGATTGAAGGCTTCGACGCGGCGATCCTCGACGAAGAGTTTGGCCTGAAAGAGAAAGGCTTCACCAGCCTGGTGGTGGTACCGGTTGGCCACCACAGCGTGGAAGATTTCAACGCCACGCTGCCAAAATCTCGCCTGCCGCTGAGCACCATTGTAACCGAGTGCTAGTAACCGTGGGCCGCGCGTAGCGGCCCATTACAAGTAGGTTGAACAGGGTTCAATACAGCGTAATCTGCGGATGCTTCACCCCGCATACCAGCGCATAACGCGTTAACGTATCAAGGCTCGCTCGCGTGATGTTGGCTTCCATTCGTGACACCGTTGGCGCACTGACCCCCATCCGTTCCGCAACCTGTGCACGCGTCAGGCCTGCATGGCTTCGCCACTGCGCCAGCATCTCCTGCAGACGCGCTTTGCGCTCTTCTGCGTTAAATGCGGCCTGCACGTCTGCGTGGCTTAACAGTTCGGTTCTCAACTCATCCCAGTCGATTATTTTCTTGCTCATCCAACATCTCCTGTTGCCGTTTCAGTGCCAGACTTATCTCCGCAGACGGCGTTTTCTGCTTCGCCTGAACCACGGTGGGCAACGCGAGGATCTCTTCCCTCACGGCCTCATGGACGATGAGTCTGAACATCTTTATTCATCCCTGAAAATATTAACATATAAGGCAATTTGCATTAAAGGCTAATTTTGCCTTTCGTGATTTACCTTACCTGCATCATTCAGGAGATGCTGGACTCTCGCTTATTCCCTGAAAGCCCCTCGAAAAAACTATTTTTCCCTGCTCCCGGCATGCCAGATTTTTTCCGCATAGCGACCAATCACCGCCAGCGATGCCGCCAGAATCAGGAAGAACACGACCTTGTTCATCCCCTCCCAGAAATATTCGAAATAGCGGGTATAGAGATTGATGGCGAGGAAGGTCAGGCCAAAACCGCGCAGCATGCCGTCGTCGGTTTTCAGGCTGATGAAGATGCACAGCACCGCCGCCACGGCGAAGAGCAGCGCCCACGGCAGCAGCGATGACTGCGTGACGCCATACCAGCTGTCGATATCGTTGTTGCCAAAAATCGACAGGATCCACAGGGCGACAAACAGATACGTCAGCCCCATCGCCTTACTGGTGGTGTAGAGGTGGCGGGGTTGCAGTACGCCGCGCAGGACATAGCACAGCGCCAGCAGCACGCCGCCGAAGACGATAAAGCGCACCGGGTAGCTCATGCCCAGCCAGTACGCTCCCCAGCCGGACATATAGCCCGTTTCGGCACCGAACCAGTTGCCGAGCGAAAGCAAAAAGAAGAGCCAGACCAGCCCCGAGCGCCCGAAATAGCCAACCAGGCCGTACACCGCACACCCGGCCAGGAACAACGGCGCAACGTGGCCGCTGCCGTTATCAAGACGTTCACCAAGCTGCCACAGGGCAATGGCGGTAAAGAACACCCCAAGGAACAGGATGGCTTCCGTGCTGTAGTGCAACGGGGTTTCTCGCCGCTGGCGGCTGAAGCCCCACAGGTAAAACAGCACGGCGGCAAGCAGAGGCAGACCGATGCGGGCGATAAAGGAGTATGAGAAAAATGCGATAATGCGCGCCATCAACTCGCTGTCGGCAAACAGGCTGCCGATGGCGATAATCACGCAGGCGAGCGCGGTCCAGAAGGCGTAGCGGCTGAGCCGCTGCCAGTCCATCGTTACGCGCCTCAGGGTTCCGGCCAGACGCTGATGTTCGTCGGGGGTTAATGCCCCATCCTGCTCCCACGCCGCGAGCGCCCGGCGTAAAACCCGCTCCTGCTTACGCGTCACGTTCATTTTGCCTGCTCCGCCAGCCAGTCCATGACTCTCTCCCCTGCCTCGTCCACCGGGAGGTACACCAGCAGTCGCGAGCCGTTGCGCGGCGCTGAGTACCAGTACATCTGCTGTAAATGAAAATCCCCCAGCTCAGGATGGGTAAACAGCTTGAGCTGGTTTTCCACACCGCGCACGTCGTTGCGCTGGTGCCACAGGGTTTGAAACTCATCTGAAACCGCAAAAAAGCGCGCCAGTTTGGCTTCCCACTGCGGATCGCCCCGGTGCTCGGCCATTGCCGCGCGGAAGTAGGAAACGAAGATCGGCAGCACGTCGTCGCGCTTGCCCAGCCTTGCGCGCCACGCCGGATGGGTGAGGAACAGGTAAATACAGTTGCGGTCTTCCGGCGGGATGTCGTTGAAATCGACGCCCATCAAATGACCAAAGCTATCGTTCCACGCCACGATATCAAAGTTTGGTTTCTGGATGCTGGCGGGCTTTGGCATCAGGGTATCAAGCAGGCGGCGCGTGCCTTCGCTGATCCCCTCGCAGCAGACCGCCTGCGGCGCTTCACCCGGCGGTAATCCGGCCAGCACGAAAAGATGGCGGGCTTCGGTCGGGGTGCATTGTAGCGCTTTAGCAACAGCTGCCATCACCGCGCTCGACGGATTGACGTCCCTGCCCTGCTCCAGCCAGGTGTACCAGGTTACGCCCACGTCTGCGAGCATCGCCACCTCTTCGCGGCGCAAGCCCGGCGTGCGGCGACGCCCGCTGCGCGGCAAGCCGAGACGCTGCGGGTCGAGGCTTTCGCGCCGTGCGCGTAAAAATGCCCCGAGCTGTTTTCGGGTGTCATCCTGAAGCGAGGTGACAGGTTCAGACATCAGCGCCATAAATCCCCCTGCATGGTAGTGCCAGTACCAGTATAAGCAAGAACTGGTACCCGTTTATCAGATAGACGATGCTACGTCTCTACGCCGTTTGACGCAATGGAGTTACCATGAACAGGTCAGTTATTTCACCAGGCCGTGCAGGCCTGATACTGCTGTTAACCGGGCAGATGCTGCCGCTTATCGATACCTCAATCACCAACGTCGCGCTGGACTCCATCACCCATTCGCTGCACGCCACCGCCACAGAACTGGAGCTGATTGTCGCGCTTTACGGCGTAGCCTTCGCCGTCTGCCTGGCGCTCGGCAGCAAGCTCGGGGATAACCTCGGTCGCCGTCGTCTGTTTATGTGGGGCGTGGCGAGCTTTGGACTGGCCTCGCTGCTGTGCGGGATGGCGGGCAACATCGAACAACTGCTTGCCGCGCGCATCGTTCAGGGTGCCGGGGCGGCGCTGATCGTGCCGCAAATTCTCGCCACGCTGCATGTGACGTTAAAAGGGCCGGCGCACGCCAAAGCCATTAGCCTGTTCGGCGGTATCGGCGGAATAGCTTTTATCGTCGGCCAGATGGGCGGCGGCTGGCTGGTATCGGCGGATATCGCCGGGCTGGGCTGGCGCAACGCTTTCTTCATCAACGTCCCCATTTGTCTGGTGGTGCTGGCGTTAAGCCGTCGCTATGTACCGGAAACCCGCCGCGAAACGCCGTCGCGCATCGACTGGACGGGCACCGCGCTGCTGGCGATGATCCTCTGCTGCCTGTTGTTCCCGATGGCACTCGGTCCCCAGTGGCACTGGTCGTGGCCGCTGAAGGCTGCACTGATTGCTATTATTCCGCTGGCCTGGCTGATGGTGCTGAATGCGCGTAAAAAAGAGCGCGAAGATGCCCACCCGCTGATCCCGCCGCGCCTGATGCAGCTTGCGAGCATCCGCTTTGGCGTGCTTATCGCGATGCTCTTTTTCAGCGTCTGGTCCGGCTTTATGTTCTGTATGGCGCTGACCATGCAGACCGGTCTTGGCATGGCACCGTGGCAGTCGGGGAACAGCTTCATCGCGCTGGGGGTGACCTATTTTGTCTCCGCGTGGTTTGCCCCGCGCCTGATTGCCCGTTACCGCACCAGCACCCTTCTGCTGAGCGGCCTGGCGATCCAGATCCTCGGCCTGCTGGCGCTGATCGCCACCTTCCGCCACTGGGGAATGAACAATACGGCCCTGACGCTAGCACCGGCGACCGGGCTGGTCGGTTACGGACAGGCGTTGATTGTGAACAGCTTCTACCGCATCGGGATGCGCGATATCCAGCCGGACGACGCGGGCGCAGCAAGCGCCATTTTGAGCACGCTTCAACAGGCGGCGCTGGGGCTTGGCCCGGCGATTTTTGGTGCGATTTTGCTGCACGCGCTGCAAAGTCACCACGGGGATTACACGCAGGCGGTCAACGTCTTCCTGATGGTGGAAACGGCAATGATGATTGCCCTTGCGCTGGCAACGGTGCGTATGCGCCATCGCCTGTGCCTGCCGGTGATCACGACCTGCCACGCGACGAAGTAACGCGCCAGAATTTGCATAATATATCCGCAGCCGCCATTATGGGGCTGCAACAATACAGGAGATGTTATGCAGGAATTAATTGCTCAGGTTGAAGAGTTAGGGATTGAAATTAATCACACCACATCGCTGGTGATTATCTTTGGTATTATTTTTCTGACTGCCCTTATCGTGCATTTTATATTGCACAAACTGGTGCTGCGCGCCTTTGAAAAGCGTGCGCAGGCCAGCAGCCATTTGTGGCTGCAAATCATTACCCAGAATAAGTTATTTCACCGTCTGGCCTTTACCATTCAGGGGATAATCGTCAACGTTCAGGCGGCGCTGTGGTTACAAAAAGGCAGTGAAGCGGCGGAAATACTCACCACCTGCGCGAAGCTGTGGGTGATGGTGTATGCCCTGCTGTCCTTCTTCTCGCTGCTGGACGTGATCTTTAATCTGTCGCAAAAAATGGCGACCGCGTCCCAACTGCCGCTGAAAGGCATTTTCCAGGGCGTTAAGCTGGTGAGCGCCATTCTGGTCGGGATTTTGATTATCTCCCTGCTGATCGGTCAGTCTCCCGCGATTCTGATTAGTGGCCTGGGTGCCATGGCCGCGGTCCTGATGCTGGTGTTTAAAGACCCGATCCTTGGCCTTGTGGCGGGCATTCAGCTTTCAGCTAACGATATGCTCAAGCTCGGCGACTGGCTGGAGATGCCGAAATATGGCGCTAACGGCACGGTGACGGACATCGGCCTGACCACCGTGAAGGTGCGTAATTTCGATAACACCATCACCACCATTCCGACGTGGGCGCTGGTGTCCGACGCGTTCATCAACTGGAGCGGCATGTCAGCTTCGGGCGGTCGCCGCATTAAGCGCAGCCTGAATATTGATACCACCAGCATTCATTTCCTCGACGAGCAGGAGCAGCAGAAACTGATTCAGGCGAAGCTGCTAAAACCTTATCTGGCCGCGCGTCATGAGGAAATTAACCTGTGGAATCAGCAAAACGGCGAAGGGGAATCGGTATTAAACCTGCGCAAGATGACCAATATCGGCACCTTCCGCGCCTATCTGAATGAATATCTGCGCAACCACCCACGTATCCGTAAAGATATGACATTGATGGTGCGCCAGCTCGCGCCGGACGCCAACGGTCTGCCTGTTGAAATATATGCCTTCACCAATACGGTGGTCTGGGCGGAATATGAAGAGATCCAGGCCGATATCTTCGACCATATTTTTGCCGTGGTGGATGAATTTGGTCTGCGGATCCATCAGTCGCCGACCGGGAACGATATTCGCTCGCTGGCGGTTGTTTCAGCAAACTAATCAGGCGCTGGCGCGGGAAATAAAGCGCCAGTCCATCATCACTCTTTCCGTGGGCGCATCGGGGTTGTCGATCTTATTTAATAGCAGATCGACGGCCTTGCGCCCGATATCCCGCGACGGCTGTTCGATGGTGGTAAGCGAGATCATCTCCGCCAGCTCCGTACCGTCAAACCCCACCACTGCGATATCCTCCGGTACCCGCAGCCCTGCCTGCTGAATCGCGCGCAGCGCGCCTGCCGCCAGAGTATCGGAAACCGCGAATACCGCGTCCGGCGGATCCTCCTTCAACAGTTTTTGCATCGCCGCCATCCCGGCGCCGGAACTGAGATCGCTGGCGTATTCAACCGCCTGATAATCGAGATCGCGCAGGTGGATCACGCTCTTGTAGCCGCGCTCGCGCAGGCGGGCATATTTGTAGCTGAGGTCGTGGTTGATCAGCGCAATGCGCGTGCACCCGCGTTCGGCAAGCTGGCTGACGACGTGCTGCGAAGCATCGACGTCGTTAATGCCGACGCAGGACACCGCCCCGGCATCGGCGTATTCCGCGCACTGCACCCACGGCGCGTTGCCGATAAGCGCGGAGAGTTCCGGCAGCTTCGAGAACGCATCCATGGTGATAATCCCGTCGACGATTTTCCCCGTCAGCAGGCTTAACCCCGAGCGGGAGCGTTCGATATCCGAGCCGGAATTGCAGAGTAAAATGCGGTAGCCGTTCTTCTCGGCCTCTTCTTCGATGCCCTTGACCACCTCGGCACAGAACGGGTTGGCGATGTTCGAAACCATCACCAGAATCATATAGCTGCGGGCGGTGCGCAGCTGGCGCGCCAGCAGGTTCGGCTGGTAGTTACTCTCCCGGATCGCCTGCAGGACGCGCTCGCGGTTTTTCGCTTTAACCGTGTCGCTGTTGTTCAGCACACGAGAAACCGTCGCCACGGACACCCCGGCCAGTTGAGCGATTTTCTGAATTGACATAGCGACGACACATCCTGCGGTTAGCGTTTTATGCAGGCTATCATAATTTCGCGGCCCGGCGAACCGGGCAGCGCGTCATCGTTCCACCCTCACCCAGCGCTGCTGCTGATGGCTTTTTACAATGGCATCAATGATATACATGACGTTTGCGCCGTCGTGGAAGGTCGCAAACAGCGGCTGCGCGGGCATGCTGCCCGCCTGCACGGCGCGGTAGAACTGCGCCATCATGTTTTTGAAGGCATCCGGCCAGCCCTCGATATGGCCGCCGGGGAAGTGGGCGCTGTCGGCCGCGTCGCGGTTCATCAGACCGGGGTCGTCGGTGAGGATCTCGTTTGCCTGCGCGCGATGCCCCACCCACAGCCGCTGGGGCACCTCCTGATCCCACGCCACCGACATCTCGCTGCCGTTGATTTCCAGCGTCAGGCGGTTTTTACGCCCGGCGCTGACCTGCGAGACGCTAAAACTGCCCTTGCTGCCGTCGTCGAAGCGGATGAGCACGGAGCCAAAATCTTCGGTGGTGACCGGTTTGTCCTCATACGCCGCGTGTGGATCGTGGCTGAAGGTCTGATTTCCCGCCACGCTGGCCTTGCGCGTCGGCCAGACGATAGAGAGATCGGCCATCACCTCGGTGATACGCCGCCCGGTCACAAACTGTACGGTATCACACCAGTGAGAGCCGATGTCCGCCACCGCGCGGGATGCGCCGCCGAGCGCGGCATCCACCCGCCAGTTGTAGTCGGTTTCCAGCAGCATCCAGTCCTGCAGGTAGCTGCCGTGTGCAGCAAACAGTCGCCCGAGGCTGCCCGCGCGCATCATGCTCGCCGCCTGACGCACCATCGCAAACTGGCGATAGACAAAGCTCACGCCGTGTATCACACCCGCCTGCTCCGCCAGCACCACCAGCTCGCGCGCCTCGTCCGGCGTCATACACAGCGGTTTTTCGGAAAACAGATGCTTACCTGCTCGTAAAATCTGGCGGTTAATCGCGGCGTGCAGGTGGTTTGGCGTGCAGTTGTGCACCACGTGCAGATCCGGGTGCGCAAGCAGATCCTCCACGCGGCCATAGGCGTGGGGGACGTTAAGCGCGCGCGCCTTTTCCTGCGCCTGCGCGAGCGAGCTGTCGCACAGCGCGACAACCTGCACCACACCGAGACGGCGCAGCGCCTCAATATGGGCCGGGCCGATAAAGCCGCTGCCGATTATACCGACGTTAATCATGGCTGCCTCCTGCGGCGAAATCATCAAACGCCCGCCCGGAAACCGGAATGATATGGCGGCGGATAAACTCGCTGCCTTCGCGGGCACCGGTATCGCCATCCTTCAGGCAGCACTCCCACTCCAGCACCGCCCAGCCGTCGTAGTCGTACTGGGTCAGCTTGCTGAAGATACCCTTGAAGTCGATCTGCCCGTCGCCGAGCGAACGGAAACGCCCGGCGCGATCGATCCACGGCTGGTAGCCGCCGTATACGCCGCTGCGCCCGTTGGGGCGAAATTCCGCATCCTTGACGTGGAACGCTTTGATGCGCGCGTGGTAGATGTCGATAAAGGTCAGGTAATCCATCTGCTGCAACAGCATGTGGCTGGGATCGTAGAGAATGTTGCAGCGCGGATGGTTATCAAGCAGCGCCAGGAAACGCTCGAAGGTTACGCCATCGTGCAGGTCTTCCCCCGGATGCAGCTCAAAACAGACGTCCACGCCCTGTTCATCGAAGGCGTCGAGAATGGGCCGCCAGCGGTTTGCCAGTTCCTGAAACGCCGCCTGAAACCGCTGCGCGTTGTGCGGCGGCCACGGATAGAAAAACGGCCAGGCCAGCGAGCCGGAGAACGTCGCGTGCGCCTTTAACCCCAGCCTGGCGGAGGCCACCGCCGCCTGTGTGAGTTTCTCCGTTGCCCAGGCCTGGCGCGCCGCGTCGTTACCGCGCACGCTGGCCGGGGCGAAGTGGTCAAACGCATCGCTGTAAACGTCGCTCACCGCAACCAGCTGGCCTTCAAGATGAGTCGACAGCTCGCTTATCACCAGCCCGTGTTCCGCCAGCTTACCGGTAATGTCGTCGCAGTAGGCCTGGCTTTCTGCCGCGTTCTCCACGTCAAAAATGTGCGGATGGTTGCAGGGAATTTGCAGGGCTTTATAGCCCTTCCCTGCCGCCCAGCCCGCCAGCCCGTCCAGCGAGTTAAACGGCGCGTCTCCGCCGATAAACTGCGACAGAAAAATCCCGGGTCCTTTTATCGTCCTCATACCACCTCCTGAACCTTACGCCTTGTCATCGTCATACCTGAACGTGAAAAGGAAAATGAGTGCAATCGCCGCGGCAGCCACCGCCGGGATCCACCAGAATGTGACCCACGCCTGCGGCACAGGTTGACCCGCCACCAGACGGTTATACAGCGCGCCGGATATCTGCGAGCCGAGCAGCATCCCGATACCGTATGTGAACATGACGATCATGCTCTGGGCCTGACCTTTAACCTTTTCGCCCGCCACGCGGTCGGTATAGATAAAGCCCACCACAAAGAAGAAATCGTAGCAGACGCCGTGGAGCAGAATGCCGAGGTAGAGCAGGATGCGCCCCTCTTCACTGACGCCCATCGCGAACATGGCGTAACGCACGAACCACGCCAGCATGCCGATGAGCAGCATGTATTTCACGCCCAGACGGCGGAACAGCAGCGGGATCACCAGCATAAAGAAGATCTCGGACATCTGTCCGAAGGACATGGCGGTGCTGACGTCGGCAATGCCTGCATCTGCGAGATACGAGGCGGTGTAGGCGTAATAGGTACCGAGCGGCACGGAGATCAGCATCGCGCAGACGGAGAAGACCAGGAAGTGGCGCGTTTTGAGCAGCGCAAAGGCGTCCGCGCAGAAAAGATCGCGCACCTTCACCGGCAGGCCTTTCGCCGGCGCGGGCGTGTGCGGCAGCGTCAGGCTGTAAAGCGCCAGCAGCACGGAGCTGGCCGCCGCCACCTGGAAGATGGTGACGCTTGAGGCCACGCCGGTCACGCCGATAAATATCCCCGCCACGATCCAGCCGATGGTGCCAAACACGCGCACCACCGGGAAGGTTTTATCGACGTTCGCCAGGCTGTGAAACGCGATGTTGTTGGTCAGCGCCAGCGTTGGCATGTAGCAGAGCGTATAGCCAAAGAGCAGGCCAATCAGCAATGCGCCGTTTTGTGCAATAAGCGCGCCGGGAACGAACCACAGGATCGCCGCGCCCGCGAGGTGCATCACCGCCATCACCTTCTGCGAGGCAAAGAAGCGATCCACCAGCATACCAAGTACAAACGGCGAGAGAATGGAGGCGATTGGCCCGGCGGAAAACGCATCGCCAATCAGCAAAGACATGTTGTGCTGGGTCATCACCAGGCCGAGCGTGACCGACCAGCTACCCCAGATAAAAAACTGCAGAAACATCATCAGCGACAAACGCGGCACCAGCAGCCGGTGCTGCCCTATCGCCTGTCCACGACTTTCGGTTGTTGACACCATGATAAGCCTCACCCAGAGAAAGTAATCGATTACAAAACAGTTCAATTAAAAAGTAATCGATTACAAAATAAAGATCCTGGGGATCGAGGCGGATTTGGGAGAGGGGTCACGATAAAGAAGACGCGTTTGCTGGTTGGGTAATGACGTGTAGGCCCGGTAAGCGCAGCGCCACCGGGCAAGGGCTTACGTGTGGTCTGATGCCCTCACCCCACCCCTCTCCCACAGGGAGAGGGAGGCAAACCCCTACCACGTGTAGGCCCGGTAAGCGCAGCGCCACCGGGCAAAGGATTACGTGCGGTCTGGTGCCCTCACCCCAACCCTCTCCCACAGGGAGAGGGAGGCAAACCCCTACCACGTGTAGGCCCGGTAAGCGCAGCGCCACCGGGCAAAGGATTACGTGCGGTCTGGTGCCCTCACCCCAACCCTCTCCCACAGGGAGAGGGAGGCAAACCCCTACCACGTGTAGGCCCGGTAAGC
>NZ_JASCAM010000029.1:0-184216 GCF_029967835.1 Enterobacter sp. V87_3 | reverse complement strand
GGAACACTGTCTGTTCCATTGCTTTCTTTCTAAGCTGCCTATCCGGCAGTGAACATATTAAAGGGGCCAGTGTTTTCCCGTTCGATTTTCTAAGCTGCCTATCCGGCAGTGAACCCGCGAAAATATTGCAGGGTCATAATGTTTTTGTTTCTAAGCTGCCTATCCGGCAGTGAACGTGATGAAATTGCGGGCGCGTCGGCGTGGCCTTTTCTAAGCTGCCTATCCGGCAGTGAACGTCAAATTGAAACAACGGTAAGTATTAGCGATGTTTCTAAGCTGCCTATCCGGCAGTGAACTCACACAATCTACACCTATCTCATTGTAAAATAAATCTTATCCCCTCACTTTCTTCTGCACACCCTTTTTCCAGAAACCTCCACAGCCCCATGAAAAATCAACAACTTACACATGCTCTAAAAAAAAGGGTTTTCACCCGCACTGGTGTAGTTGTTCCCCATGAACAACACCCACCACGCTCCCGCAAATCGCTGTGCGCAGCGGGGGAATTAACGGGCAATGCGCCGACTTTCTTCTAAGCTTGTAAGCGATATCACAAAAAGGAGAAGGACACCCATGAAACAAACCGTGGCTGCTTACATAGCGAAAACCCTTGAACAGGCTGGCGTAAAACGTATCTGGGGCGTCACCGGCGATTCCCTGAACGGACTCAGCGACAGCCTCAATAAGATGAAAACCATCGAATGGATGCCGACCCGCCATGAGGAGGTTGCCGCCTTTGCCGCAGGCGCAGAAGCGCAGCTTACGGGTGAACTGGCAGTCTGTGCGGGATCGTGCGGGCCGGGCAACCTGCATCTGATTAACGGCCTGTTCGACTGCCACCGTAACCATGTTCCGGTGGTGGCGATTGCCGCCCACATCCCGTCGAGCGAAATCGGCAGCGGCTATTTTCAGGAGACGCATCCGCAGGAGCTGTTCCGTGAATGCAGCCACTACTGTGAGCTGGTTTCATCCCCGGAGCAGATCCCGCAGGTGCTGGCGATTGCAATGCGCAAAGCCGTGCTGAACCGCGGCGTGTCGGTGGTCGTGTTGCCTGGAGACGTGGCGCTCAAGGCCGCGCCGGAGGGTGCCAGCAGCCACTGGTATCACGCGCCGCAGCCGGTGGTCACGCCTGCCGAAGAGGAGCTGAAAAAGCTGGCGCAACTGCTGCGCTACTCCAGCAACATCGCCCTGATGTGCGGCAGCGGCTGTGCGGGTGCGCACCAGGAGCTGCTGGCGTTTGCTGAAAAGCTTAAAGCGCCGATTGTCCACGCCCTGCGCGGCAAAGAGCACGTCGAGTACGACAACCCGTTCGACGTCGGCATGACCGGGCTGATCGGCTTTTCCAGCGGCTTTCACACCATGATGAACGCCGATACGCTGGTGCTGCTCGGCACCCAATTCCCGTACCGCGCGTTTTACCCGTCGGATGCCAAAATCATCCAGATTGACATCAACCCGGGCAGCATCGGGTCGCACTGTAAGGTCGATATGGCGCTGATAGGTGATATCAAGTCCACGCTTAGCGCCCTGCTGCCGCTTCTGGAAGAGAAAACCGACCGCAAATTCCTCGACAAAGCGCTGAGCGACTACCGCGATGCGCGCAAGGATCTGGACGACCTGGCGAAGCCAAGCGACAAAGCAATTCACCCGCAGTATCTGGCTCAGCAGATCAGCCGCTTCGCGGACGATGACGCCATCTTCACCTGCGACGTCGGCACGCCGACCGTCTGGGCAGCACGCTATCTGAAGATGAACGGCAGACGCCGCCTGCTCGGCTCGTTCAACCACGGCTCGATGGCAAACGCCATGCCGCAGGCGCTGGGCGCGAAGGCTACCGCACCGGAACGTCAGGTGGTGGCGATGTGCGGCGACGGCGGCTTTAGCATGCTAATGGGGGATTTCCTGTCGGTGGTGCAGATGAAGCTCCCGCTCAAAATCGTGGTCTTCAACAACAGCGTGCTGGGCTTCGTGGCGATGGAGATGAAGGCTGGCGGCTACCTGACGGACGGCACCGACCTGCACGACACCAACTTTGCCCGCATCGCCGAAGCCTGCGGCATCACCGGCATCCGCGTGGAGAAAGCCTCAGAGGTTGATGAAGCCCTGCAGCGCGCGTTCTCCATCGACGGTCCGGTGCTGGTGGACGTTGTCGTCGCCAAAGACGAGCTGGCGATCCCACCGGAGATCAAGCTGGAGCAGGCCAAAGGCTTTAGCCTCTATATGCTGCGCGCCATTATCAGCGGACGCGGTGACGAGGTGATGGAACTGGCAAAAACCAACTGGCTCAGGTAAAACATCTCACATTGCCTTTTTAACTATAGGGATGTGAGATGATTGATTTACGCAGTGATACCGTCACCCGGCCGAGCCGCGCCATGCTTGATGCAATGATGGCCGCCCCGGTCGGGGATGACGTCTACGGTGACGACCCGACGGTTAACGAACTGCAGCGCTATGCCGCAGAGCTGAGCGGTAAAGAGGCGGCGCTGTTTCTGCCGACCGGAACCCAGGCCAACCTGGTGGCGCTGCTCAGCCACTGCGAGCGCGGCGAAGAGTATCTAGTTGGCCAGGGTGCGCATAATTATCTGTACGAAGCCGGCGGCGCAGCGGTGCTCGGCAGCATTCAGCCGCAGCCGATTGACGCCGCGCCGGACGGCTCCCTTCCCCTGGATAAAGTCGCTGCGAAAATCAAAGCCGATGACATCCACTTTGCCCGTACTAAGCTGCTGAGCCTCGAAAATACCCATAACGGCAAAGTCCTGCCGCGCGAATACCTGAAAGCGGCGTGGGAATTCACCCGCGAGCGCGGGCTGGGCCTGCACGTTGACGGCGCGCGCATTTTCAACGCGGTGGTCGAGTACGGCTGCGAGCTGAAAGCCATCACCCAATATTGTGACTCGTTCACCATTTGCCTCTCCAAAGGGTTAGGCACGCCGGTTGGCTCGCTGCTGGTCGGCAGCGCGGACTACATCAAGCGTGCGAATCGCTGGCGCAAAATGACCGGCGGCGGCATGCGTCAGGCCGGGATCCTGGCGGCAGCCGGGCTGTATGCGTTGAACAACAACGTTGCACGCCTGAAGGACGACCACGAGAACGCCGCGTGGATGGCGGCACAGCTGCGTGAGATTGGTGCGGACGTCATGCGCCACGACACCAACATGCTGTTTGTCCGCGTGGGCGACGAGCACGCTGCGGCGCTGGGTGAATTTATGAAGGCGCGTGGCGTGCTGATCAACGCCTCACCGGTGGTACGCCTGGTCATGCATCTCGACGTCAACCGCGAGCAACTCACGGACGTGGTCAAACACTGGCAGGCGTTTTTACAGCGTTAATTAAGGAGAGCAACGTGCCACAACGTATTCTGGTGCTCGGCGCCAGCGGTTATATTGGCCAGCATCTGACCGTCGCGTTAAGCCAGCAGGGGCATCAGGTGCTGGCGGTGGCACGCAGCGTTGAGCGTCTTCAAAAGCAAAACCTGCCCGGCGTCACCTGCCACAGCGTCGACCTGACCTGGCCAAAAGAGCTGCCCGCCCTGCTGGAAGGGGTTGATACGCTTTATTACCTGGTTCACAGCATGGGCGAAGGCGGCGACTTCATCGCTCACGAGCGTCAGGTGGCGATGAACGTTCGCGACGCCCTGCTGCAAACGCCGGTAAAACAGGTGATTTTTTTAAGCTCGCTGCAGGCCCCTGAAAGCGAGCAGTCCGACCATCTTCGCGCCCGCCAGCTGACGGCAGAGACCCTGCGCAGCGCCGCTATCCCGGTCACCGAACTGCGCGCCGGGATCATCGTCGGTGCCGGTTCTGCCGCCTTCGAAGTGATGCGTGACATGGTCTATAACCTTCCGATCCTGACGCCGCCACGCTGGGTGCGCTCGCGCACCACCCCCATCGCGCTGGAGAACCTGCTGCACTATCTGGTTGCACTGCTGGACCATCCGGGCGAGCAGCATCGTGTGCTGGAAGCCGCAGGCCCGGAGGTGCTGAGCTATCAGGAGCAGTTCGAGCATTTTATGCGCGTAAGCGGACGCCGCCGCTGGCTGGTACCGATCCCCTTCCCGACCCGCTGGATCTCGGTGTGGTTTTTAAACGTCATCACCTCCGTGCCGCCAACCACCGCGAAGGCGCTTATCCAGGGGCTGAAACACGATCTGTTAGCCGACGATCGCGCGCTACGCGCCCTCATCCCGCAGGATCTGATCCGCTTTGACGACGCCGTGCGCCACACCCTGAAAGAGGAAGAGAAGCTGGTCAACTCCAGCGACTGGGGCTACGACGCGCAGGCTTTTGCCCGCTGGCGCCCCGAGTACGGTTACTACCCGAAGCAGGCCGGCTTTACCGTCACAACCCAGGCGAGCCTGGCATCGCTGTGGGAAACCATCAACCAGATTGGCGGCAAAGAGCGCTATTTCTTCGGCAATATTCTCTGGCAAACGCGGGGCGCGCTGGATCTGCTGGTCGGTCATCGGCTGGCGAAAGGCCGCCCGGCGCATCCCTGGCTTAAGGTGGGGGATACGGTCGACAGCTGGAAGGTGATTATCGTTGAGCCTGAAAAGCAGCTGGCGCTGCTGTTTGGCATGAAAGCGCCGGGGCTTGGTCGGCTCTGCTTTACGCTGAAAGACAAGGGCGATCGCCGTGAACTCGACGTCCGTGCCTGGTGGCATCCGCACGGTATGCCGGGGCTGTTCTACTGGCTGTTTATGATCCCGGCGCACCTGTTTATCTTCCGCGGCATGGCGAAGCGCATTGCGCAAATTGCAGAAGCAAAGCGGGAAAAGATCTAAATAAAACGCTTATTCTTTCACGTTTCCCATTGCATACGGCCGTAATTCACGAAAGAATGCGCACGAAATTCTTTTCAACACAGTGGATTGATATGAAGGTACTGGTGACCGGGGCGACCAGCGGCTTAGGCCGAAATGCGGTCGAATTTCTGCGCAACAAAGGCATCAGCGTCAGGGCGACCGGTCGCAACGAAGCGATGGGCAAGCTGCTGCAAAAAATGGGCGCTGAATTTGTCCATGCCGACCTGACGGAGCTGGTCTCCTCTCAGGCCAAAGTGATGCTGGCCGGTATTGATACGCTGTGGCACTGCTCCAGTTTTACCTCCCCGTGGGGAACGCAGGAAGCGTTCGACCTCGCCAACGTGCGCGCCACGCGCCGTCTGGGCGAATGGGCCGTCGCCTGGGGCGTGCGTAACTTCATTCATATCTCTTCCCCGTCGCTCTATTTTGACTATCATCACCACCGCGATATTCAGGAAGATTTCCGTCCGGCGCGCTTTGCCTGTGAATTTGCCCGCAGCAAGGCTGCCAGCGAAGAGGTGATCGACCTGCTGGCGCAGTCAAACCCGCATACCCGCTTCACCGTCCTGCGTCCGCAGAGCCTTTTCGGGCCGCACGACAAGGTGTTTATCCCGCGACTGGCGCAGATGATGCACCATTATGGCAGCGTGCTGCTCCCGCGCGGGGGCGATGCGCTGGTAGACATGACCTACTATGAAAACGCCGTCCACGCCATGTGGCTGGCCAGCCAGCCTGACTGCGATAAGCTGGTGTCAGGCCGGGCCTACAACATCACCAACGGCGAACCGCAAACGCTGCGCAGCATTGTGCAGCGCCTGATCGATGAGCTAAACATCCACTGCCGCATTCGCTCGGTACCGTATCCGATGCTGGATATGATCGCCCGCAGCATGGAGCGCTTTGGCAATAAATCGGCCAGAGAGCCAGCGCTGACACACTATGGCGTATCAAAGCTGAACTTTGATTTTACGCTGGATATTTCCCGCGCCGAGCGTGAACTGGGCTATAAGCCGGTGGTGTCGCTGGATGAAGGGATTGTGCGTACAGCCGCGTGGCTGCGCGATCACGGGAAATTGCACCGCTAGCCGGGTAGGCCAAAATACACATATTGCGGCCTGATGCTCTCCCCCCTGCCCTCTGGCACGACCCCGTAGGCCGGGTAAGGCGAAGCCGCCACCCGGCAAAATACAGCGCATTGCGGCCTGATTCCCTCACCCTCTCCCACAAGGAAAGGATGTCAAAATAAAATAACAAAAGAAATTCGTGACAGATAACAGAATCATGCAATGAATGATGCTTCGAGCGTGCATTATGACAGATATGATTACAATGAAGAAAAGCTTGAAGCCCTTTTGAAATAGGGAAAGTAAGTTAAAAGAAATAATGAATAACAATTAAATCATCGAAATATTTATTTGGCGAATTTAACTGGAACCGCCTATTTATAACAATTATAAATAGGCGGCCTTTCTAATTTTCTTTTTTATAAGTGGGAGCAAGATCACTATGATTATAGCATTCCTTATAAGATGATAATCTTATTAAATTCCAGGAGCGCAGTATGTATTATAGTGACGATATTATAAATAAAATTGGGTCAGACAAAGATTTGGCTATCAGATTAGATAAAGCAATGTCCGGAGTAAAAGAGGGTTTTATCGATTACCTAAATAATCTTGGTGATGGAGCAACAAGACTGCTTTATTACACATCCTGCTTTACAGATAATTATACAGATGTTTGTAATCGGCTTTACCTTGAGGATAGGCGTTTTTTACTGGGTGCATATGAACTTGTCACCCATAGAGATATTATATTTAGAATGATAAAAATATATGTTTTATTAACACTTAAAAATAAAGACGAAAGTGAAGTAAATTATATATATAAGAAATTGGTTCCAATCACAACGCACTATTCAGTAATGCAAACTTCCAGACTAGCACTAATCTATTCTGTTGTTAAATATATTTGTTATGGCAACACAATGAATGCGGCTATACAAAGTGCGCTTATGAAAAAAATCGCGGGAAGAACAGGCACAGGGCTTTTTGTACTGAGTACATACGGGTTTGTTCAGAAAGCCTCTGAAAGTGCGAATAACTTAAAATATTTTCTCCCGCAATTTTATAATGCTTTATATGTTGAAAATCTGGAAATGATGTACTTCTTAATAGAACCAATAGTTTTGAGAACAGGTTATCTAAATATAAGCACAGCATCAAATGACGATATAATAGATATTTTTAGAAAAATGGCTGGAAAATGAAAAGATTTATAAAAGAAATTTGCAGGCTAATTATTGAAGATTTCAAGCAGCAATTGAAAGCACTTTTAACGGTAGTTCTTATCATTTTATTATCATTTATACCTGTTAAGTTTATAGATGATCCTGTAGTCGCCATGAGAGTAGTTGGATTAATTGTCGTAGTTGTCCTCTATTTTTCATTTTTTTATGAGAGAAAAAAATAAATGTCTATACCAGCACATATCTGGCTTACCGATGAAAATAATTCACCTTTAATTGGTGAATGCTTAATGCCGACACGATTGGGTTCCACTGAGCTTAAATCATTCAATCACTCCGTATGGATTCCTGCCGATCATAATACAGGGAAACTTACTGGAACACGACTTCATGTTCCTGTTACATTTGAAAAAGAAATTGATCGCCTCACACCAATTTTATTCCGGGGTTTATGCCAGGGTAGAATCTTTAAAGAGGCGATAGTCAAAATGTACAGAATTAATGACGCAGGTATAGAGGTGGAATACTTCAATATAACCCTGGAGAATGTAAAAATCACAAAGATTTCTCCCGTTTTATTTCCATTAGGGATCGCAGGTAAACATATGGAAGAAATTGAGATCCGTTATGAATCAATTGAATGGAAATACACCGACGGAAATATACTGTACAAGGATTCGTGGAACGAAAGAGTCACAGCGTAAAATTAAAAACGGCAACCCGAAGGTTGCCGTTTGTGATTACAAAGCCGTCCAGGCGTCGGACCATGCCAGGCCTGCACCTGGTTCATAGTACGTCGGAGAGTTGTTACACCAGCCGCTGTACGGGAACGGTTTGCACTGGAACAGTTTACCGTGGTTGTTCACGATATCCCCTTCCTTGTACTTATCGTTCGCGCTCCAGCCTGGGTAAGAACCGGACGTGCCTTCATCAGATGGCGTCGCCGCTTTCGCTTTCACGTTCAGCAGGTAAGACGTGGTGCTGCTCAGCTCACCGTCGCTCACGGTCAGGCTAACTTCATACTGCTTCGCCGTCGCCGCTTCTGGCGCAGTAAAGGTTACGACTGCTTTGTCGTCACCGGTCACGGTCTGGCCATCCTGGGAGCGCCAGGTGTAGGTCAGTTTGTTACCGTCTTCATCGGTGGACCCTTCCGCGCTCAGGGAAACCTGCGCACCGGCTTCTACCGCACCGATTGGGCCAGCAATCTGCGCGACAGGCGCGTGATTGACAACCGCCGGGGTGGTGTCTTCAGATGGCGTGGTATCGTCGGATGGCGCTGGCGTCACGTCTTCAGACGGCACTGGAGCAGGCGTCACATCTTCAGATGGCGTCGGCGTTGGTGCTGGGGTCGGCGTTACGTTGCCATCAGCCGGGGTGCCGTCGTCGTTAACGATGTTAACTTTATAGAACTTCTGCACACACTTGGTGTAGTCGCCCGTTTTAAAGGCGCTGAACGGCGTCTGGTAGCCCACCAGCTGGCACGCGTAGGTTGAGCCGCTTGGCGTATCCGGGCTCCACCCCCAGTCCTGCTCCCAGTAGATTTTCAGCGCGCCGGAGCCGCCTTCATCGAACTGTTTCATGTTAGCGCAGCCCAGTACTTCGTTTTCCGGGACCGGCACTTTCAGGTAGTTGGCGAACTCTTTGTAGTATTTGATACGGTTCTGCGACTGGGCAATCTCAGTCGGGCCGCCGCACTCAACGCCGCCGTTGATGATCTGCGTGGTCACGCCGAAGCCCGGCACCAGGCCGTTCGCTTTATCGTGATCGTTCGGCTGCCATGTTCCGTCGATAACCTGCAGCATGCTTGGTTTTGGCGGCTGTGGATAGGCGAAGAAGAAGATCGCACTCGCCAGGTTCAGCCAGGTGTCCGCCACCAGCTCAGGTTTGTCGAGCAGGGTACGCACGGTGCCGAACATGGATTCGGAGAACGGACCGTAGTTGTAGTTGTAAGACAGCTGCTTAGCGCCGCGGCCAAAATAGCTCACGAAGTCGCCGTCTTTGTCTTTACCGCACGGCCAGGTCTGACCCTGCCAGACGTCCGGGTTACATTCGCCGTTATAGCCGCCCTTCTGCCCTTCGCTCCAGCCCATCTCACGCACGTAGACCAGCGCCTGACGCCATTCGGCTTCCGGACGCCAGCTTTCGTGACCGCCGGTTTCCTGCGCGAAGTGAGCAAACATGGTCGCCAGCTCTTTTCGGCAGATGGCGTCGCTGTCGCGGCCATCATTGTAGGTATCGCACAGCGCCGGGAATTTACCCACGGCCTTCAGGAAGTTGCTGTAGCTATACTCTTTGGCGCGCAGTGGGAACAGGTATTCCCAGTCGCTCTCTTTGAGAATGCTTTCAACGCGCTTCACGTTAGCAGGGTTAGTGGCTTTACCCGGTTCAATCTGCTCCACCAGGCTGTTATCCAGGGTGCGGATGGTCGCTTTCACCGACTGCATCAGGGGAAAGTTGGTCAGTTCCTGCTCTTTTTTTGCCAGGTCGCTGGCTTTGATGGTGTATGGCTCGCTGCTGGTTTCCTGCAGCATCGTTGCCTGAGCCATGAATGGAGCAATACATGCCCCAGCAACCAGTACGCTCAGTAATGTCCTTTTGGTCATCTTAAATAGTCCTGTTTATTTTCAGCAACAATGAGAATTACATTTCCGGCTTATGTATTAGTCCTTTAATAAATAAACCTGGAGATGCGGTCTTTTTCACTTTTTGAAACGCGCCTGACGGCACGCTTCAAAAAATAAAAATCAATCCTGATAATATCGGCTCGCTTTAATCTGCTGATATTTACGCCACACTTTATGGGCATAGATCATGCGCTGCGGATAGTTCTCTTTTTTAAGCCCGGCGTTATAGGCTCCAACGGCTTCCCAGTTATATCCGTACACTTTGATCATGCCGGACAAAATGGATGCGCCGACCATAATCGAGGTACAAGGCTCAGCCATCAGGCGTCGCTCATCTATACCGCGGCGTTCAAGTTCACTAAAGTGCGAGCTGTTTATTTGCATCAACCCCACATCGCGGGTTCCGTCATGATTTTTGCCGACGGCGTAGGGATTCATTCCCGATTCAACTTTTGCGATGGCGTATAATAAATAGGGATCGACGTGATAATGATGTGCAGCGGTATCCCAGCAGTTCGCAAATACACTTTGGCTAAAAATCATCAACAACAATATTAGGCGTTTCATTATTTCACTCGCTTGATATGTACTCTCTTCTCCTTGCGCGTTCCTGCTGACTTTAAAGAACTGGCTGCACCCAACGCGGGAACAGCCAGTCATTGCGGGCGAACGTCACGCCCGCAACTTAAGGTTCAGAAGATTATTTGCAGTCTGCTGCTGCGCCTTCTTTCACCCATACATCGCTGTTGCCAGGCTTGTCGCCCTGCGTCCACCATTTCGCACGGTATACAGAACCCTGGTAGGTAGTGGTTTCGCCGCCGTTATAAACGACTTCCGCACGCCAGTTGAACTTCACGTTGCTGACCAGTTCCCAGGCTTCTGAACCGAAGCCAGGTTTGTCGCCCTGAGTCCAGTACTTCGCTTTCCAGACCAGGTTGTCAGAACTGACGGTATCGCCGCCGTTGTACACGGTGCTTGCGCTCCATGCTGCATGTTTGCTGGCATTAGCATCAACAGGTGCATCACAGCTGCCGGTTGCGGAACCTTCGTCTGCCGGGGTCGTCCCTTCATCTGCTGGCGTAGTACCTTCATCAGATGGGGTCGTCCCTTCGTCAGCTGGCGTGGTGCCTTCGTCAGACGGGGTGGTGTCTTCATCCGCCGGAGCCGGAGCGGCTTTAGGCGTTACGGTTACCTGGACGTTTGACTGCACGCTGGTTTTGCCGTCAGAAACGACAACGCTCAGGGTGTAAGACGATTCAGAGCTCACTTCTGGCGCGGTGATGGTGGCGTTCGCGGTGTCGGTACCGGTCGCGTTCATATCAGCCGGAATGCTCCAGGAGTAGGTCAGTGCATCGCCGTCCGGATCCGCAGCCTGAGCGTGCAGGGACAGAGACTGGCCCGCTTCCAGGGTCACGTTTTCCATCTGGTTGATCACCGGAGCCTGGTTCGCTTTAGGCGCTTTGTTCACAACCTGAACGTCAGCAGTGCTGGTCAGGCCTTGCGGATCTTTCACCGTCAGGCGGAAGGCCATGGACTGGTTGCTGGTCACCGCAGGGACGTTGAAGGTCGCTTTCTTGCTGGTGCTGTTGGTCAGCGTGACCGTAGAACCAGAAATCTGCGTCCATTTGTAGGTCAGCGCATCGCCGTCCGGATCGGTAGAGGCTGAGCCGTCCAGATTCACGGTTGCCGGGCCGGTCACGGTCACGTCAGACGCAGAAGCCACTGGCGCATGGTTGGTCACCACAGGTTCATCGGAACCGGAAGAGCTGCCCAGCAGGCTTTCGTTCATGGCGTTCAGGATGTCGCCGTTGTCAGATTCGATGGACCATGCGAACAGGCCGCCGAGATCTTTGTTCAGGACATACTTACCTTTAGCGTTAACGGAACGCGCGTCATCGTACGTCACCAGCTCGCCGGTAGACTTGTTGAACAGGTATGGCGCTTCAGCGGTAGCATCGTATTTGTACTCCCAGCCTGGCTTGCCTTTCATGTCGTTCACGATGTTGCGGTAGTCAACGATGCCGTTTTCCCAGGTGCCTTTGATTGCGCCGGTTGCGGTACCGGTGAACGGATTATCGCCGGTGTAACCGTGAACGCCCGTCCAGCCACGGCCATACATTGCCGCACCCACCACGATCTTGCCTGGCTGTACGCCCTGCGCCAGCATCGCTTTAACTGCGTTGTCGGTGGTGTACGCTGTGTCAGGCTTGTAGGACGGTGCATACAGCGCCGTCTGGTGGCCCAGGTCGGTGTTGCTCCACGCGCCGTAGAAGTCGTAGCTCATCAGGAAGATGTAGTCCATGTACTGCTGAGCAGCTTTGTAGTCTACGTCTTCAATTTTGTCCCAGCCGGAGCCGATAGCAGAAGTCAGCTCGTACTGACGACCGGTTTCAGCGGAGAGGCCGTTCAGCATCTGACGCAGATCGTGCATCAGCAGGGTGTAGGTCTCTTTATCAACCTGTGGGTTGCCGAGGGTGGCGTTCTCACCGCCGCCGCCAGGGAATTCCCAGTCGATATCCACGCCGTCGTAGAATTTCCAGGTCTGGAGGAATTCTTTAACGGAGCCAACGAAGCGGTCACGCAGCACTTTGTCGTGCAGCTGATAGAACGGGTCAGAAAGCGTCCAGCCACCGATGGATGGCAGAATTTTCAGGCCCGGATGCGCTTTTTTCAGCGCCATCATCTGACCGTAGGTCCCTTTGTACGGGTCGTCCCAGTTGGTCACGCCTTTCTGTGGCATCTGCAGCGCAGCCCACGGATCGTGGATCGCCACGGTGTAGTCCTGACGGCCAGCACACGCGCGCTTCAGGGATTCCAGTGCGCCGGAGGAGGCTGCGCTGGCGTTGATGTTGTCGCCACACATTGGGATGAAGCCGTAAATGATGTGGTTCAGGTTATCCACCGGGATTTTATCAACCGGGAAACCGCGATCGTACACGCCCCACTCAGGGAAGTAGGCGGCAACCACTTTGTTAGTGTGGGTGGCGAAGGCTTTGTTGTTTTCCTGCAGCGTCGTGGTAAGCGGCAGCAGGTGGGCACCGTCGGTATCCGCAACGATGATCAACTTGCTGGCGCTTTTGGTGCAACCGCTGTCGTTACAGAGTTCAACCTGCTCCTGATAACGGCCGCCTTTTTTCACTTTAAAGGTCGCAGAGCCTGCGGTGCTGCCTGCACCGGTCCAGACGGTTTTGCCGTCCAGCAGAACTTTCGCGGAGGTAGGCGCATCGCCGCTCCAGACGTTCCACTCAACTTTCACGTCTACGCCGTCTTTGTGGACTTTAAGCAGGCTGTTGTAGTCCTGTGCGGCCTGGTCGACTTCAACCAGCGCAAATTTGTCGTTGCCGCTGGTAAGAGACGGTGTGCCCGGAGCAGCTGCAAATACTGAGCTTGTTGCGGCAGCAACAAAGAGCGCCAGATATTTAGGCTTCAAAAATTTCATTTTTATTTCCTGATAAATTCATTCGTGAACGTAATTCACCATGTCTTCCTTAAAACATGGCATACTTTATTTACAACTAAACGACCCGTTACCAAAAACAATAATAATGTGCTGTATTCCTCCATAAAAAAACACAAGCCGCAATTCCGTGTAGCTTATGTTCTTTACGATACACATAAGGCAAAACAGATTCCTTCTGTTTGCTTATCGAAAAAGATTTAAAAAAAACTTGACCGTTTTTTTAGAAAGTGACAGAGAAAATTTGTCCTGCCATAACGGCAATGCCGGCAAACGCTAAATAAGGTCCGAAAGCAATTGTTTGGGTATTTTTATTCTGCGCAGCAAATACGAGATACCCAATAATACCGCTGAGCGCGGCCAGTAATTCAATTGTTGGCAGTGCCTGCCAGCCGCACCAGGTACCCAGCGCCGCCAGCAGCTTAAAGTCACCGTATCCCAGCCCTTCCCGGCCGGTCGTCAGACGAAACGCCCAGTACAGCAGCCACAGCGACAGATACCCCGCCACGGCGCCAAAGAGCGCATCACGCAGCGGCAGGCCCGTTCCGCAGGCATGGACCAGCAATCCGGCCCACAGCAGCGGCTGCGTCAGGCAGTCTGGCAACAGCTGATAGCGCCAGTCGATCATCGCTAACGGCAGCAAAAACACCGCCATCAGCCAGAGTGAAAACAGGTCCTGAAGGCCAGGAACGGCCCAGGCGGTGGTGCCGAAAAAGAGTGCGGTAATCAGTTCAATCAAAAAGAGGCGCAGCGGGATGGGGCGTCGACACTGGCTGCATCGTCCGCGCAGCAGAAGCCAGCTTACCAGCGGAATGTTTTCCCAGGCCGCCAGGGCGTGCTGACAGTCCGGGCAGTGCGAGGCGGGAAAAAGCAAATTGCCGCTCCCGTCCTCCTCCAGCACCATCGCCGGGACGCGCTCGGCCACCACGCCGAGGAAACTCCCGACTATCGCGCCTAACGCGGTACTCATCGCCGCAAACCCAATCGGGTAAACCTCCCGGATTGGCAGGAGCGTCATCATGCGTTCTTTTTCCAGGTAAGCTGAATCTCTGCCCGCACGTCGCTAAGATGATCGACAGGTTTCAGCGTCATCTTTTCCAGCCGGACGCCGGAGGTCTGGTTGATTTCCCGCAGCCAGTTTTTTAGCTCATACACGTTCACCCGGGGCACCACAAACGCCAGCGACTGCCCATCCTGATGCAGCTCCGTCAGGGAGAGATCAATCTCATGCGCGCTGCTTTCAATTACGCTGCGGGGATTATTGGTTTTGATCTGCTGCACCTGAAGATGGTTTTTATCAATTTCAGTGCGCATCCAGTTCAGCGTTTCCTGCTGGCGCGCCAGCGTTGATCGGCTATTTTGAATAATATTATCCAACGGGGTAACTCCTGCGTAATAAACCACGGCGCAGAACAGGGTTATCGCTCCGGCCTTAAATAATGTTTTTTCGCGTGCTGAATAGTTTTGATAACGTGATTTCAGCTGCGCAATTCGCTCTTTCATTTATATTTCCCTGTTATCATGGCGGTGTAAGGCGCGTCCTTCGAAATAGGCTGTAAGGTAAAATCAAATTTCGTATTCGCCTGATTAATAAATTCCTGTAACGCTGGCTGGTTTTGCGCGCTGACGCTCAGCGTTAATGCATCCTGATTGCTGTCATATTCCAGCAGGTCAATTTCCATCGCCGGGACTGACTGCTTAATCTGCGCCAGCTCGTCGAGCTGCAGGAAGAATCCTTTGCGCTGCTTCTTAAGATTCTGACCAAAGTGGTACTTGATGTTGGTTTGCTGGCGCATGCTCGGGAAGTGGTGCTGATAAACCTCCACAATCTCCTGCTGCACGCGGTTTTCCTGCTGCACCAGCATCCATGCCATCCCCACCCGCGGGCCTAACAGCAGGCCGAGCGACAGAATGCCCATCACCACCATCGCTCTTCTGATGCTTTTTTCCACCTTCGCACTGGCGGCTGCGTCGCTGAACTCGCCGTGCAGAAGCGTGATGCGGCATTTCTCCCACTGGGGCTGGATCAGCACCAGCGGGTGCACCCAGGGCAGCGTGTCTGCGTCAACGCCGGCAGGGGCGTCGCCGTAACAGCAGATCTCCCCCTCGCCCGCTTTTTGCATCAGCAGCGAAACGAGGGTGGCATCCACCTCCGTTGCGGTATGGTCGCCGAGCCGCAGCCAGTAGTTATCGTCCAGCGAAACCAGCGTACTGCCGCCCGCTGAAACGGGCAGCAGCCAGGCATCCGGCAGCGCCTGGATCACCTGAAGCCCGGCGTCGCGGCAGCGGGTCAGCCAGTGACGCAGACGCGTGGCGTCTATCGCCACCGCATCCACTTCGCGCCCTTTTTTGTGCAGCACCGTCCAGTGGAGATTATCCACGTCACCAATCAGCGTCTCTTCCGCCATCCAGGAGAACGCCGTCGCCTGCGAGGCCATCTTCTTTGGCAGCGTAAAGTGGCGGAAGATCATGTCACTGGCAGGCAGCAGCAGGCAGACGCGCGCCGCCAGAGGATGATCCGCCAGGGTGGCAAGCGCCTCCAGGCTGTCCAGAGTACCCACCTCCTGACTACCGGATCCGCACCACCATATTTTCCCGTCCTTGCGGCTGTCGGGACGAATAAAAAGCACCTGTTTCATAGAGTTCGACTTTGGTTATTCAATCATTCGGTAACGACGTTGCCACGTCACGATCTCACCGGCTTCGTTATTGACCTGAAGCTGGCTCACCACGCGAAGCGTTAGCTCGTCAGTGTTGCCGGTATAGTTGACGCGGAAATATCGGCTATTAATGGCTATCAGTTCAGCCACCTGGGGCAAATCATCTTTTAGCTGCGGAAAATTCTGTTCCAGCGCTTTGCTGAACGTTTCCATACTTTCCCATCCCTCTTCCGGACGGGCCTCAATCAAATGCCGGGCCTCTTCTTCGGTTAATTTCCCGGGGAAGAGCGCCGCGACTACCGCAGCCCGCGCCGGATCAAGGGTGTTGATGTCCACTTTGGTGGCCGTATCCGGCAGCGCACAGAGCAGTTTGCTGACCTTTGGCCACGCGGCGGCAGGAAACGCCGGAAGCTGCTTTATTTCAGCAATGGTGCGCATCATCTGGTTTGCCGGTTGCCGGGCGGGTATCACCCCGGCCCAGGCGTCGCTCTCCGCGCCCTCTTTCACCGTGGTCGCGTCACCGTCGAGATAATCCACCAGCTGCTGATACACCTCTTCGGCGTTCGCCTGGCTTAAGCCGCTTTCGGTGAGGAGTTGCTCAAGGCTCTTCTCTCTGCGCGGTTTTTCCGGCACGGCGGCCGCATCCGTCGCGGCGGGGGTTTTCTCCGCCGCCAGCAGGGTATTGACGTTAAAGCAGTCCTGCGCGTCCTCGACCTGGCCCACCACGGTGTAGTCTTCACCCTGGGTTTCCAGCGGCTGATGCCAGTCACCGTCGGGTGCCAGCGCTTTACTTTCGCCGCTCGCATCGGTCTGCAAACGGTCTTTTATCTCTTTTTCCTGCGCCTGAATGGCCCAGCGGATCTGCTGCTGGCCCACCTGATAATGGGTTTTCTGCAGGTTGCGGCAGAACTGCTGGCTGATTTTGGCGGCGAGCGCCGACATCATCACCAGCAGGATCAGCACCACCAGCAGCGCGACCCCTTTCTGTTTAGCGATGCGATTCATGGTTTGCTCCCGGGCACAGGCTGTGGCGCGACCGGCGGCGTTGCGCCGTTTGCAGGAGCCTTGTCACCAGACGGAGCAGGCGTTTCGCCGCCCTCTTTTGGCGCGACTTGTGGCGCAGGCAGATCCCCCGGGGTAGTAAACACCCAGCGCCAGGTATCGCCATTCTCCATTGTCAGCGTCGCCTCCACGCCATCAGGCTGATGGCCTGCATCCGTCCAGCTTTTCAGCCAGCCGTTGCGGTAGAAGCGCCACTCCAGGGATTTCACCTCGTTGACGATCGGCACCGCTTCCGGCTTGACGTCCGCCGGGCCGTCAATCGCGGGCCAGACATCGCGATACAGCCGCCCCTCCTCCAGCCGCCAGCGCACGCGTTCCAGCTGAACCGTGCCGCTCACGCCGTTGAGCGTGGTCATCTCCAGGCCGTTGTCATCCTGGCGAAACAGATCCGGCTCGTTGCGCGGCGCGCGCGCCTGAAGCTGAAAGAAGTCGCGCTCCATCAGGCTCCAGGCACGCTGGAGCTGGTTAAGCTTTGCTGCACTGGCATCGGTCGCGGAGCTGGTCCGCATGGCACCGTCGAGAATTTGCCAGGCCAGCGTGCTGATCACCGCAAAGATGGTCAGGGCAATCATGATCTCCAGCAGGGTAAAACCGCGCTGGCGTCGCGTGTTGTTCACTTGATCTCTCCCGGCGGAATAATCTGCAGCGTGATGGCCGGCTGGCTTTCGTCGCCTTCGGCATAGACGCGGATCTCATTGGCCCACACGCCATCGGCCTTCTTGATACGCTGCTTGCGCCAGTTCCAGCTGCGCCCGCCCATGGTCTCGGTTCCCTGCTGTTCGGCGTCGGGGAAATCTGATCGCGTGAGCTGCGCTTCCGCTAACTGGTTTTCCGCCACCCAGCTGGCCTGCAGCGTTTCGCCCAGCCCCTGGGTGAAACGCACGTTAAGCGACACCGAGTTCATCAGCGCCAGCGCGGCGGTAGAGAAGATGACCAGCGCGACCATCACCTCCAGCAGGGTCATCCCCTTTTGCGTTCTCTTGCCTTTAGTCATCGTTCTCTACCGATACCGGAGCGGCACCCTGCGACACCACGCGGAAGCGGTGCTGCTTGTCATAACTTTGCAGCGACAGCGTGAAGCGGCCAATCTCGCCGTCAGGTAAAAACACAATCTGCGGATCGGCATCGATCGTGGCGGCCAGCCGCTGCGGCGACAGAGAAACGTGCATCTCTTCGGGGAAATCACCTTTGGTCGTAATACGCCCTGCGGTTAACGGCACCCAGCGCTGTTCTGCGCTTTTAACGTCAAGCGTCACCAGCTGGTATTTATCCGCGGTAATCACTAACCCAACGATATTTCCATCCATCACCGCACGGTCAGAACCATAATCAACGAGGGCTTTTAACTGCTGGCCAAATATATCCGCACCGCTACGTGAAGGTATTGTCGACACCACCATCATGGCGCAACTGGCAAATATCACCAGCGCCAGAATAATTTCCAGCAGCGTAAACCCGCGTTGCTTATTCATTATTTCTCTTTTTTATCGAGAGACCAGTTAGTAATATCATCTGCGGTATTGGCTTCACCGTCAGGGCCTGCGGAAAATACGTCAACCGCGCCATGTTCGCCCGGGCTGACCATCAGATAGTCGCTGCCCCACGGGTCCTGCGGCAGGCGGCGAATATAGCCGTCAGCGCGGTAGCCGTTCGGAATTGGCGCGATTTCAGGTTTGGTGACCAGCGCCTGCAGGCCCTGTTCGGTGGTCGGATAACGGTGGTTATCCAGCTTATACATATCCAGAGAGCCTTCGAGCGCGACAATATCGCTGGTCGCTTTTTGCGAGTCAGCTTTCTCTTTATTGCCCATTAAGTTCGGTACCACCATACTCGCCAGCACGCCGAGAATAACAATTACCACCATTAATTCGAGCAATGTGAAGCCCGCCTGGCGAGCCAGGTTTTTACGTTTTATAGCCATTATTTACCCTACCATGTTATTAAGTTGCAGAAGCGGTTGTAATATTGACAGCACAATGAATAAAACAATTGTCGCCATACTGACCACCAGCGCCGGTTCAAATACCGACAGTGTTAACGTAATTCGATGCTGCAGCGCCGACTCCTGGTTTTCCGCCGCGCGGTCCATCAAATTGCCTAATTCGCCGCTCTCCTCACCGGAGGCGATCATATACAGCATGGTCGGCGGAAAGAGCTTCGCCTGTTCCAGCGCGGCATACAGCGAGGCCCCCTGGCGTACGGTATCCGCCGCCTGCTCCAGCACCTGCCGGGCATAGAGGTTTTCAATCCCGTCCATCGCGATGTACATCCCTTCCAGCAGCGGGACGCTACTGGCCTGCAGGATGCTCAGCGTGCGGATATAGCGCGCGCTGTTAATGGCGCAGACCAGCTTTTTAATCGGCGAACCGTTAACCAGCCAGCTGTGCCAGCGAAAACGGTTTTTGACGTTTCTGACCCAGGCTTTGAAGCCGACAATCCCCCCGCCGATGCCGCCCGCGATATAAATACCGTAAGCCTGCAAAAAATCGCTCACTGCAATCAGCGTGCGGGTGGTGATCGGCAGCTGCTGCTTCATGTGGGTGAACTGTTCGATCACCTGCGGCACCACCGCCACCAGCAGAATGCTGATCACCGCGATGGCGACCACCGTCAGGGTGATCGGGTAGACCATCGCCTGCGTCAGCTTGCTTTTCATCTTCTGACGCTGCTCGTTGTACTCGGCCAGCTTTTCCAGCACGTCGCCCAGGTGACCGGTTTTTTCACCGGCCATCACCAGGGTGCAGTAAAGCTTGTCGAAGGTGCGCGGGAACTGGCTGAATGCGTCAAACAGCGTATGCCCTTCCACCACCTTCTCGCGGATCTCCACCACCATCGCCGCCAGCTTTTTGTCTTCCGTCTGTTTGGAAATCGCTTTTAACGCGCTCTCCAGCGGCAGCGCCGCGTTGACCAGCGTCGAAAGCTGACGGGTGAACATCGACAGCACCGGCGTGGAGAGCTTCGTCCCGGTTTTGGCTTTTCCGGCCACCGCCGCTTCGCGCGTTTCGCTGATGCTCACCGGCATCAGCTTTTGCTCACGTAGCCACTGGCGAACCTGCTTTTGCCCTTCCGCCTGCAGCGTGCCGCGCTGGCTTTTGCCCGCCGCGTCCGTAGCCGTCCATGCGTAGAAGGCCATCAGACGTCTCCCCCGCGTTCGGCGGTAACGCGCATCACCTCTTCAAGGGAGGTCACGCCGCTAATCACCTTCAGCAGCCCGTTTTCACGCAGGCTGTAGGCCTGCTTAAAGAGCTGCGTTTCGATGGACATTTCGTCTTTATCTTCGTGAATGGCGCGGCGCATCGGCGTATCAACAACCAGGAACTCGTGGATACCCGCGCGCCCCTGATAGCCGCTCTGGCGGCAATGTTCGCAGCCAACCGCACGATAAATCGCCTTCGGTGGCGTGGGCATAAAGCTGAACAGCGCCTTTTCATTGTCATCCAGCGGACTGGTGGTGCGACAGTGGGTACACAGCCGACGCACCAGACGCTGGGCAATGACACCGAGCAACGATGATCCAATTAAAAACGACTCCAGCCCCATGTCGCGCAGACGCGTAATCGCGCCCGCGGCGCTGTTGGTGTGCAGCGTAGACATGACCAGGTGACCGGTCAGCGACGCCTGCACCGCGATTTGCGCGGTTTCACCGTCACGGATTTCCCCGATCATCACCACGTCCGGGTCCTGGCGCAAAATGGCGCGCAGCCCGCGGGCAAAGGTCATGTCCACGCGCGGGTTAACCTGCGTCTGTCCCACCCCTTCCAGCTCATATTCAATCGGGTCTTCAACGGTCAGGATGTTGCGTTCATGGCCGTTCAGCGCCGACAGAATGGCGTACAGCGTGGTACTTTTACCGGAGCCTGTCGGCCCGGTGACCAGGATAATGCCGTGCGGGCGGTCGATCAGCCCTTTTAACTTTTCCAGCTCCTCATCAATCAGCCCGAGCTTGTTGATATCCGGCTTCAGGTTGCTTTTATCCAGCAAACGCATGACCACGCGTTCGCCGTACTGTGACGGAATGGTCGAGACACGCACGTCGATGGCCTTGCGGCCAATGCGCAGCGAAATACGGCCATCCTGCGGCAGGCGTTTTTCTGCAATATCCAGTTTGGACATGACTTTAATACGCGACACCAGCAGCGGCGCGAGCTTGCGCGCCGGTTGCAGCACCGGGCGCAGCACGCCGTCGACGCGAAAACGGATGCTCAGGGTGCGCTCGAAGGTTTCGATATGAATATCCGAGGCCCCCTCTTTCACCGCTTCACCGAGAATGGCGTTGATCAGGCGGATCACCGGCGAGTTTTCGTCGTTATCCAGCAGATCCTCGTTGTCGGGGATCTCCTCGGTTAACGCCATTAAGTCGATGTCGGCATCCATATCGTCAACCAGCTGCTGCGACACGCCGCTGCTCTGCTGCCAGATTTTCGCCAGCAGCTCCTCGAACGCGTCCGGCGTCAGGGTGACGGGAACAAAGGACCGCCCCAGCACCCGACGCATCTCAAGCAGCGCAAACGCAGGCGCATCGTCACGGACATAGACGTCATCGTTATAAATCAGCACGCCGTTGTCTTTTGCGTAGCTACTGCTGCACAGGGTTTTGCTCAGTTCGTCCACGTTGCGCCTCCGCCTTATTGTTTAAACGGATTACGCGTCGTGGTTGCGCTGGCTTTCACCGGCGCAGCGCTCACTGACGGCTCGCTCGGATATGCGGGCATCACCGGGTTGTTGGCGTTCGTCACGATCCCAAGCTTCTGCTCTTCCAGACGCTGCTGCTGACGCGCGCGGATCTGGTCATATTTCTCCTTCGACGCGGCGCTGTAGTTATCGTCGTCGCGCAGCACCGTGGTATGGATAAACACCATCAGGTTACGCTTCGAGGTATCCTCGGAGGTGTAGCGGAACAGCTGGCCCACCAGCGGGATATCCCCCAGCAATGGCACCTTGGAGACGGTCTCTTTGGTGACGTTCTCCATCAGGCCGCCCAGCACCACGGTCTGGCCGCTGTGTACCATCACTTCGTTATTGATGGTACGGGTGTTAAAGGTCGGGCCGAGGCTCGCATCTTCGGTGGCGCTGGCGTCCACGCTGGACACTTCCTGCTCAATCTTCAGGTGGATCATGTCGCCGTCGTTGATCTGCGGCACAATCTTCAGCTTGGTACCCACCGTCTTACGCTCCACGGAGTTAAAGACGTTGTCGCCGCTGGTGGTCTGGGAACCGGACAGTACCGGCACATCCTGACCCACGTTGAACGACGCTTCTTTGTTATCCAGCGTCACGACGCTCGGCGTAGAGAGAATATCGTTCTTCGACCCGGTGGAGAGCGCGGTCACCAGCGCACCGAAGTCGCCGTTGAAGAAGCCGGTCGCCAGGCCGGTGAACGCGGTGCCTTTCATGGTGCCGTTTTTCACCTGGCTGATAGGCAGGCCCGTTGCGCCGAACTGAACGCCACCGTGCTTGCCGGTCCACTGCACGCCCAGATCCATGCCGTTACCGTCCTGCACTTCCGCAATGATGGCTTCCACCAGCACCTGCGGACGACGGATATCGAGCTTGTCGATCACTTTTTCCAGCGAGTTCATCACGTTAGGCTGGGCGGTGATCACCAGTGAGTTGGTGGACTCGTCGGCGGTAATGTTCAGATCGCTTGAGGCCGTGGCGGTTTTGCTTTTCGGCGCGCCCGGTTTGTCTTTCAGCTGCTCGCCGATGCCGGTCAACACCGGAACCACCTTGGCGGCGTTAGCATATTTCAGGTAGAACACGCGGGTGTTACCCTCGTTGTTCTGCTCGCGATCCAGCTGGCCGATCAGGGTACGGGTGCGCGAACGTGCATCTTCCGAACCGCTGATCACCAGGCTGTTGGTTTCGTCGTCGGCCACGACTTTGGTCGCCAGCTGCGGCGCGTTCTGCCCTTTTTGCTCTTCGTTGTTGAGGTTATTCAACATTTCCGACAGCTCTTTGGCAGAGGCGTAGCGCAGGGGCACAATCTCACGGCGCTGCACGCCGTCTCTGTCAACGCGCTGCACCAGGTCCACCAGGCGGTTCACCACCGAGGCTTTACCGGTTAACAGCAGCACGTTAGACGGCTCGAAATGCACCACGTTACCGATGCCCGAGGCGTCGTTAAGCTGGCGCAGCAGCGGGGCCAGTTCACGCACCGGCACGTTTTCCATCCGCACGACGCGGGTGATGATCTCATCGCCCTTGCCGGGGTTTTTGCTGTCCGCCAGCGGTACGCCAGCGGTACGTGCTACGCTTGAGCGCACCACTTTCACCATCCCGTTGTCCATCGGGATCACCGACAGGCCGTACAGGTCCAGCACGCTCAGGAAGAACTGATAATATTCATCTTCCGACAGCACGTTATAGGTTCTGACCGAGACCGTTCCCTGAACGGAAGGATCGACCAGAATCGTTTTATTAAGATTACGACCGACCGTATCGATAAATTCACGGATATCGGTATTTTTAAAACTTGCGCTAAAGTTAGCTGCAAACAGCGAACCGGAATATAACGACAATGCGGTCAGCGCCACGCACGCCCATGGAAATTTCTTCATGTCTGTACACTTGTTAATTGTTTAGAACATTAACCCGAATATTTTCAAGGTGAGCGTGACGTTTCACAACGACCTCCGCTTCTTTCATTTTTGACCAGCTGGCAATAATGTTTTTTGCTTCAGCTTGTTTGGTCATATCGACAGAATTGACTTTCACCGCCACATCGCCTTTTTGCAGGCCGGAGTGGCTATAAAAGGCAGAGGCATTGCGTGGATTGATGTTGTATCCCTCCAGTTCGCCCTTTTCGATTAACGGTTTTAGTACCAGATAATCATCCAGATGCAGATTTTCCGCGCCCGGATCTTTTGTCGATTTGGTTACCGGGCCGCTGTCGACGCCGCCCTTAAAGTAGTCTGGTTTTTTGAGCGCCAGCACCTGCTCGGTGCCTGCGTAGTTGACCACCACGTTATCGCGGTTAATTTCTTCGATATACGCATCGTCAAATCCAGTGAGGTTTTCCCCCTCCCGGTAGCTTTTCTGGCCCGCAGGCGTTTTAATCACGGCAAACGACAGCCACGCCTCGTCGCTGCTGACAATACCTTCGATTTCAGCAGCCAGTGGGGCTTTTGCCGCAGCGGGCAAACTTTGCTGACGGACGGCGGCAGTGAAAAGCGCAAACGCTTTTTCATCCTGACGTTTTTTTTGCGGTTTTACATTCGCGTTCGCCAGTTTGTTTGACACTCTTTTATAATCTTTAAAGATGACGTATCCCTGCTGACCGCAAAAAATCAGGGTCAAAAACATAATACAGGGCATCATCAACCGGGGAAGAAATGAGAACCTCATTATTCATCTGGCCTTTAGCAAAGCGATAATAAGCAGCATCGTGCTGCGCCAATATGTGACATAAATAGTAATTATCTGCTCGCGAAGCGACCACCTGCTTCGCCATTAACTTTGATGAAGAAAAATATTGACCGAGAAAAAACGGGATGTTAGAGGGTCACAACAGGTTATTTTTACCCTGATGGCAAATTGACCACCCGACGGGCTTAACGTACTTTTCTGCGCTGTTGCTATTCATGTGAAGAGACGGTAAGTCGTATGTATCAGAGTCATTTTAATTTCCAGAAGCCGCCGTTTAAAAAAGTCACTCGCGCCTCGGGTGATTTTTTTGTGCCTTATCATCAGGACATCTTTAATCTGTTGAAGGAAAAAACCCAGCAGGCGGGTATTACGGGACTCTTTTGCAACGATGCCCCCCTGCTCGGCGAATTCAGCGATGCGCTGAAATCTCACAGCCAGACGGTCCTTGCGATTAACGCTTTCCCTAAACTGAGCGCCAGTAGCCTGCTGTACAAGCTCAGTCCGGGTACGAAAGAGAGTAAAACCCGCATTCAGGCCATCGACGCCGTGATCCGCCAGTGGCAGGACTCCGCCTCTTCACGCAAACCTGCCGGCAAAGTGGTGATCGTCTCTCACATGGAAGCCATGAAGGATAACTGCCGTGAGGTCCTGGGCATGTTGTTGACCCGCGCACAGGAGCTGGAGTTTCGCTTGTCGATTGTGCTGATGGGGTCAGCCGAGCAGGAAGCGGTGCTGATGCAGCACTCCGGCCTTCAGGAGTATGTCCACACCCACCACACCCTGCGATCCATGACCTGCCGCGAAACCCTGAGCTATGTTCAGGCCCAGTGCGAAGACAACGGCGGTGAAACGTCACCGCTCGCCCCGGCCCGCGTGCGCAAAATGCATACGCTGACCAAAGGCAGCATCAGCAAATTCAACGCCCTGGCCCATCTCGCCCTGCTTGCCGCCTGGACAGAGCGTGCGTCGGCGGTGGGTCCACGTCATTTACGTCTGGCCACCAGCGAAATTTTACCGGCCAAAAAACACGGGACGCGCCTGGCGACCGTCGGTTTATTTGCGTCGGTGCTGTTTGCCGCCTGCGGCTGGTATATGACCTCGGCGATTACCGCAAAATTGCCGGTGCAGCTGCCCGTCCCGGTGAGCTGGAAACAGCAGACGCCGCATAAAACGGCGCCGGTTGTGCCGGTTATCGACCACGAAGTGGTTAACCAGCCGGATGCCATGCATCAGCTTTATCAGATGTGGGGGTATGAAGCTTCCGCCGACGATGCGCTGTGCCAGAACGCACCGAAGGTTAATTTGATGTGTCGCCAGGGCAACGCGCCGCTGAGCGAACTGGCAAAAGAGGGGTATCCGTGGGTCAGCGAAATGCACACCGGCGGCCACCTTAACTATGCCGTTGTCGCCCGCGTCGGGGATAACACCCTGGATCTCTTAATGAACGGTCGGACCTGGCAGGTGACCCGCAATTGGTATAGCCAGCACGCAACGGGGAACTACACCCAGCTGCATCGTCTGACGCCGCAGGGCAAAGACGAAATTAGCGCTGCCAGCAGCGGTAAAGATCTGGAATGGCTCGATCAGCAGCTGAGCCAGGCGCTTGCGGAGCCTGAAACCCACGCGCAGAGCTGGACCGCTGAAATGATGAAACGCACCCGTGAGTTCCAGCAAAAAATGGATCTCCATGTCGATGGCATCCCCGGCGAAGATACGCTGATGCAGTTGATGCGTGAAACCAATACTACCCCTAGCGTGCTGATCCAGGCATCGCAGTCGGGATCGGATGCGACCACGCAAGAGAAGAAATCATAATGTCTACGATATGTCTCGCTGCCCAGCGCAGCTACGAGACCGGGGAAGCGGTCTGGTTTTCGTATCGCTTCCCCGGCCTGAAAAAAATCTTCGGCACCACCTTCTTATGGCTGCTGGGGCTGTGCGTCCTGATTGGCGCAGGACTGTACGCGCACGTTTACTGGAACCTGCGCCACCCTGCGCCGGTCACAACGAAGGTCAACACGGTGAAGCCGGAAGCCACCTTGTCTGATATGCATTATATATATGTCAGCAAGCCGTTCCCGCATCCGCAGCCTAAGCCGATCCCGGTGCATGAGGATGTTCCCGCGATGCAGGATGTGCCGATTAACAGTGACGATGCAGACTGGCAGCAGGCGCCGGACGGCGTTGCAGAACCCGAGCACGATACCTCGCGGGATACCCTTCCCGGAACGGAAGAACATGACGCGGCGAACGCAGAGTCCGATGACGATTCATCGTCCCTGAAGACGTTGTTTATGAAGGCATTAAAAGAACAACAGCAAGATTATTCTCAAGGAAAAACGCCCGCGCCACCGATTGATGAAACGCAGGATATATCACATATTAACGATACTCATCAGGAAAAAGCGCCGTCTCCTTTAAGTCAAAAAGGAGATCGGCTGGAGTGATTAATATTTTTCTGGCAGCGTAGTGAGATTCAGGAGACGTCCTTTTTCCACCACGATATATTGACCTTTTTTCAGGTCGGAGAGAATTTTAATGATGGTACTGCGGGCCAGGTTGGTGTATTCCTGAATATAATCATAAACGTTAATATCGCGTTGATGATGAACAATCAGCTCATTAATTTCTAACAGGAATTCACGTACAACCGAATAGGCGCTGCGGGCAACGAGAACATCGTCACGCTTGCTGAGCATGCAGATGTACCAGGAGAGCACTTTCGTCAGCTGTGGCCACAGGTTTTTGTCGGTCATTAACGACATGAACTCTTCTTTGTCGATGGAGCGTACCACCGTGTTGGACCGCACCAGGCCGTACATATGGGAGGAGTTGTAGTAAATGGACGAGAGGCCGAAGATGCACTGCCCCTGCAGTGAGAACATGCACAGCTCGTCAGATTCTCGGCGGAATTCCACATCACCGCTGACGATGATATGGATTTTGCCTGAATCGGCTGTGGAAATTTTTTGCCATTTCTTTAAGGTTTTTTCTTCATAACCTGAGGTTGCAGAAATAATGGCTTCCATTTCCTGTTGTGGACGTAATTTTTTACCGTAAATACTTAACATTGTTATACCCGCATAAGATTAAAGTTAAAATAAAATGAGGTTACGGAAGAAACCGAAACCTAAAAAAGAGATCCTGATAGGCAAAAAAAAGAAAAGAGAGAAAATCGTCTTGTTTATTTTTATGATTACTTAGCAAGCTATGTGTCTATATTAAATGCGGGTAAATTTAAGTCAATTTACTAAAAATTAATTTAGATTGAATCTAGGATTAATCTGATGAAAGTAAATGTAAAACGACCAGGTTCGGAGTAATCCCGAAGGATTACCCCTGTCCGTATTTTTCTAAAAGCGCTTCGGCGATGGCCATCGTTTCCCGATCGGCAACACCGTCCCAGCGCTGCGGGCGAAAATGCATCTGGAAAGCCATAATGACGCGCTTTTGCTGCGCGGCAGTGCTGTTTTCCGGCACCTCGTAGCCATAGCGCGCCAGCAACCCGAGCAGTGCGGCGGTATCCACCGCCTGATAAGGCGGCTGTCCGTCCAGGTAAAAGGCGACGCGGTGCGGATCGGGCCAGGCGCCAATGCCCTGCTGCGCCAGCTCACGCCACGGGAAAAGCGGCCCCGGATCGTCTTTGCGCTGCGGGGCAATATCCGCATGGGCCACCACGTTTTCGGGCTTAATGTTGTAGCGGGCGACAATATCTTTGGCGAGCGGGATCAGCGCGGCGATCTGTGCCGGTTCAAACGGCGCGAAATACTTCATGCCAGCCGCTTTTTGCCAGCCGCGATTTTCCAGCTCAATGCCTATCGAGGTGTCGTTTATGCGATTGGTTCCGCGCCAGAAGCTGATGCCCGCATGCCAGGCCAGCTCGCTTTCGGGGACCAACTGCCAGATGCGCGGTTTGCCGTCGGGCGCGGGTGGGCGGGCGGGGATCAAATAGTGCGAACTGACATTTTTGTCCGTCAGCGTGGCAAGCGAGGTATCAAAATCATCGGCGGTATAGTGAATAACCAGCACCTTGATACGCGGGTAGGCCGCCTGCGCCTGATGGCGTGTATCCAGCTCGTAGGCACCTTTATCAACGATGCCTTTTTCCGTGGCACAGCCTGCCAGCATCAGCGCCAGCAGGAGCGTTGAGAGCGTACGTTTCATCGACGGGTTTTCACCGCCGTACCGCTGACGCTGACCATCAGCATACTGGCATCTTTGCCGACGGTTTCGTAGTCGATATCAATGCCGACTACCGCATCCGCCCCGAGAGCTTTCGCCTGCTCGCCCAGCTCTTTGAAGGCAATTTCTCGCGCCTTACGCAGCTCTTTCTCATACGCGCCAGAACGTCCGCCGACGATATCGCGGATCCCGGCAAAAAAGTCGCGGAAGATGTTGGCACCCAGAATGGCTTCACCCGTGACGACGCCGCAATATTCGGTAATAGGCTGCCCTTCCAGGGTTGGGGTCGTTGAAAATTGCATGGTTAATCTCCTTCTTTAGCGTTCAATGCCTTAGGCCATAACTTCATCAGCATTATCGGTTCGTTACGCTATGATTGAAAGGATAGTTAATAAATAAGGAAATCAACATGCGCTACTCTGCTTTAACGCTTTTAGTGCCTTGCGCGCTGGTGCTCAGCGCGTGCACCACCCCGGTGACACCCGCCTTTAAGGATATTGGTACCCGCAGCGGCCCCTGCATCGAGGGTGGCCCGGATGCCGTCGCGCAGCAATTCTATGATTATCGCATTCAGCATCGCGGTAACGACATGACTGCCCTGCGCCCTTACCTGAGCGACGGCCTGGCAAAACTGCTTAACGATGCGTCGCGTAATCCTCAGCATAACGCCCTGCTGAGCGCCGATCCGTTCTCAAGCCGTGCAACGCTGCCGGACAGCGCCGAGGTCTCAAGTGCGTCCACCATCCCAAACACCGATGCGCGCAATATTCCACTGCGCGTAAAACTGACCCAGGGCTCCCAGACCTGGCAGGATGAAGTGCTGATGATCCGCGAGGGCCAGTGCTGGGCCGTTGACGACGTGCGCTACATCGGCGGCAACGTTCATGCCCCGGCGGGCACGCTTCGCCAGTCGATTGAGAACCGCTAAACCCATCGGTGGAAATGTGTTAACCCGGTAAAATGTCCGGCATTTCTGATGGAATGCCGACATTTATTCTCGCGGTCTTAGGGCATCGCTATTTTGTGCTATGTTTAGAGGAGTTAACGGGTTATATTTAACTTTTAACGCAGAAATATTGCATAACTATTCTGTCAACGGTACTATCTGCGGCCTCAATTGCTATAGATTGCCTGGATGAGTAAAGACTGCCCCGATGAGTATTCAACTAAACGGCATTAACTGCTTCTACGGCGCACACCAGGCGCTGTTCGACATCACGCTGAGCTGCCCCGAAGGCGAAACCCTGGTTTTACTTGGCCCAAGCGGCGCGGGTAAAAGCTCTCTTCTGCGTGTCCTTAATCTGCTTGAAATGCCCCGTTCAGGTACGCTGGCGATCGCCGGTAACCATTTCGATTTCGCTAAAACGCCTTCTGATAAAGCGATCCGCGAACTGCGTCAAAACGTCGGCATGGTATTCCAGCAATACAATCTTTGGCCTCACCTTACGGTGGTGCAGAACCTTATTGAAGCGCCGTGCCGCGTGCTTGGCTTAAGCAAAGACCAGGCGATGGCGCGTGCCGAAAAGCTGCTGGAGCGTCTGCGCCTTAAGCCGTACAGCGATCGTTATCCGCTGCACCTTTCCGGCGGTCAGCAGCAGCGCGTGGCCATTGCCCGTGCGCTGATGATGGAGCCAGCCGTGCTGCTGTTTGATGAGCCTACCGCCGCGCTGGACCCGGAAATTACCGCCCAGATCGTCAGCATTATTCGTGAACTGGCGGAAACCAATATTACGCAGGTCATCGTTACCCATGAAGTGGAAGTGGCGCGCAAAACCGCCAGCCGCGTGGTGTACATGGAAAACGGGTATATCGTTGAGCAAGGTGATGCGAGTTGTTTCACTCAACCGCAAACCGACGCCTTCAAAAACTACTTATCACACTGATGTGTTAGGGAAAAAGATAATGAAAAAAGTATTGATTGCCGCGCTGCTCGCTAGCGTCAGCCTTTCCGCTACCGCAGCTCAGACCATTCGTTTCGCCACTGAAGCGTCTTATCCTCCGTTTGAATCCATTGATGCCAACAATAAGATTGTCGGCTTTGATGTGGACCTGGCTAACGCCCTGTGTAAAGAGATTGATGCGACCTGTACCTTCAGCAACCAGGCCTTCGACAGCCTGATCCCAAGCCTGAAGTTCCGTCGTATCGACGCCGTAATGGCGGGCATGGACATCACCCCTGAGCGTGAAAAACAGGTTCTGTTCACCACCCCTTACTATGACAACTCTGCGCTGTTCATCGGTCAGAAAGGGAAATACGCCTCTGTTGATCTGCTGAAAGGCAAGAAAGTGGGCGTGCAGAACGGCACGACGCACCAGAAATTCATCATGGATAAGCATCCGGAAATCACCACCGTGCCGTATGACAGCTACCAGAATGCGAAGCTGGATCTGCAAAACGGTCGTATCGATGCGGTGTTCGGGGATACGGCGGTTGTCACTGAATGGCTGAAAGCCAACGACAAGCTGGCCGCCGTGGGTGACAAAGTGACCGATAAAGACTACTTCGGTACCGGCCTGGGCATTGCCGTGCGTCAGGGCAACACCGAGCTGCAGCAGAAATTCAACGCTGCGCTGGAGAAAGTGAAGAAAGACGGCACCTACGAAACCATCTACAAAAAATGGTTCCAGAAGTAATTCCTGATGAATGAAATTTTTCCTTTAGCAAGCGCCGCCGGGATGACCGTCGGCCTTGCCGTTTGTGCACTGATTATCGGCCTCGTGCTGGCGATGTTCTTTGCGGTGTGGGAGTCAGCGAAATGGCGTCCCGTCGCATGGGCAGGCTCCGCGCTGGTAACCGTGCTGCGTGGGCTACCCGAGATTCTGGTGGTCCTGTTTATCTATTTCGGCTCCTCACAGCTGCTGTTAACCCTGTCGGACGGCTTTAACATCAATCTTGGCTTTGCACAGATCCCGGTGCAGATGCAGATTGAAAACTTCGACGTTAGCCCGTTCCTGTGCGGCGTGATTGCCCTCTCCCTGCTCTACTCCGCCTACGCCTCGCAAACCCTGCGCGGCGCGCTGAAAGCGGTGCCGCAGGGCCAGTGGGAGTCCGGCCAGGCGCTGGGGCTGTCGAAAGCGGCGATCTTCTTCCGTCTGGTGATGCCGCAGATGTGGCGTCACGCGCTGCCGGGGCTGGGCAACCAGTGGCTGGTGCTGCTCAAAGACACCGCGCTGGTCAGCCTGATCAGCGTTAACGATTTAATGCTGCAAACCAAGAGTATCGCTACCCGCACCCAGGAGCCGTTTACCTGGTACATCGTGGCGGCGGCTATCTACCTGGTCATCACGTTGCTTAGCCAGTACATCCTCAAGCGTATTGATCTGCGTGCAACGCGTTTTGAACGGAGACCAGGCTGATGCTTGACTATTTACCCGAGTTGATGAAAGGGCTGCACACCAGCCTGACGCTGACCGTCGCCTCCATCGTGGTGGCGCTGATCCTGGCGCTGATCTTCACCATCATCCTGACGCTGAAAACGCCGGTGCTGGTGTGGATTGTGCGCGCCTATATCACGCTGTTTACCGGTACGCCGCTGCTGGTGCAGATCTTCCTGATTTACTACGGCCCGGGTCAGTTCCCGTCGCTGCAGAAGTATCCGGTTATCTGGCATCTGCTCTCGGAGCCGTGGCTGTGCGCCCTGATTGCGCTCTCGCTCAACAGTGCGGCCTACACCACCCAGCTGTTCTACGGGGCCATTCGCGCCATCCCGGAAGGCCAGTGGCAGTCCTGCGGGGCGCTCGGCATGAGCAAGAAAGACACCCTGGCGATCCTGCTGCCCTACGCCTTTAAGCGTGCGCTCTCTTCATATTCCAACGAAGTGGTGCTGGTGTTCAAAAGTACCTCCCTGGCCTACACCATCACCCTGATGGAAGTGATGGGCCACGGACAGCTGCTGTACGGACGCACCTACGACGTGATGGTGTTTGGCGCGGCGGGTCTGGTCTATCTGGTGGTCAACGGTTTGCTGACCCTGATGATGCGTTTGATTGAGCGTAAAGCGCTGGCGTTCGAGCGCAGATCGTAGGCCGGGTAAGCGCAGCGCCATCCGGCAAGAAATGCATAAATGTGATTAATAAACGCGGGTAACTTTCTGGTTATCCGCTTTTTTTTATCCTGATATAAATATTTAATCATTTATATTGCATACAAATTCATTAAATGGCATTGTACTTTCATAAGACCTACAGACGGGAGTCGTACAATGAAAAAGTTAGTCCTGGCCGCATTACTGGCAACCTTTGCCGCTGGCGCATCCGCTGCGGATAAAATCAATTTCGGCGTTTCCGCCACCTATCCGCCGTTTGAATCACTGGATGCCAGCAACCAGATCGTCGGGTTTGATATTGACCTGGCAAAAGCGCTGTGCAAACAGATGCAGGCCGACTGCACCTTCACTAACCACGCGTTCGACAGCCTGATCCCGTCTCTGAAATTCAAAAAATATGACGCGGTGATCTCCGGGATGGACATCACGCCGGAGCGCAGCAAGCAGGTCTCCTTCACCGACCCGTACTACGCAAACTCTGCCGTGGTGATTGCGAAGAAAGGCGCTTATACCGCTTTCGATCAGCTGAAAGGCAAACGCATTGGGATGGAAAACGGCACCACGCATCAGAAATACCTGCAGGACAAACATCCTGAAGTGAAAACCGTGGCCTACGACAGCTACCAGAACGCGATTATCGATCTGAAAAATGGCCGTATCGATGGCGTCTTTGGCGATACCGCCGTGGTTAACGAGTGGCTGAAAACCAACCCGCAGCTGGGTACCGCCACCGAGAAAGTGACCGATCCGCAGTACTTCGGCACCGGTCTGGGCATTGCCGTGCGTCCGGACAACAAAGCCCTGCTGGAGAAACTGAACGGCGCGCTGAAAGCGATTAAAGCTGACGGTACTTATCAGAAAATCAGCGATCAGTGGTTCCCGCAGTAATTCCTTTTGCCGGGTGACGGCTTCGCCTTACCCGGCCTACGGGGGTGGTCTGTAGGCCGGGTAAACGCAGCGCCACCCGGCGATTTCTCACAGTGGCACGTAAAACCTGAACCTGGCCCCGCTCACCGACTCCATCAGTCCAATCCCGCCGCCGTGCAGTTCCAGCATTCTTCTCACGATCAACAGCCCTAACCCGCCCCGGTTTTCCCGCGATGCCTGCGGATTGAGCGCAGAAGGACGCTGAAACAGATCGTCACGCAGCGCGTCATCGACGCCCGTTCCGCTGTCTGCCACCTCAACCTGCAACTGCCCATTCTCCTGCCACATCGTCAGGCGGATCTCGCCACCGGTGGGCGTATGGCGAATGGCGTTATCCAGCAGGTTGGTCACTACCCGCTCGATCATCGACACATCGGCGTTGACCAGCGGCAGCGGCCCCGGCACGTCAACATGCAGCTTCAGCTCACGCGTGCGCGCGGCCAGCTCGAACTTCTGCACCACGTCGGAGATCAGCTCCGCCATGGCAAAACGTTCGCGCTGGGGTTTGATGCCGCCATGCTCCAGCCGCGCCAGCTCAAACAGCTGCTGCGACAGATGACGCACCTTCTGCCCCTGACGCAGGGCGGTCGCGAGATACTGCTGATGCTCCTGCGGAGTCAGCGTGGCGGATTTGAGCGACAACGTCTCCAGATAGCCCAGCAGCGAGGTCAGCGGCGTGCGCAGATCGTGCGAGATATTGGCGATAAACTCCCGGCGCTGGCGGTCGCTGTCGGCCAGCCGATCCCACTGAGAGGTGATTTTGCGGGCCAGCTCGATAAAGGTATTGCGCAGGATCGCGACTTCGTCGTTCAGGGCCGGCTCAAGCGGCTCTGCCGCCAGCTGTTTGATGGCGGTGATGCTGTCGTGCTCAAGCCCGGTCACCTCGTGCGTAAGCTGTTTAACCGGACGCGTGACCCAGTACCAAATCAGAACGCCGGCCAGCAGGCCAAACAGCGCCACCCACAGCAGCGACCACAGCACGGTGCTCCAGAGCGCTTTGTGCCAGGCCATCCCGGCCAGCGCGTTAGACTCCTCGCCCTGCAAAATGATGTACAGATAGCCTTTCAGCTCCCCGTCCTGGCGCAGCGGCGTCGTGCTGAATACTTTCTTATTCTGGCTGCGCGGATCGTCACCCAGCACCGGCATTGAGGCGCCGCTCAGGAAGGACTGCACGGGCGCAAGGTCGATTTTTTGCCGCTGGATATGGCCCGGCGGCGCAGCATCGGCCAGCACGTCGCCATCGGGAGAGATAACGTACAGCTCGACGCTCGGATTAAAGGTCATCAGCCGGTCAAACAGCGGTTTCAGCGCGCTGCGGTCAACGGTGCCCTGCGCATCGAGAATCGGCTCACGCTGCACAATTTGCTGGGCAAGCCCGCCGGACAGGCGCTGGACCATGGCGTTACCGTACTGCATGCTGGTGTAGAGCTGCACCGCGCAGGCGACGGTGGCGCAGAGCATCATCAGCAGGATAAACAGCAGCGTCAGGCGCTGGCTCAGGCTAAAGCGGCGCATCGTCGTTCAGCTCCGCAAATTTATAGCCCTTGCCCCAGACGGTGCGCACGATCTCCGGCTCGGCGGCATCTTTTTCAATCTTGATCCGCAGGCGGTTGATGTGGGTGTTAACCGTGTGCTCGTAGCCTTCGTGCTGATAGCCCCAGACCTGCTCCAGCAGCTCGAGACGCGAAAAGACTTCTCCGGGGTGGCGGGCAAAAAAGTAGAGCAGCTCGAATTCGCGCGGGGTGAGATCAACCTCCTGCCCGTTAAGCCGCACCGTGCGCGCCAGCGGATCGAGCGTCAGGCCGTGCGCGTGAATGTGTCCGTCGTTCTGCGCCTGCCCCATCGCCTGCTGGCGGCGGAACAGCGCTTTAATGCGCGCAATCAGCTCCTGCACCGAAAAGGGTTTGGCGAGGTAATCGTCGGCCCCGGTTTCAAGGCCGGTAATACGGTCGGTTTCGCTGCTGCGGGCGCTGATAATGATCACCGGCAGGTAGCGGGTCATCTGGCGGATGCGGCGACAAATTTCGAGGCCGTCGACACTGGGGAGCATCAGGTCGAGGATCACCGCGTCCCAGGGCTGTTTTTCAAGCAGGCGTAACGCGTTGCCCCCGTCAGGCTCGTGGGTAATGGTGTAGCCTTCGTCTTCCAGGTTGAGGCGCAGGAGCGCCGCAATATCGCGATCGTCCTCCACCAGCAGGATTTGCTTCATGGGTAAGCCTTTATTCAATTCTTATGAGGTAAGCTTACCTGATTTTGAGGGCGGGAAGAGTTCACATTTTGTTGAACATTGTGCGGGGTTTATGCCGGGTGGCGGCTACGCCTTACCCGGCCTACGCTTTGGCTAACAACGTCAACACTTCGTAATGCGCGGTATGCGGGAACATATCAAAAAGCTGAACGCGTTCAATGCGGTAGCCCGGCAGGTGAGCAATATCTTTCGCCATCGTCCGGGCGTTGCAGCTGGAATAGACGATGTACGCCGGTGCCATCTGGCTCAGATAATCGCAAAGCGGTTTGCCGATGCCGCGGCGCGGCGGGTTGACCAATACTAATTCCGGTACATTGCCCTGCCCGGTCGCAAACTGGGTGGAATCCAGCGCCTGGAAGTGGAGGTTTGTTAACCCCAGTTCGGCGGCGGACTGCGTCGCGCAGGCAATCGCCTCGGCGGAGATTTCAATCCCGGTCAGCTGCATCTCCGGGGTGGCGCAGTGCAGGCCAAAGCCGCCCACGCCGCAGAACAGATCCCACATATGGCCGATATTGAGGGCACGAACCCAGTCGCGCGCGGTGGCGTACAGCGCGCTCGCCACCGTCGGGTTGGTCTGGAAGAAGCTCTGCGGGCGGATCCACAGCGGCACGCCGTTGAAGGTTTCCGCCAGCGCGTGCTGCCCGGTAAGAAAGATCTCTTTCTCCCCCTCCATGATCGCCATATGCACCGGCTGAATATTCACGGTGATGACCTTTAGCTGCGGAAGCTGCTGTTGCAGCCACGGCAGCGCCGCGCGAAGCTGTTCCAGCCGGGATTCTGAGCGCAGGACAAAGCGCAGCATCATGCCGCCGTCCCTTTGGCTTTCGGTGAGCAGCAGGTATTTCAGCTCGCCGCGCTTGCGGGCAACGTTATAGGGCGTTAATCCGGCGCGGGCGATAAACGGCTTGAGTGCCGCAAAAACCGGTTTAAAGGATTCTGGATAAAGCGGGCAGTCGATTAAATCTTCCGGCGTGCCGTCGCGGTGCAGCATGCCCAGCAGCGGTCGTTCCACGCTGCCGCTGACCACCATTTTGGCCTTATTGCGAAAACCCTGCTCTGGCCCACTGACGGGTGCGCACCACTCGCCCACCGCATGGTCAGCCAGGAGGTGCTGAAGGTCGGCCATTTTGGCGGCGAGTTGTTGGGAGACCGGCTGTTCAATCCACTGACAGGAGCGGCAGCGACCGGCGTCATAGAGTGCGCACTGCATATGAAAACCTTAAGAATGGCGGGGGCTGCGATTATACACATTATTGCAGACGGAAAAACCGCCTGCTTGCGGCGGGTGCAAAGAGCAGGCACAGCACCAGCGCATCCGGAAGTTTTTGCATCACCAGCGAATGGAATATCTCGCGCTTAGAGCCTCCCGCGATGCTGAACAGCTCCGGGTAGCCATAGCCCAGCGAGGCGGCCCACAGGTAGGTGGCGGCAGTCACCTGGGTCAGCAGATAGGTCCAGCGCGCCCAGTTGCGCCCCTTCACCAGCGAGAAGGCACAGTAAATTTCAATAAATACCAGCGCCAGGCTGCTCATAAAGACCAGCGTCAGGTTCCAGGTCTGGACGCTGCGGTGAATAAATTCTCCCATGCCGCGCACGCCCAGGGTGTTGAAGATCATCAACACGTCCAGACAGCGGATCATAATAATGGCGAGCGCCGCCACCTGCACCAGCGCAGGGACGTTCGGACGAGCATGCGTATGACGTGTTTTTTGAAAGAATCCCAATGTTTTTACTTCCCTGAAAAACAGTGCCGCGTCTTGCGCGGCACTTCACTGGAAATTTTAAATGCTTCAGCCGCGTCTTGCACGCTGGATATCGCGCACACGCTGTTTTTCCGCGCGCGCCATCAAATACCAGGCGATAAATCCGACAATTCCGACCACCCCAAGGATGATGGAGGCCAGGGCGTTGATCTCCGGGTTCACCCCCATGCGTACGCTGGAGAAGACCAGCATCGGCAGCGTGGTAGCGCCAGGCCCTGAGACAAAGCTGGCGATGACCAGATCGTCCAAAGAGAGCGTGAACGCCAGCAGCCAGCCGGATATAACCGCCGGCATGATCATCGGCAGGGTGATGATGAAGAACACCTTCAGCGGCGTGGCACCCAGATCCATTGCCGCCTCTTCGATGGAGCGATCCAGCTCCCGCAGCCGCGAGGAGATCACCACCGCCACGTAGGCCGTGCAGAAGGTGACGTGCGCCAGCCAGATGGTCAGCATCCCACGATCCGCCGGCCAGCCGATGGCGTGCGCCAGGGCGACAAACAGCAGCAGCAGCGACAGCCCGGTAATAACATCCGGCATGACCAGCGGGGCGGTGATCATAAACGCAAAACCGTTCGCGCCGCGAAAACGCCCGAACCGCACCATCACCATCGCCGCGATCGTCCCGAGTATCGACGCCATCGTGGCCGCCAGCGCTGCGATGGTCAGGCTCAGTCCCACCGCGCTCATCATGGCATCATCGTGGAATAGCTCGCTGTACCAGCGCGTCGACCAGCCCGCCCACACCGTCACCAGCTTCGAGCTGTTAAAGGAGTAGATCACCAGCATCAGCATGGGTGCATACAGGAAGGTGAAGCCAATGACCAGGATCAGGATCCGCCACGGGGAGCGCACTACCGGTAAGTTGTTCATCCGTGGTCTCCCATCTGTTTCTGCTGATGCTTGTGGAACCACATGATCGGTACGATCAGCAGCAGCAACATCATGATCGCCACCGCCGAGGCCACCGGCCAGTCGCGGTTGTTGAAGAACTCCTGCCACAGCACGCGGCCAATCATGATGCTGTCCGGGCCACCCAGCAGTTCCGGGATCACAAACTCCCCTACCGCCGGGATGAACACCAGCATCGACCCGGCAATAATGCCGCCTTTGGTCAGCGGGACGATCACGCTGAAAAAGGTCTTCAGCGGACGCGCGCCGAGATCCAGCGAGGCCTCCACCAGCGAATAGTCGATGCGCGTCAGGGCGGTATAGATCGGCAGCACCATAAACGGCAGATAGGCGTAAACGATCCCAATGTACACCGCGAGGTTGGTGTGCAGGATCGTCAGCGGCTGGTCGATGACGCCAAGCCACAGCAGAAAGTTATTGAGAATGCCGTTGTTTTTCAGGATACCCATCCACGCGTAGACGCGGATCAGGAACGAGGTCCACGACGGTAAAATCACCAGCAGCAGCAGGATGTTGCGCGTCGAGGGTTTACTGTGCGCCACCGCCCACGCCAGCGGGTAACCCAGCAGCAGACAGCAGATCGTCGAGATCCCCGCCACCTGCAGCGACTGCAAGTAGGCCTCCACGTACAGCGGATCGTCGGTGAGCTGCAGGAAGTTCCCGAGGTTAAGGGTGAGCGTCAGCTGCCCGTCGGCCCAGTCCATCAGGTTGGTGTACGGCGGGATCGCCCGCGCCATCTCCGCCAGGCTTATCTTAAAGACAATCAGGAACGGCAGCAGGAACAGCAGGATCAGCCAGACGTACGGCAGGGCAATCACCAGCTTGCGCCCGTGCGCCATCTGCATACGCGTCAGCCAGTGGCGAAAACCGCCCGGTTGTTTGACGCGGGCTGGAGGTTCAAGTGTACTCACGATCGCTCCTTATGCTGTTAACACGACGCAGCTGTCCGCATCCCAGCACAGGCGCACTTCGTCGCCCCAGGTCGGCTGGCCCTTGCGATAGCGGTGTTCGTTCTGCAGCTGGGCGCTGAGCATCTGCCCGCTTTGCAGACGCACATGGTAGATAGAGAGATCGCCCAGATAGGCGATATGCACCACCTCACCCACGGCAAAGTTATAGCCATCGGCTGGCGGCTCGTCACAGAGCATGATTTTTTCCGGCCGCAGGGCGACGTACACCGGCACGTTATCCACCACCGAGCTATCAGGATCGACCTTCAGCGGGTGAACCAGCCCCGGAGAGTCAATCACCAGCCCGTCGTCCTCACGCGCCTTCAGCAGCCCTTCAAAGACATTCACCGAGCCGATGAATTCCGCGCTGTAGCGGGTGGTCGGGTGCTCGTAAATCTCCTCCGGCTCGCCGGTCTGCACGAATTTACCGCGATTCATGATCGCAATACGCCCGGCCATGGTCATCGCCTCTTCCTGGTCGTGGGTTACCATCACGCAGGTCACGCCGACGCGCTCAAGGATGTCCACCACCTCAAGCTGCATGCGATCACGCAGCTTTTTATCCAGCGCCCCCATCGGCTCGTCGAGCAGTAGCAGCTTCGGGCGTTTCGCCAGGCTTCTTGCCAGCGCCACGCGTTGACGCTGGCCGCCGGAAAGCTGGTGCGGTTTACGTTTGGCGAACTCCTGCATGTGGACCAGGCTCAGCATCTCGGCCACGCGTTCGGTAATCTCCGCCTTCGGCAGTTTGTCCTGCTTCAGGCCAAAGGCGATGTTCTGCTCAACCGTCATGTGCGGGAACAGCGCGTACGACTGGAACATCATATTGATCGGGCGCTGATACGGCGGCACGCGGGAGAGATCGACGCCGTCCAGCACGATCTGCCCGGCGGTCGGCTGTTCAAAACCGGCCAGCATGCGCAGCAACGTCGATTTACCGCAGCCGGACGGGCCAAGCAGGGCAAAAATTTCGCCTTTGTAGATCGTCAGGCTCACGTCGTCCACGGCGTGTTGCCCGTCGAAGGATTTGGTGAGATTACGGATTTCAAGAAGCGGGGTCAGCGCTTTACGGACTTTCGCCTGCGGGCGGGGGATCACGTCATTCACGGGGTGTTCTCCGGCAAAGATCAAATCAGGGTGCAGGCGCACCAGAACGGTGCACCTGTTGCCGGGGGCGCTTCGCTTGCCCGGCCTACGACAGCGGTTTATTTACCGCTTTTCACCTTGGTCCACGCACGGGTGCGCACGCGGTCAATTTTTGGGTCCTGCACTTTGAGGGTGAACAGCTTGGCAAAGACGTCCGCTGGCGGATAGATAGCCGGATTATTGCGGATCTCTTCGCTGACCATCGGGGTGGAAGCCTTGTTACCGTTGGCGTAATAGACGTGGTCGCTGATGTGGGCGATCACCTCCGGACGCATCAGGTAGTTCAGGAACTGATACGCTTCGTCTTTGTTTTTCGCATCCGCAGGCATGGCGAAGACGTCGAAGAAGGCCAGCGCCCCCTCTTTCGGAATGAAGTAAGAGACATTCACGCCGTTTTTCGCCTCTTTCGCGCGGTTTGCTGCCTGCCAGACGTCGCCCGCCCAGCCGATCGCCACACAGATATCGCCGTTGGCGAGGTCGTTAATGTACTGAGAGGAGTGGAAGTAGCGAATGTTCGGGCGCAGCTTCAGCAGCAGATCGGTGGCCGGGCCGGTGTAGTCATCGGCCTTGCTGCTGTTCGGATCTTTGCCCAGATAGTTCAGCACGGTGGCGAAAATCTCTTCCGGTGCATCAAGGAAGGAGACGCCGCAGCTTTTCAGCTTCTCAAGGTTTTCCGGCTTGAGCACCACGTCCCAGCTGTCGAGCTTGACGTCTTTCCCCAGCACGGCTTTCACTTTATCGACGTTATAGCCGATGCCGGTGGTGGCCCACAGGTAAGGCATGGCGTATTTGTTATCCGGGTCGTGTTTGGCGACCAGCTTCAACACGTCCGGATCGAGGTTTTTCCAGTTGGATAATTTGCTCTTATCCAGCGGCTGGAACACTCCTGCCGTCAACTGGCGCTCCAGGAAGCTGGCGGAAGGCACCACCAGGTCAAAGCCGGTGCTGCCCGCCATCAGTTTACCTTCCAGCACTTCGTTGGAATCGAACACGTCATACACGACCTTAATGCCGGTCTCTTTTTCAAAGTTTGCGACGGTGTCCGGCGCAATATAGTCCGACCAGTTATAAACGTGGAGCGTTTTTTGTTCCGCAGCGAGCGTGCCGGCAGAGACGGCCATCAGAGCACCCGCAACCAGACCCGATACCCATTTTTTATTCAAGGCGATCATATCGTTATTCCTTCTGAAAGCTCGTTAACACACGAACTAAAACTGTGCACTCTGACGATATGCAAGAATCATGCATACTTTGTCGCTCTGGCCGAAAAGGAATAAAAGATTTTTCCGGCAGGATCCGCTCGCTTTTGTAAGCATCGCAAGAATAACTGTAGCCCTTGTCCCGGGCTATAGCCCAGACGAAAAAACGCCTTTTATCAATTTTTTATGCAGAATATGTCTATGTGATAAGCCGAAATGGCCTTTAAGGAGGTGAAATAATCTTGAAAGGAGGGTTTAAGACAGCAGAAAAAATGGCGTTACGCAGCCGCCGTGGCAGCGACTGCGCCATGCTCAGACAGCGTTAGTGCAGAAAAGTGGGAGATGCATCATTATTCTCTGCATCATCTTCGGCGCTGTACAACAGGTGATGCGCGTTAGCTTCCATCATCACCATGGAAATCTGCTCTTCGCCCATGCGCATAAACCAGGCAAACTGCTTGAAGGATAACCCTGCCCCGGAGAATAAAGACTCGCACACCACCAGTTTCGGCAGATTATCATCCTGTATGTCGAGAAATGCTTTCACCGTCAAAGAACTGGCGTTGATGGCAGACAGATCGGACGCCAGCGCCAGCAGCGCAGAGGGTTTAACCTCGGCCAGCGCGGAGAAAAGAATGACGTCATTAATCAGATCGATCTTGGCATCAAAAATACCGTCGAAATTTTGCATGTGAGGCAGATGCAGCGCCTGGCAGGAGTCGCATTCAAAGAAGGTAATTCCGGCATCATCGAGCCATTGACGTAACGTATCCAGTGTTGGAACGACCTGTAAATCCATCGCTGTGCAGCCTCTTAAATAATAACTTCGCTTAGAGTACGCAAAAAGTGCGCGATAATCTATTTAACCGCCCGTTTTCAGGCAAAATCCCGGGGTCGCGTGGCATTCAATCCAGGCGATCATTTTGCCCGCAATGTCCACGCCCGTGGTTTTTTCAACCCCTTCCAGCCCTGGCGAGGCGTTGACCTCCATCACCAGCGGGCCGCGCGTGGCGCGCAGCAAATCGACGCCCGCCACGTCCAGCCCCAGCGTCTGCGCCGCTTTTACTGCAATCACGCGCTCGCGCTCGCTGATCTCTGCGATACGCGCCACGCCGCCGCGGTGCAGATTCGAGCGGAAATCGCCCTCTTTCGCCTGACGCTCAATCGCTGCCACCACCTCATCGCCGACCACAAAGCAGCGAATGTCGCGCCCTTTGGCCTCTTCGATATACTCCTGCACCAGGATATGGGCGTTGAGTCCGCGGAAGGCATCGATCACGCTTTCCGCCGCCTGGCGCGTTTCGGCCAGCACCACGCCAATGCCCTGCGTGCCTTCCACCAGCTTGATGACCAGCGGCGCGCCGCCCACCATGTCGATCAAATCGCTGGTGTCATCCGGTGAATGAGCGATGCCGGTAACGGGCAGGTCGATGCCCTGTCGGGCCAGGAGCTGCAGCGAGCGGAGCTTATCGCGGGCGCGCGAAATGGCGACGGACTCGTTTAGCGGATAGCTGCCGAGCATCTCAAACTGACGCAGCGCGGCGGTGCCGTAGTAGGTGATCTGAGAGCCGATGCGGGGGATCACCGCATCGAAATGCGGCAACCTGCGGCCTTTATAATGAATCGACGATGCCGCCGGATCGATGTTCATATAGCAGGACATCGGATCGAGGATTTCGATCTGATGCCCGCGCTTCGCCGCGGCTTCCCGCAGGCGTCTGCATGAATAGAGCGTTCCATCCCGGGACAATATGGCAATTTTCACCCTGCACCTCTCTAAAGACCTGGTAAAAGCCTGCGTATCATACACGCAGCGAGGCACAGGATGAATGGACTATCGCGTCGCCCAGCCCTGCTTGTGCAGATAATCGAGAATAAACGGGCGGTTCTCTTTGATGATGGTGCGACGGATATGGTCAGTCCAGGTATCGCGGCGGTTGTTGCTGTCGCGCGTCAGATAGTAGTTCGCCAGCTCCTCATCGTATTGATTCAGAACCTCCTGGTCGACCGGCTGGTAGTGGTTCTCATGCACCAGCATCGCTGCAGGGATACGCGGTTTGAGATCCGGGTTATCCGCAGGCCAGCCCAGGCACAGGCCAAACAGCGGCAGGACATGTTTTGGCAGCTTTAACAGCTCGGTTACGCTTTCAATGTTGTTGCGCAGCCCGCCGATGTAAACCCCGCCCAGCCCCAGCGATTCCGCCGCCGTAAAGGCGTTTTGCGCCATCAGGGCAGTATCGACCACGCCCAGCAGCAGCTGTTCGGCGAGGCCCAGTTCCGCCTCAGGGCAAATTTGCAGGTGACGGTTAAAATCGGCGCAGAAGACCCAGAACTCCGCCGCCTGGGCTACGTGCTTCTGCCCGCCGGTCAGCGTCACCAGCGTTTCACGCATCGCCGGATCGGTAATGCGGATTATAGAGCTGCACTGCAGGAAGCTGGAGCTGGACGTTCCTCGCGCGCTGTCGATAATGGCTTCGCGCTGGGCCTCGGTAATAGGTTCATCCGTAAAGTGGCGAATGGAACGGTGGGAACGGAGCAGGTCAATCGTTGGCGTCATCGTGTCTCTCTTTGTCTTGCTTAAAACGTATCGCAGCCAGTATAGGCAATGATCCGCGCGCTGTAATTGGCGAAACATAGCTCGAAGGTATTAAAGCGACAGGTGAAACCTTCTTTCCATGACGGCAGGTTATCGTGCACTATACGTCGTATTCGCCGTCAGGCTTGTTTTTTGAGGAGAGAGAAATGTTTGCAGTGATTTTTGGTCGTCCAGGATGCCCTTACTGCGTGCGCGCAAAAGAACTGGCTGAGAAACTGACCGCAGAGCGGGATGACTTCAACTTCCGCTACGTGGACATCCACGCGGAAGGGATCAGCAAAGCCGACCTGGAAAAAACCGTGGGTAAACCGGTTGAAACCGTACCGCAGATTTTCCTCGACCAGCAACACATTGGCGGCTTCACCGATTTTGAAGCCTACGCCAAAGAAAACCTGGGCCTGTTTGCTGCTCAGTAAGCGTAAAACGCCCTCATTATGAGGGCGTTATTGTTTGTGCCGCCGCTGCAAAAGGTTGCTGATACATAAATAGCATAGCGCCCCCAGCGCGCACCAGAACACGCCGCTTAACAGCCACGCCAGCTCCTGCCAGATGGTTCTGGAAGAGGTCAATACCAGCCGCATCAACAGCAGGCACAGCGGTGCCGCCAGTATGGCTCCCAGCAAAGGCTTAAACACTTCGCCCCCGCGAGAGAGAAAGCTGGCCGCCGCGCCCGGCAGAATGAAAAAGAGCAAACCCAGCTCAGGATGGCCGGATGCACGAAACGCCCCTTTTACATTAAACGCTAACGACAGGCAGACAACGGTAAACAGCAAAAAACAGCTGATCGCGCCCACCCAGTTTCGCCTTAAATTCAAACTATCCTCCTGATGTTTCTCTATCAAATACACCTTCGTCCTGTGGACGCCCAGTCAGATAAAGCATTGCGGCAATCCTTGCCAAAGCTCGCACAGCGTTGTGCGATAATGAGTAGCCGTCGTTAGCTAATACGACTAAACTACCCACCTGCTAGTGTTTTTGGGAATTAAGAAAGAAACAGGAAATGCTGAAACGCTGCCCTGTCATCCAAAACAGTAGCCCAAAAAACCACTTCATTCAACAACTTACTGGTAAACAAGAAGTTAGCCTCCGTGAATATAAACGTCGCAGACTTGTTAAATGGGAATTACATCCTGTTATTATTTGTGGTACTGGCATTGGGCCTTTGCCTGGGAAAATTACGCCTCGGGTCGGTTCAACTTGGTAATTCCATTGGCGTTTTAGTCGTCTCTTTATTATTAGGTCAGCAGCATTTCAGCATTAACACGGACGCCCTCAACTTAGGCTTTATGTTGTTTATTTTTTGTGTGGGTGTTGAAGCGGGTCCCAACTTTTTTTCAATTTTCTTCCGCGACGGCAAAAATTACCTGATGCTGGCGCTGGTGATGGTTGGCAGCGCGCTGCTGATTGCGTTAGGCCTGGGTAAGCTGTTTGGCTGGGACATTGGCCTGACGGCGGGTATGCTTGCCGGCTCGATGACCTCCACCCCGGTTCTGGTGGGTGCGGGCGATACCCTGCGCCACTCCGGGATGGCCGGAGCGCAGCTGTCCACCGCGCTCGACCATCTGAGCCTTGGCTATGCCCTGACCTACCTGATTGGGCTGGTGAGCCTGATCGTCGGCGCGCGTTATCTCCCTAAACTCCAGCATCAGGATCTGCAGACCAGCGCCCAGCAGATTGCCCGCGAGCGCGGTCTGGATACCGATTCCAAACGCAAAGTTTACCTGCCGGTGATCCGCGCCTACCGCGTAGGGCCAGAGCTGGTGGCCTGGGCCGACGGTAAAAATCTGCGTGAGCTGGGCATTTACCGCCAGACGGGCTGCTATATCGAACGTATTCGCCGCAACGGTATTCTGGCGAACCCGGACGGCGACGCGGTGCTGCAGATGGGCGATGACATCGCGCTGGTCGGTTATCCGGATGCCCATGCGCGCCTCGACCCGAGCTTCCGTAACGGCAAAGAGGTCTTTGACCGCGACCTGCTGGACATGCGTATCGTCACCGAAGAGATTGTGGTCAAAAACCACAACGCCGTTGGTCGCCGCCTGGCTCAGCTGAAGCTGACCGACCACGGCTGCTTCCTCAACCGCGTGATCCGCAGCCAGATTGAGATGCCTATCGACGATAACGTGGTGCTCAACAAAGGTGATGTGTTACAGGTGAGCGGCGACGCGCGCCGCGTGAAAACCGTTGCGGACCGTATCGGCTTTATCTCCATTCACAGCCAGGTCACCGACCTGCTAGCCTTCTGCGCCTTCTTTATCGTGGGCCTGATGATCGGGATGATCACCTTCCAGTTCAGCAACTTTAGCTTTGGCATCGGTAACGCCGCCGGGCTGCTGTTCGCCGGGATCATGCTGGGCTTCCTGCGTGCCAACCACCCGACCTTCGGCTATATCCCACAGGGTGCGCTAAACATGGTGAAAGAGTTCGGGCTGATGGTCTTTATGGCCGGTGTTGGCCTGAGCGCGGGCAGCGGCATTGGCAACAGCCTGGGCGCCGTCGGCTGGCAAATGCTGGTGTCCGGCCTGATTGTCAGCCTGGTGCCGGTGGTGATCTGCTTCCTGTTTGGTGCCTACGTGCTGCGCATGAACCGCGCCCTGCTCTTCGGCGCCATGATGGGCGCACGTACCTGCGCGCCTGCGATGGAAATCATCAGCGATACCGCGCGCAGCAATATCCCGGCACTGGGGTACGCAGGCACCTATGCGATCGCTAACGTCCTGCTGACGCTGGCGGGTACGCTTATCATCATCATCTGGCCGGGGCTCGGATAACTCTCAAGTTTGCGCACGGACGAAAATATTTTCGTGATGCGCAGAACTTTTAAGAAAGGGGGCAGTCATAACTATTGCCACTGCTTTTCTTTGATGTCCCCAATTTGTGGAGCCCATCAACCCCGCCGTTTTGGTTCAAGGTTGATGGGTTTTTTGTTGCCTGAAATTCAGATCCCTTCTAATCAGAAACTTACAAAAAAATCTTTTCCATGAATGGCGACAAAGGGGCGGCAGCGCTTTTACTATGGCGGCAATAGGCAGTAATAAACTCGTCAGCGAAGGGTCAGTATCAGTAAGGTAAGTGTTCATGCATTCTTTTCGGATGAGGTGGTGCAGCGTTAATTGACGCCATTACTAACGTCCTCAACCGGATTATTCTCTCAACCAGTAAGGCGCAGGCGCACGTCTTTAAGCTGTACATCATCGACTTTGCAAAAGAGTTTGATGTGATCCGATGACGTTACGCAAGGACGCATGCCTGTACTTCCTCATCCACCAGGCAATGAAAAGCCCCAAAAATTTGGGTAACTTTCGCAACCTGTTTATGTATTCGCCGAATAGGAAAAAGGGCGGGATTCAGATCATCCCATTGACAGAGGTGGCGGCAAAGGATGAATTTCTGAATATCAAGAACGTGAGCCGGGACGACATGATGTCAGCGCGCCGCGTACTGCCGCAGATGATTGGGATTATGCCGAGTAATGTTGGTGGATTTAGGAATGTGAAGAAGGCGAGCAAAGCATTTATGCGAAATGAATTGATATCTTTGCAAAAGTGCTTGCAAGAAATTAATATTTGCTATGATGAGGAAATAATTAACTTTCAAAGTTACACCTTGAATTGAAAAAGGGCCACTACGGCCCTGTCCTTTTAAAAATCACTTCCGACTAAACATTAGACCTGTCGCTGTTTTTTTATAATTATTCATTTTCTCATGACTGCTTTTAAAGCTGGTACGTATATCCTTTAGGGTCGGCAATCCTATACTGCCTAAAACTACGCTTGCCATAGCAAGTTCAGGTTTATTAATCAATGCAGAAGCCATCCCAAATGCACCATTTACTATAAACGGAACAACTTCAACACCCAAAATTTTCAACTTATCTCTTTTGACTTTCTCTAAGAAACGCTGATGCTGAATGAATGCTCTATCAACATTATCAATAACTCTTTGTGATGTTGCATCGTAATTTCTTGGCGATGTGTTAATTAATTCAGAAACACCGCTCGATAAAATATCCCTGACCTCAGGCATTAATCCATTACGACGGATATCTAATATATTCTTTATTGGAACATTGCCGAGCCACGAAAACCCATCATTCATGCCTTTAGACAAAGCATTTACCATATGAAGATTTTTTAAAGCTGCTTCATCAAAATTAAAACCTAAAGCTTCATATTCCATTAACCATTTATAGTATGTCCAAGAAGTATCGGCATTAATATATGGTGTACTTCTTAACTCCTGAGCATTCATTCTTGCGGCTAGAGCTTGGGGCATACGCCCCACACAAGAGAGCATTACTTCAATTCCGGGAGTATCTTCCAGAGCAGGAGTCACTAGCCTTTCTTTACTTGCCATATGCTGTTCTAACTGAGCGCGACCAGCTGGTCCCCACTCAGTGTCAAAGAGCAATCGATCAGGGCGTTTCAATTCTTTAAATAATTTATCAAAATCAGTTAAAGAAGAGCTAAATTCATGCAAATCTTCCATACTCTCAAACTCACGATCATATAAATAATGCGCATGCGCAAGAATGAATGGTAATGAACGTTGATGGAGCTCCTCTTGACTCTCGTCCTTAAAATTATTTTTTTCTGGCAGAACAAGAGCAATAGCAGGTTCAATTTCCTCTAAAGCAAGTTCACGATACGTCATACATGTTAGAACGTGTTTAATTAATAAGTAACAAAAGTACTTCTTATCAGTCACACCATGCAACCCTCCAACCCTTAGTATTGGGCAAGGCAAAATAATTGTATCTACATATAAGCCTGTAGTCGATACCGCATTTTCACTATAAGATGGGAATAGATCACCTGCAAAATTTGCTTTTAGCTGCTTACCATCTTGTAGATGAACCTCTCCTATTTCATAGACTGCCGACCAAAAACCTCTGACATCATTCAATAAATCGGGAAATATTTCATCAAGATGTTTTACGATATCTTCTTGTTCAGAAACCACATGAGCTATCTGATAAGGTTCAGCCTTGCTTTTGATCATATTTTCATAGAAGGCTGCGAAATTTCCGAATAAAATTTTGAAATATGTTTCTTGAAAATCAACGATAGTATATTTTTTTTTGATTTCATTGCGCTCAAAAAAGTGCTGTACCGCTACGCCCATAGCTCTTATACGTCCGTCGACAGTGGTAGGGTCGACTTTACCATCAGCACGAAGTCTAATTTTTTGGAAGCTTTCTTTGAAGCCAGCCTCTAGATGATTGGAAATAAATAGCTTTCCAGCCTCAAACTGACTTTGAATCAAAAATACCCTATCGGTCAAATCCGCGATGTATGATTCGTCAACGTCTCTGTTCATAACTTCTCCAGCTTAAGCCTACAATTCGAAGGGTAATTGAATGGAAAGCTATCATTGATCCTACTTAAGTCTAATACAACTATTTCCATCATTTGCGCTCGCTCGTATCCCGCTACGCCTACCCGCAATTTTTAGTAATTTTCATGTAGGTGCATGACAGGCCGGAAAGCGTGCCAGCTCTGCGCTCCCGTTCCGATCCTTTTTGAATCATGCAACTCCATGCACCATAGACATGCACTGCTTATTCAAACCGCAGGATTCCATATGGGAGGGAGTTTCCCATGGTGCGGAATCACAATGCGTGCTCTCATCCTGCCCTACTCCATATTCATTCAACTTGGTATCGAGATCGCTCACCACTCCGACAGCCATGAAATCGCAACTTCCTTGTCGTCATCGCTACAATCTGTAGCTGGCAACCAGTCTGGCCATAACGTTTATCCGCTGCAATATAAGTAACGCCATAAACAAAGCATACGTAACGCCCTCTCTTCCCTTTCCCTACTCAAACATATATGCTTAACCATATATGTTTCATCCAACCTCCAGGACTCCCAATGCAACACCCCGTCCACCTTTTCAAGGCTCTTTCAGACCAAACGCGGCTGTCCATCGTGATGCTTTTGCGTGAGGCGGACGAGCTGTGCGTCTGCGATCTCTGCGCGGTGACTGGTGAGTCGCAGCCTAAAATTTCGCGTCATATGGCGTTGCTGCGCGAGTCCGGGCTGGTTCTCGATCGCAAGGAGGGCAAGTGGGTCTATTACCGATTGTCACCCGCCATTCCGGCGTGGGCGGCCGCCATTATCGACAGCAGCTGGAACTGCCTGAGAGAGGAGACCCGCCTGAAGCTCAAAAACAGGGCGGGCTCGTGTTGAGCAGAACTCACACATTCACTAAAACATATATAACGGAGTAAACGATGTTGCTGGCAGGGGCTATTTTTCTCTTCACGCTGGTTCTGGTTATCTGGCAACCCAAAGGGCTAAGTATCGGGTGGAGCGCCACGCTGGGTGCCGTGCTGGCGCTGGTAAGCGGGGTCGTTCACATTAACGACATTCCGGTGGTCTGGAATATCGTGTGGAACGCGACAGCGACCTTTATCGCCGTCATTATCATCAGCCTTCTTCTGGATGAGTCCGGCTTTTTTGAGTGGGCGGCGCTGCACATCGCCCGCTGGGGTAACGGCCGGGGGCGGCTGCTTTTTACCTATATCGTTCTGCTGGGCGCGGCGGTGGCGGCGCTGTTCGCCAACGATGGCGCTGCGCTGATATTAACGCCTATCGTGATCGCGATGCTGCTGGCGCTGGGCTTCAGCAAACAGGCCACCCTCGCCTTTGTGATGGCGGCGGGGTTTATTGCCGACACCGCGAGCCTGCCGTTAATTGTCTCGAACCTGGTTAACATCGTCTCGGCAGATTTCTTCACGCTGGGCTTCAGCGAATACGCTTCGGTCATGGTCCCGGTGAATATCGCGGCTATCGCCGCCACGCTGGTGATGCTACACCTGTTCTTTCGCAAAGAGATCCCGCCGACCTACGAGCTGGCGAAACTTCGTCAGCCCGCCCTTGCCATCCACGATGTCGCCACCTTCAGAACAGGCTGGGTCGTGCTGCTTCTGCTGCTGATCGGCTTCTTTGTGCTTGAGCCGCTCGGCATTCCCGTCAGCGCCATTGCGGCGTCGGGCGCGTTAATTTTATTTGCCGTGGCAAAACGCGGACAGGCGATCAATACCGGCAAAGTGCTCCGCGGGGCACCGTGGCAAATCGTCGTCTTCTCGCTGGGAATGTATCTGGTGGTTTATGGTCTGCGCAATGCCGGGCTGACGGACTCCTTATCCGGCGTGTTGTCTATGCTGGGCCAGCATGGACTCTGGGCCACCGCGTTGGGCACCGGCTTTATTACCGCCTTCATGTCTTCGGTGATGAACAATATGCCGACGGTGCTGATTGGCGCCCTGTCGATTGAGGGCAGCACCGCGTCCGGGGTGATCAAAGAAGCGATGATTTATGCCAACGTGATTGGCTGCGATTTGGGTCCCAAAATCACGCCGATCGGCAGCCTGGCGACGCTGCTCTGGCTGCACGTGCTGGCGCAGAAAAATATGTCGATCGCCTGGGGCTATTATTTCCGAACGGGCATCATCATGACCGTGCCCGTATTGTTCGTGACGCTCGCCGCGCTGGCGTTACGACTCTCTTTTACACTGCAATGAGTAACCGATATGAGCCACATCACCCTCTACCATAACCCGGACTGCGGCACCTCGCGCAATACTCTCGAGATGATCCGCAACAGCGGTAATGAACCCGAGATCGTCTTGTATCTCGACACGCCGCCGTCGCGCGAAACGCTGTGTAAGCTGATCGCGGACATGGGCATCTCGGTACGGGATTTACTGCGCACGAACGTCGAGCCCTATGCGCAACTCGGGCTTGCCGATGGGCAGTTCAGCGACGAACAGCTGATTGATTTCATGCTGCAATACCCGATCCTCATCAATCGCCCGATTGTCGTGACCCCGCTGGGAACGCGCCTGTGCCGCCCTTCTGAACGCGTGCTGGATATTTTGCCCGATCCGCAGCGCGCGGCGTTTACCAAAGAGGACGGCGAAGCGGTGGTCGACGCGTCGGGAAACAAAATTCGCGGGAAATAGTCCCGACTGGCCCTGCCGTTTAGCGCAGGGCCGTGCGGCTCCCCTCGCCTGCAATTCTCCCCACCATCGTGCGGATCTCCTCCCGCGTTAACGGTACTCTGTCGGTAACGTAGTGCAGCGTCATCCCCTCGATAAACGCATCCAGCGCGCGGGCCGTCGCCGGATCAAACCACTGTTCAAGCGTGGTCTGGCTCATTTTCATCCAGTCCTGCATCACGGTTTTCAGCGCTGCGCTACGGTTCATAAAGGCGTACAGCTGGTACATCAGCGCCATGTTGTGCGGCGTGGTCACTTCCGAACTGTGGATTAAGGTCGTGATGGACTCGCACGCCATCTCCGGCCCGCTGACCCCGGCAAAGTAATCCCGATACTGCTGCGACATCTTCCGCGTGAACCACGTAAACGCCTCCTCCAGCAGCGGTTCCTTGCCGTCGAAATAGTAGGTCATCGACCCCAGCGGCACGCCTGCGCAGCTGGCGATTTTACGGTGCGTGACGGCGTGGATCCCGTGCTCGGCAATGGTATCCAGGGTCGCCTGGAGGATTTTCTCGCGGCGATGAGGATCGTTGGGGGGTCTGCTCATAAATACCTCATGTAGTTTATGTACAAATGTACACAAACTTGCTAGTGTTGTCGCTATTGTTGTACTTCTGGTGCTTACCCAATGACGCTGACCTCCCCTCGTAAAGCCCTGCAGCTACGCATGTGGGCGCTGTTTATGTTCTTCTTTATTCCCGGGCTGCTGATGGCCTCCTGGGCGACACGTACGCCCGCTATCCGCGACATTTTATCCGTCTCAACCGCGGAGATGGGCATCGTGCTGTTCGGTCTGTCGATTGGTTCCATGAGCGGCATTCTGTGCTCCGCCTGGCTGGTGAAGCGCTTTGGCACGCGGGCGGTGATCCGCACCACCATGTGCTGCGCGGTGCTGGGCATGGTGGTCCTGAGCGTGGCGCTGTGGTTTGCTTCTCCGCTGATGTTTGCGCTGGGGTTGACGGTCTTTGGCGGCAGCTTCGGCGCGGCGGAAGTAGCGATCAACGTTGAAGGGGCAGCCGTTGAGCGCGAGGTGAACAAAACGGTACTGCCGATGATGCACGGCTTTTACAGCCTCGGCACGCTGGCGGGCGCGGGCGTTGGCATGGCGCTGACGGCGTTTGGCATTGCGGCGAATCTGCATATTTTGCTGGCGGCGCTGGTATGCATTATCCCCATTTTGACCGGCATCCGGGCTATCCCCGACGGTACGGGCAAAAACTCGACCGGGGAGCAAAAATCTGCGGCGAAAGGGCTGCCGTTCTATCGCGATATTCAGCTCATGCTCATCGGCGTGGTGGTGCTGGCGATGGCCTTCGCCGAAGGCTCCGCCAACGACTGGCTGCCGCTGCTGATGGTTGACGGTCACGGCTTCAGTCCCACCTCCGGCTCGCTGATTTATGCCGGATTTACGCTCGGCATGACGGTGGGGCGCTTTACCGGCGGCTGGTTTATCGACCGTTACAGCCGCGTGGCGGTGGTTCGCGCCAGCGCCCTGCTGGGCGGGTTAGGCATTGCGATGATCATCTTTGTGGATGTCGACTGGATTGCCGGCGTCTCGGTTATCCTCTGGGGTCTGGGCGCCTCGCTCGGCTTCCCGCTAACCATTTCCGCCGCCAGCGATACCGGCCCGGACGCGCCAACGCGGGTCAGCGTGGTAGCGACAACCGGCTATCTCGCCTTCCTGGTGGGGCCGCCGCTGCTCGGCTTCCTGGGTGAGCACTACGGGTTGCGCAGCGCGATGCTGGTGGTGTTAGGGTTAGTGATTATTGCCGCACTGGTGGCGCGTGCGGTCGCAAAACCGGAAGCAGAACAGACACTGGAGAATGGATATGAGCGTTAAGCTGATTGCAGTAGACATGGATGGAACCTTCCTGAGCGATGCCAAAACCTATAACCGGCCGCGTTTTCTGGCGCAGTATGCGCGTATGAAAGCCCAGGGCATCCGCTTTGCGGTGGCCAGCGGGAATCAATACTACCAGTTGATCTCCTTTTTCCCGGAGATCGCCCACGAGATTGCCTTTGTGGCCGAGAACGGCGGCTGGGTCGTCTGCGCCGGGGAAGATGTCTTTAACGGCGAACTGTCGAAAGAACACTTTGATACCGTCGCCGCCGTGCTTAACGACGTCGTGGGGATTGAGATTATCGCCTGCGGCAAAAGCAGCGCCTACACGCTAAAAGAGTATAACGACGCCTTCCACGACATCGCGGCGAAATACTATCACCGTCTGGAGAAGGTCAGCCATTTTGGCAACCTGAACGATATCTTCTTCAAGTTCGGGCTTAACGTCTCCGATGACGAGATCCCGCGCATTCAGGCCCTGCTGCATGAAAAGCTCAACGACATTATGGTGCCGGTGACCACCGGCCACGGCAGTATCGACCTGATTATCCCGGGCGTGCACAAGGCGAATGGTTTGCGGATCCTGCAACAGCGCTGGGGCATTGAGGACAGCGAAGTGCTGGCCTTTGGTGACAGCGGCAACGACGTGGAAATGCTGCGCCAGTCGGGCTACAGCTTTGCTATGGCCAATGCCGGACCGCACATCAAGGCCGTCGCCCGCTACGAAGCCCCGAACAATAACGAGGAAGGCGTGCTGGATATCATTGAAAAAGCGTTGAACGGGGAAGCGCCGTTTAACTGAGTTGAGGCCCTCTCCTGCACGGAGAGGGCAATTCGCTTACGGCTGTAACGCGCTGCCGACGCGTTTATCTTTCAGGAACACCACCATCAGCCCCACCCACAGCAGACCGTTTGCGAGGTTAAACAGGCTGAACAGCCCATTGCCGCCGAAAGCGTAGGCATGCTTGCTCACTTCGATTCCCACGGTGAAGATCAGCATCTGCAACATGCCCATTGCGGCGGACACCGTGCCTTTACTCATCTCGCTGGCAAACAGCGTCAGACGTACCAGCCCGGCGTTCGCCAGGCCAATCCCGAAGGCATAAATGCTCAGCCCCGCCGTCATCCACAGGTAGGCATGGGAGGACGCAACTGTTGCAACCGCCGCCACCATCAGCCCTGCCGCAATCGGCCAGCCGCCCATAACGATCAGCGACCGCACGGTGCGGCGCGCGGTCAGGCGGGCCAGCACCAGGTTACCCAAAATCAGCGCGCCAAAAATCGGCACCTGCAGCAGGCCATACTCGTAGCTGCTGAGCTGCTCGCCGCTGATGATAATGACCGGTGACTGGGCAATCCACGCCAGCAGCGGCAGGCTAACAAAGCCCGTCGCCAGCGCACCCGCCACAAAGCGGACGTTCTTCAGAACCAGTTTGTAATCCCGGCCCAGCTCTTTCAGAGAGAGCTTCTCCCCCAGGCGCGTAGCGGTTTCGGGCATGGCGCGGTGCAGGCCAAAGAAGGAGATGGCGGCAAGCAAGGCGAAAAGCACAAACATGCCTTCCCACGGTGCAACGTGTACCCACGCCGCCCCCACCAACGGTCCTAACAGCGGCGCAATCAGCGCGACGTTAGCCATCAGCGCCGTAATTTTGATACAGACCGCCTCTTCAAACGATTCCTGAATGGCGGCATAGCCCACCGCGCCGATAAAGCACAAGCTCACCCCCTGCAGGAAGCGCAGCAGGGTAAATTGCTCGATGTTTTGCGCGAGCAGCGTGGCGAGGCAGGTCACGATAAACCATACCACGCCGGTCAACATCACCGGACGACGGCCAATACGATCCGACAGCGGCCCCAAAAGCCACTGCAGAAACATGCCGCCAGCCAGATAGGCGGTCATGGAGGTCGGCACCCATTCAATACCTGCGTTGTACTGTTCGACAACGGCCAGCATCCCGGGCTGGATCATATCGTTGCCGATATAGGTAGAGAATTCGTAGAGCACCAGACACAGAGGGAAAAGTAACGCCTGACGACCCAGACGGTTACCGGAAGAAGAACGGTTTAACATGCCATCTCTTTATAAAGAAAAAATCGCGATGAGTGTAATGAATTGCCGCAGCCTGAGATAGTAAATAATCGAGACGAAACAGAAATAAAGCACGTATCGTTGTCGTTTAAGGTTTCCTTAAGTTGCCCCCTTTAAGATAGCCTTTTTTCCCGTTAATGACCTTGACTATGGCACACGGCGTCAGCCCTTCAGAATTATCTAACTTACAGACAGATAAGACTAAATCCCTTTACCGATTACCGGTACGCTTTTATGGTTATCAGCTTTTCGTGCTGTTAATCCTCGCGGTGCTGTTTATCTGGCTGTCTCGCGATGAAACGCTCGACAAATGGATCACCGGCTTTTGGTATGACGCGGCGACACACGGTTTTCCGCTACAGCAAAATCACCTGCTGGATCTGATCAACCACCGGCTGGCGAAATACGTTGCGATTACAACTGGCGCGCTGGCGCTGATTATCGGGGCCTGGCGACGCAATACCCGGCTGGTCACTGCCGCCCTGCTGATGGGGCTGGGTGCGCTGGTGGTCGGTGCGCTGAAAAGCATAAGCCACCACAGCTGCCCGTGGGACCTGGTGGAGTACGGCGGAAAAGCGCTTTCGTACCCGCTGTTTAGCGCGGTCCCTGAGGGCAGCGGCCCCGGGCGTTGTTTCCCCGGCGGGCATGCATCGAGCGGCTTTATGCTGATGGGGCTGTTTTTTGCCTTCTGGCGCGAACGTCCGCGACTGGCCTGGGCCTGTGTCGCACTGGGCGTGATTGCCGGGCTGGCGATGGGCTACGGGCAGGTTATGCGCGGCGCGCATTTTTTCTCTCACAACCTGTGGGCCGGGTGGTGGGTTTGGTTTTCTCAGGTGGCCGTCTACGGGCTGGTTTCTACCTGGTTTGCAAAAGAGTGACGAGGGTATGTTAGAAAATCTAAATTACAGTCTGTTCTATCTGATTAACGCCACCCCCGCTTCCCCGGCGTGGATGATCGATTTTGCCACCTTTATCGCGCGCGATGTGATAAGCATAGTGCCCGCGCTGGCCGTTATTCTGTGGCTGTGGGGGCCGCGCAAGCAGGTCGATGCGCAGCGCCAGCTGGTGATCAAAGTGGCGATGGCTATCGGCGTCAGCGTGGTGACAAGCTATTTGCTCGGCCACGCCTTCCCGCACGACCGTCCGTTTGTCGATCACGTCGGCTATAACTTCCTGCATCACGCCCCGGACGACTCCTTCCCGAGCGACCACGGCACGGTGATCTTCACCTTTGCGCTGGCATTCCTGTTCTGGCATCGCCTGTGGTCTGGTGCGCTGCTGATGGCCATGGCGCTCGCTATCGCCTGGTCTCGCGTCTATCTTGGCGTGCACTGGCCGCTGGATATGGTCGGCGGGTTCCTGGTCGGGCTGATTGGCTGCGTCAGCGCGGCTATTCTCTGGAGCTTCTTTGGTCCGGCGCTGCATCGCGGGCTATCTGTGGTGTACCGCACCCTCTTCGCGCTGCCGATCCGTAAAGGCTGGATACGTGACTAACCCCGCGCTGACAGGTTACACTTGAACCCCCGCCCTGCGGGGGTTCACTTTTTCAGCCCGAGGATCTATGGAAACACGCCGCGATGACCGCATAGCCCAGCTGCTACAGGCGCTGAAGCGCAGTGATAAGCTGCATCTCAAAGAGGCCGCCACGCTGCTTGGCGTTTCAGAGATGACCATTCGTCGTGACCTGAACAGCAACAGCGCGCCCGTGGTGCTGCTGGGTGGGTACATTGTCCTGGAACCCCGCAGCGCCAGCCACTATCTGATAAGCGATCAAAAAACGCGTCTGGTTGAAGAGAAACGCCGGGCCGCACGGCTTGCCGCCTCCCTGGTCCAGCCGCATCAAACCCTGTTTTTTGACTGTGGCACCACCACGCCGTGGATCATCGAAGCCATCGACAGCGCCATCCCCTTCACGGCGGTCTGTTATTCCCTGAACACCTTTCTGGCGCTACAGGAGAAACCCGAGTGCCGGGTTATCCTTTGCGGCGGCGAGTTCCATGCCAGCAACGCCATCTTCAAGCCGCTTAACCTGCACGACACGCTGAGTAATGTCTGCCCGGATATCGCGTTTTATTCCGCGGCGGGCGTCAATGTGCGCCAGGGAGCGACCTGCTTTAACCTGGAAGAACTGCCGGTGAAGCACTGGGCGCTCAATGCAGCGCAGTACCACGTGCTGGTGGTGGATCACAGTAAATTTGGCAAGGTGCGTCCGGCGAGAATGGGCGAGCTGGCACAGTTTGACGCCATCGTCAGCGACTGCCGCCCGGATGATGACATCGTGGCCTGCGCGAAAACGCAGCAGGTGAAGTTGATGTATTGAGGTTTTACCGGGTGCGTGCTTTCCCCCTCTCCCTGTGGGAGAGGGTTGGGGTCAGGCCATCAGGCCGCAACGCACTCTGGTTCGCCGGGTGGCGGCTTCGCCTTACCCGGCCTACGGGCCCGTGTTTTCGCCCTCTCCCCGTGGGAGAGGGTTGGGGTGAGGGGATCAGGCCGCAATACACTCTGGTTCGCCGGGGGGCGACTTCGCCTTTCCCGGCCTACGGGCCCGTGTTTTCCCCCTCTCCCCGTGGGAGAGGGTTGGGGTGAGGGCATCAGGCCGCAATACACTCTGGTTCGCCGGGGGGCGGCTTCGCCTTACCCGGCCTGGGTTCGAGCCGATGCAGGCCGGGTTAACGCAACGCCACCCGGCAAACACTTAGCTAAACCAGCTGCCAAACCATCCGTGGAATTTCATTAATACAAAGTCCCACATCCGGCTGAAGAAGCCGCCCTCTTCGACCGCCTCCATGACGATCAGCGGACGCTGCTCAATGGATTTACCGTTCAGCTGGAAATCAATCGTCCCGACAACCTGGCCCTTTTTCAGCGGCGCGGTCAGCTGCGGATCGGTCAGGGTATAGCTGGCTTTCAGGTTTTTCAGCTGACCGCGAGGAATGGTCACCGAACCCGCTTCGCCCGCGCCAAGATTCACGTCGCGCTTATCGCCAAACCAGACGCGCTGGCTGATGAACGTCGCATCCGGCTTGATTGGCGTGACGGTTTCGAAGAAGCGGAAGCCCCAGGTCAGCAGTTTTTCCGATTCGTTAAAGCGAATGCGGTCGGTTTTGGTGCCAAGCACGACCGAAATCAGGCGCATATCGCCCTGCGTGGCGGACGCCACGAGGTTATAACCCGCACCTGCCGTCGTCCCGGTCTTCATGCCGTCGACGTTCACGTTGCTGCTCCACAGCAGACGGTTACGGTTCGGCTGGCGGATTTTATTGAAGGTAAACTCTTTCTCTTTGTGGATGGCGTACTCTTCCGGCACGTCGTGGATCAGTGCTTTGCCCAGCAGCGCCATATCACGCGCGGTACTGAACTGCCCCGGCGCGTCCAGACCGTGAACGGTCTTAAAGGTGGTGTTGGTCAGACCCAGCCTTTGCGCATAGCCATTCATCAGGCCGATAAAGGAATCCTGGCTGCCCGCCACGTAATCCGCCAGCGCAATACAGGCATCGTTGCCTGACTGGATTATCACCCCTTTGTTCAGGTCGGAGACCGATACCCGATCGCCCGGTTTCAGGAACATCACCGATGAACCGCGCAGCGCCGGGTTACCGGTTGCCCACGCGTCTTTCCCGACGGTCACCATGTCATCGAGCTTAATTTTTCCGGCCTTCAGCGCCTGACCCACCACATAGCTGGTCATCAGTTTGGTCAGGCTGGCAGGATCGAGTTTTTCGTCGGCGTTCCCTTCCGCCAGCACTTTACCACTGGCGTAATCCATTAAGATCCAGGCACGCGCATCAACCGGAGGCGCTTCGGGCGCCGCCTGTTCCGCCGCATAGAGCGTGGGTGCAAAAAGGAAAAGAAGCGCAGAGCCCGCCGCCAGGCTGCGCAGAGAAGAAGTTTTTAGCGTCATAAATGCCACCCGAGTGTCCATTCTAAAAATTACGTCACATCACCGTGTCGCAACAAGCGATGAGTAATAGCGCACTACAACTGTTAAGGAAACCTCAACCAGGTAAAGTTTTTAAAGTTTATGCAATACCCGACGGATACGCTTCGATTCACGGGATTTTTTTCTCTTCTGTTGCGTAATTGTTAGGTTTATCTCACCATGGCGACTCTCAGGTTTGACTATTTGGGGAATAACAATGATTACGCTGTGGGGCAGGAACAACTCGACCAACGTGAAGAAAGTTCTGTGGACGCTGGAAGAGCTGGATTTACCGTTTGAGCAGGTGATGGCAGGTTTACAGTTTGGGGTGAATAAAGAGGCCGAGTATCTCGCCATGAACCCGAATGGCCTGGTGCCGTTGCTGCGCGACGAAGAGACCGGCGTCACGCTCTGGGAGTCGAATACTATCGTGCGGTATCTGGCCGCCCAGTACGGCCAGAGCCGTCTGTGGATTGAAAACCCCGCCAGCCGTGCGCAGGGTGAAAAATGGATGGACTGGGCGAACCAGACGCTCTCCCCGACCCACCGCGTGATCCTGATGGGCCTTGTGCGCACGCCAGAACCCGAGCGCGATTACCCTGCCATTCACGCCGCGCAGGACGCCTGCGAAGGGCTGTTCGCCATGATGGACGAGGAGCTGTCTCAACACGCCTGGTTCTCCGGCGATGCCTTTGGCACAGGCGACATTGCCGTTGCGCCGTTCGTCTGGAACCTGACCAACCTGGGGCTTAAATGGACGCCGCGCCCGCACCTTGAGCGCTGGCTCGCGCAGCTCAGCGAGCGCCCGGCGTACCGTAAAACCGTGATGATCCCGGTAAGCTGATCACCCGCCGGACGGGCTGACTTTCAGCAGTTGCCCGTCCGTCTCGTCGGTCAGGACGTACAGATAACCATCCGGCCCGACGCGCACGTCGCGAATACGCTGATCTCTGTCCCCCAGGATCCGTCCCTCTTCCGTCACCTTGTTGCCATCAACGTTCAGCACGATAACGTCCTTTTCTTTCAGCGCCCCGATGAACAGCCTGTTTTTCCACTGCGGGAAAACGTCGCTGTTATAGAACGCCATGCCGCTTACCGCGGGGGAGACTTTCCAGACGAACAGCGGTTTTTCCGTGCCTTCGACGTGCTCGCCTTTGGCCTCCGGGATCTTCAGGCCGCTGTAGTTAATACCGTGCGTAGCCAGCGGCCAGCCGTAGTTTTTGCCTTTTTCCGGGATATTAATCTCATCCCCGCCGCGTGGGCCGTGCTCATTAAGCCACAGCGTGTCGCTCCACGGGTTCATCGCCATGCCCTGCGGGTTGCGAATGCCATAGGACCAGATTTCAGGCCGTGCGCCGGCGGTGTTCACAAAGGGGTTATCAGGCGGGACTTTACCCTCTTCGGTCAGGCGAACCACTTTGCCCTGCAGTTTGTCGAGATCCTGCGCCGTTGCGCGCTGGTTGTTCTCGCCAAGGCCGATGAATAAATAGCCTTTACCGTCAAACACCAGTCGGCCACCAAAATGGTTACCGGTGGAGAGTTTCGGCATCTGGCGGAAGACCACCTGGAAGGCTTCAATGCGCGAAAGATCGTCGCTCAACCTGCCGTAGCCCACCGCCGTGCCCGCTTTCCCGTCCTGTCCCGCTTCGGCGTAGCTCAGCCACACCCGGCGCGATGTGTCAAAATCCGGGGCCAGCACTACGTCCAGCAGTCCCCCCTGGCCGTTCGCCCATACCTTTGGCACACCGACGATGGGATCGGATAACCCCTTCCCGGCCTGCCAGTGCTTAAGCTGGCCTCCCTTCAGGGTGACAAGCAGGCCTTTATTGTCGGGCAGAAAGGCCATCGACCAGGGGTGATCGAGTCGGTTTTGCAGCACCTCAACCTTAACCGCACTGGGCGCAGCCAGGAGCGAGACGGGGAAAAATAACGCAGGGAGGAAAATCAACGAGGATCGATGCATAACGCGCTCCTTTATCAGCATATGGCATAAAGATTAGCCACAACGTCCGGGCGCGTTACCACTTTTACAAAAGCTTAATCAGAAGGGGGAGTTGCCTCCCCCGGGGCTTAGTGCTGTTCGAGCTTCGCGTGCTCGTTCAGACACATAATGCATAGCGAGATCGTAGTCAGGCAGTTTTCGAGCTTCTCTGCGTTAACGGCGATAAACGTTGGGCAGTCATGACGTCCGGTCATCAGGCATACCCCTGCTGCGGTGAGCATTTCGGCGGCACGACGCAGGGCAATCAGTTCGCTCTCGTCGTACTCCATTTTCAGGATCGGGGCTTTTTCACGCATGAAATTGCACAGTTCAAACAGATTATCACGCAGATGTTCGCTTTCGCTGACTGACATATAGCCTTTCGCTTTTCTTAACTGCAGATAGGCGGCAAGGTCGATGCGGGCATTGATCAGCTTGTTCAGCAGTTCGCGCTTCAGTCTGTCAACGGACATGCTTTTTCCTCCTCTGTCAGCCATGTTGCATAATGAGCATAAGGTTATTTTTTGTACAATGTAATGTATGAGATCAATAAATCGTAACTGATTAACATTCTTTACAATGTAACAACGTTCGGGAGCGTCATCTGCCCCGCAAAGAGTGTATAAATCGCCCGCGATACGCTGTAAAATCCCGCCCTGATAACTCCATAATTGATGAATTTTTAACCTATGAGCAATGTTACGCACCCGCCGAAGATTGGCTTCGTCTCCCTCGGCTGCCCGAAAAACCTGGTAGATTCTGAACGCATCCTGACCGAACTTCGTACCGAAGGCTATGACGTGGTGCCAAGCTACGACAACGCTGACATGGTGATTGTGAATACCTGCGGTTTTATCGATAGCGCGGTTCAGGAGTCGCTCGAAGCCATTGGTGAAGCGCTGACGGAAAACGGTAAAGTGATTGTGACCGGCTGCCTGGGTGCCAAAGTGGATCAAATCCGCGAAGTACACCCGAAGGTTCTTGAGATCACCGGTCCGCACAGCTACGAGCAGGTGCTGGAACATGTGCACCACTATGTGCCAAAACCAAAGCACAATCCGTTCCTGAGCCTGGTGCCGGAACAGGGCGTGAAGCTGACCCCGCGCCACTATGCCTACCTGAAGATTTCCGAAGGCTGCAACCACCGCTGCACCTTCTGCATCATTCCGTCCATGCGTGGCGATCTGGTGAGCCGTCCGATTGGCGAGGTGCTGGCCGAAGCTAAACGTCTGGCCGATGCTGGCGTGAAAGAGCTGCTGGTGATTTCGCAGGACACCTCCGCCTATGGCGTTGACGTCAAGCACCGTTCAGGCTTCCACAACGGCGAACCGGTGAAAACCAGCATGGTCGGCCTGTGTGAACAGCTCGCGAAACTGGGTATCTGGACGCGTCTGCACTACGTCTACCCGTATCCGCACGTTGACGATGTGATCCCGCTGATGGCGGAAGGCAAAATCCTGCCGTACCTGGATATTCCGCTGCAGCATGCCAGCCCGCGCATTCTGAAGCTGATGAAACGCCCTGGCTCCGTTGACCGCCAGCTGGCGCGCATCAAGCAGTGGCGTGAGATCTGCCCGGACCTGACCCTGCGTTCGACCTTTATCGTTGGCTTCCCGGGTGAAACCGAAGAAGATTTCCAGATGCTGCTCGACTTCCTGAAAGAAGCCCGTCTGGATCGCGTAGGCTGCTTCAAATACAGCCCGGTGGACGGCGCGACCGCTAACGAACTGGCGGATCAGGTGCCGGAAGAGGTAAAAGAGGAGCGCTGGAACCGTTTCATGCAGCTGCAACAGCAGATCTCTGCCGAACGTCTGCAGGAGAAAGTGGGCCGTGAAGTGCTGGTCATTATCGATGAGGTGGACGAAGAAGGCGCCATTGGCCGCAGCATGGCGGACGCCCCTGAAATCGACGGCGCGGTCTACCTGAACGGCGAAACCAACGTGAAACCGGGTGATATCATTCGCGTGAAAGTTGAAAACGCCGACGAGTATGACCTGTGGGGAAGCCGGGTGTAATTTCTGCCCTTACCCTGCCCCTCTCCCACCGGGAGAGGGGATCACAATCCCTCTCGAATTACCCTTTCACTTTCGGATCCAGCGCGTCGCGCAGTCCATCCCCTAACAGATTAAACGCCAGCACGGTCAGGAAGATCGCCAGACTCGGGAAGATGGCGACGTGGGGGGCAATCACCATATCCGCCCTGGCTTCGTTGAGCATCGCGCCCCACTCCGGCGTGGGCGGCTGCGCGCCCAGCCCCAGAAACGACAGGCTGGCCGCCGAAATAATCGACAACCCGATACGCATCGTGAAATAGACCACGATAGACGACACCGTGCCCGGCAGAATATGGCTGAACAGGATCGTGGCATCGCTGGCCCCCATGCTGCGCGCCGACTCGATAAAGGTCTGCTGCTTAATCACCAGCGTATTGCCGCGTACCAGGCGTGCAAAGGCCGGGATGGAAAACACGGCCACCGCGATGATCACGTTCGCCATGCCGCTGCCCATAATGGCGACCACCGCAATAGCCAACAGAATGCCCGGGAAGGCAAACAGCACGTCGCACACGCGCATGATGATGCGATCCCACCAGCCTTCGTAATACCCGGCAACCAGGCCTAATACCGTTCCGATAACCGCGCCAATCAGCACGGCAAACACCCCGGCGGTGAGCGAAATCTGCGCCCCGACCAGCACACGGCTAAAAATATCGCGCCCCAGGGAATCAACGCCAAACCAGTGCATCATCGACGGCCCGTCGTTCAGGCGGTCGTAATCAAAATAGTTTTCCGCATCAAAGGGGGCGATCCACGGGGCGAGGATCGCCACCGCGATCAGCAGCAGCACGAACAGCCCCGCCGCCATCGCCACGGGCTGACGGCGAAAACGCCGCCAGAATTCGAACCACGGGGTGCGGATATGGTCCGGTTTCACCCCCGGCATCGCGTTTAAAATGGCCTGACGTCGCCAGTTCAACAATCGCATCTTATTTGTACCTGATGGCCGGATTAATGGCGGCGTAAAGCACATCCACCACTAAGTTGATAAGAATAAACTCCAGCGAGAAAAGCAGCACTTCCGCCTGAATCACCGGGTAATCGCGCATGTCGACCGAGTCGACCAGCAGACGCCCCAGCCCCGGCCAGTTAAACACCTTCTCCACCACGATAGAGCCGCCCAGCAGGAAGCCAAACTGCAGCCCCATCATCGTCACCACCGGGATCATCGCATTACGTAAGCCGTGTTTAAGAATGACCCACTTCTCACTCACCCCTTTCGCCCGCGCGGTGCGGATGTAATCCTCGCTCAGCACCTCAACAAACGAGGCGCGGGTAAAGCGCGCCATCACCGCCGCCACGGCAGCGCCCAGGGTCAGGGAGGGCAGGATATAGTGCTTCCAGGTATCGGCCCCGACGGTCGGGAGCCAGCCCAGCTCTACGGAGAAAATCTGCATCAGCAGCATGCCGAGCGCAAAAGCCGGGAAGGAGATCCCCGTCACGGCCAGCGCCATGCCGAGCTTATCCGGCCAGCGGTTGCGCCACACGGCGGCGACAATCCCGGCCCCCAGGCCGAACAGCACCGCCCAGCCCATGCTGGCAAGGGTCAGCCAGAACGTCGGCATGAAGCGGCTGGCAATCTCTTCCGACACCGGGCGGCGCGAGACCATCGAGGTACCAAAATCACCCTGCAGCACGTTCGCCATGTAGTGCAGGAACTGTTTATACAGCGGCTGATCGAGGCCCAGCTGTTTGCGCACCAGGTCAATCACCGTCGCATCGGCTTCTGGCCCTGCAATCAGCCGCGCCGGATCGCCCGGCAGCAGATGGACAAACAGGAACACCAGCACCGCCACGATGAACAGGGTCGGGATAAGCCCCAGCAGCCGTTTACACACATAATTCAACATGGGTTATCTTATTTTAAATCCGCGTCATCAAAGCTAAAGCCCGTGTCCGGCATGATATAGAAGCCGGTCAGCGCTTTGTTATGCGCAGAAACCAGTTTTTCCACCACCAGCGGCACCCACGGTGACTCTTTCCAGATGGTGTCCTGAGCCTCTTTATAAAGGCGCGCTTTCTCCTCCGGTTTGGTGGTTTTCAGCGCGTCGGCCAGGTCTTTGTCCACCTGCGGGTTGCTGTAAAACGCGGTGTTAAACAGCGTTGGCGGCCAGTTCTGTGAAGCAAACAGCGGCGACAGCGCCCAGTCGGCTTCACCCGTCGAGGCCGTCCAGCCGGTGTAGAACATCCGCACCCCGCTCTCTTTCTGGCCTTTGCCCTCCACTTCTGCCGCACGCTGCCCGGCATCCATAGCGGTAACCTGCGCCTTAATCCCCACCTGCGCCAGCTGCTGCTGGGTGAACTGCAGCACTTTCTGCGCGGTACTGTGATTATGGGAAGACCACAGCGTGGTGCTAAAGCCGTTCGGGAAACCGGCCTCTTTTAACAGCTCGCGCGCTTTAGCCGGATCGTACGGCCACGGCTGGTACTGTTGGGCATAGTCAATCGACGGCGGCAGCACGCCCGTTGCTGGCGTGGCGAAGCCCGCGAAGGCCACCTTCACCAGCGCCTGACGGTTAATGGCATAGTTGATGGCTTCACGCACCTTTGGGTTATCAAACGGCTTTTGCGTCACGTTCATGCTGATGTAGCGCTGCATGATGGACGGGCTGGCAACCAGCTCCAGCTTGCTGTTTTTCTGCAAAATCGCCGCCTGCTCATAGGGGATCGGGAAGGCGAACTGCGCCTCGCCGGTTTGCAGCATCGCCGCGCGGGTGTTGTTGTCCACTACCGGACGCCAGGTAATGGTGTCGAGCTTCGGCAGGCCCGGCTGCCAGTATCCGTCGAACTTCTTCACCTTCACAAAGTCGGTCTGGTTCCAGGTCAGCAGCTCGTACGGGCCGGTGCCCACCGGGTGAAAGCCGATCTCCTGGCCATATTTTTTCAGCGCCGCCGGGGAGATCATGGCCGTCGCCGGATGCGCCAGAATATTGATAAAGGCCGAGAACGGCTCTTTCAGGGTGATTTTCACCGTGGTCGGATCCACTACCTCGGTACTGCGGATATTTTTATACAGATTATACCGCTTGAGGCTGTTGTCCGGGTTGCTGGCGCGGTCAAGGTTGACCTTCACCGCGCCAGCATTGAAATCGGTCCCGTCCTGGAACTTCACGCCGCTGCGCAGCTTAATGGTATACACCAGCCCGTCATCGGAGACGGTATACCCCTCTGCCAGCACGTTTTTCAGCTTCATATCCTTATCCAGGCCAAACAGCCCCTGGTAGAATGATTTCGCCACCGCCTGTGACAGGGTGTCGTTTGCGTCATACGGGTCCAGCGTGGTGAAGTTAGACCCCACTGCGACCACCACATCTTTGGCAGCAAATGCGGGGGCGGCGGCCAGTGCCATCGCCACGCTCGCGGCTAACCACCCTGTCCGGGCAACAAATTTAACCATGGTGTTCTCCTGCCTGTTGTAAGTTATAACCGCGAGAAGGCATTGTCCTGGCGCGGGGGGGCCACAAAATGTCCGGGGCCGACCTCACGCAGCGCCACGCGCTCCATGTGCTCACCCCGTTTACGAATATTGCTCGGCATTTCATCCTGCAGGAGCACGCGCCGGGCATGGCGATGGGCAGGATCGGCAACCGGCACCGCCGCCATCAGCTTGCGGGTATAGGGGTGCTGCGGGTTCTCAAAGACCGCCCGCCGCGGGCCAATCTCCACAATTTGCCCCATGTACATCACCGCCACACGATGGCTTATCCGCTCCACCACGGCCATATCGTGAGAAATAAACAGGAACGCGATGCCTAAATCGCGCTGAAGATCGAGCAGCAGATTGATGATTTGCGCACGGATTGAAACATCCAGCGCCGAGACGGATTCGTCTGCAATCACCACTTTTGGGTTCAGCGCCAGCGCGCGCGCAATACAGATGCGCTGGCGTTGGCCGCCGGAAAACTCATGCGGATAACGCCAGGCGTGTTCCGGCTTGAGGCCCACGCGCTCCAGCAACCAGGCCACACGACGCTGGGCAGCTTCGCCGTCGAGCAGGTTATGCACCCGCAGCGGCTCCATAATGGAATAGCCTACCGTGTGGCGCGGATCGAGAGAGGCGAACGGGTCCTGGAAAATAAACTGGATATCCCGGCGCACCGCCTGCAGCCTGCTGTCCGCAAGGGTATCGATACGCTCACCGTTAAAGGTGATGCTCCCCTCCTGAGACGCCACCAGCCTGAGCAGCGCCCGTCCGGTGGTGGATTTCCCGCAGCCGGACTCGCCCACCAGCGCCAGCGTCTCGCCCGGCCAGAGGTCGAAACTGACGTTTTCCACCGCATGCACTTCGCGTTTTACGCGGTTGAAGATGCCGCTGCGCAGCGGGAAACGGGTCACCAGATTACGCACTTCCAGAATTGGCTTGCCCGCCACCACGGTATCCTGCTCGACTTCCGGTTGCGGTTCCTCGCCCTGAATAATCAGCGGGAATCGGCGCGGTAAATCGCTGCCGCTCATGGCCCCCAAGCGCGGGACCGCCGCCAGCAGCGCTTTGGTGTAGGGATGAGCCGGAGCATGAAAAATCTGCTCCACGCGTCCGGTTTCCACCACCTGGCCCTGATGCATGACCAGCACGCGATCGGCGATATCCGCCACCACGCCCATATCGTGGGTGATAAAGATCACCCCCATCTCCATCTCTTGCTGCAGCACTTTAATAAGCTGGAGGATCTGCGCCTGAATAGTAACATCCAGCGCCGTGGTTGGTTCGTCGGCGATCAGCACGGCCGGACGGCACGACAGCGCCATCGCGATCATCACGCGCTGACGCATCCCGCCGGAGAGCTGGTGCGGGTAACGCCCTAAAATCGATTGCGCTTCGGGAATGCGCACCCGGTCAAGCATCCGCTTCGCCTCAAGGAGCGCCTCATCGCCGCTCAGCCCCTGATGCAGGCGTATTGATTCGGCGATCTGTTCGCCCACCGGAAAGACCGGGTTCAGGGAGGTCATCGGCTCCTGGAAGATCATCGCGATGTCCGCCCCGCGCACGCGCTGCATCTGCGAGGCGCTCAGGGCGTTGAGATCCGTCACCTGGTGGTTACGACGGCGCAGCAGCAGCCTGTCGCTGGTGACCTGCCCGCCCGTCTGTTCCAGCAGACGCATCAGCGCCAGCGCGGTGACCGATTTCCCGGAACCGGACTCACCGACAATCGCCAGCGTTTCGCCGCGGTTCAGCGAAAACGATAAATTTTGCACGGCGGGGATGAACTGCCGCTCCTCCTGGAACGCAATGTTCAGTTGATGGACGGACAGTACTTCCCGGCTGTCCATCGCTTCAGCGTGCGGCACGTTTTGCCCCCTTATTCACGATAAATTCCCGTACTGGGTTCGTCACCAGCATAACCCCAGGCGCGATACATCCCTTCACTGTTGAAGGGCAGCGCGACGTTGCCTTCACGATCCACCGCAATGACGCCGCCGACGCCGCCCAGCGCCGGCAGTTTTTCCATCACCACCCGCTCACAGGCTTCGGCCAGGCTAAGCCCGCCGTAGTCCATCAGAGCGGTAATGTCGTACGCCGCCAGCGCGCGGATAAACACTTCCCCGGTGCCGGTGCAGGAGACCGCCGCCGTCGCGTTATTGGCATAGCATCCCGCACCCGGCAGCGGGCTGTCGCCTACCCGACCCGGTAGTTTGTTAGTCATTCCGCCAGTCGAGGTGGCGGCGGCGAGGTTGCCCGCCTTATCGAGCGCCACGGCACCTACCGTGCCCATTTTGGTGCGCTCGTCCAGCGGCGCATCGTGATCGAGCCGGGTCATGCCCGCCGTACGGGCTTCCAGCAGCTGCTCGTAGCGCGCCGGGGTCGAGAACAGATTGGCCGATACCCGCTCCATCCCGCAATCATGGGCAAACTGTTCCGCGCCTGCTCCCGTCAGCAGCACGTGCGGGCTTTGCTCCATCACCAGACGCGCCGCCAGGACGGGGTTACGCAGATGACTCACGCCCGCCACGGCCCCCGCTTTCAGGGTCACCCCGTCCATCACGCAGGCATCCAGCTCGTGCGTCTCATCGCGCGTATACACCGAGCCAATCCCCGCATTAAATAACGGGCACTCCTCCAGCAGACGCACGGCCTCGGTGACCACATCCAGCGCGCTCTCCCCGGCTTCCAGCATGTGCTGGCCGGTTTCCACGATGGCAGAAAGCGCGTCAATATACCGCTTTTCCTGTTCGGGACTGAGCATTGCGCGGGTGATTGCCCCGGCGCCACCATGAATCGCGATTACCGCTTTGACCATTTCCCATCACCCGTTAGCCAGACCTGCGGCTTTTTCTATAAATATCATTATCGTCGCTGAAACTTCAGATGATTTTTGAATATAGAAAGACGCCACTGTGATGTAAAGCGTACACCCATCGGGTCATACTGTTAGCGGCACTTTTCTGCCATAATGGGCGCTTTCGTTGTTACTGTGCAGGAGCCACCCATGGATTTTAACGCCGGACTGATGCCGCTTGAGACGGCACTCACGCAGATGCTCGACCGCATTTCCCCGCTGCAAGACGCAGAATCGCTGCCGCTGGTGCGCTGTTTCGGTCGGATTGCCGCACGCGATATCGTCTCCCCACTCAACGTGCCCGGGTTCGATAACTCTGCGATGGACGGTTATGCGGTGCGCCTGGCGGATCTCCAGACGGGCAAGGCGCTGCCGGTGGCGGGTAAAGCATTTGCGGGCCAGCCGTTTAGCGGCGAATGGCCTGAAGGCACCTGCGTGCGGATCATGACCGGCGCGCCGGTCCCGCAAGGCTGCGAAGCCGTGGTGATGCAGGAAGAGACCGAACAGACCGACGACGGCGTGCGGTTTACCGCCAGCGTCAGGGCAGGCCAGAACATTCGTCGCGCGGGCGAAGATATCACCCTTGGCGCCACGGTGTTTGCCGCCGGGCAAAAGCTGACGGCTGGCGAACTGCCGGTACTGGCTTCGCTCGGTATTGCCGATATCGAGGTGATTCGCAAGGTGCGCGTGGCGGTGTTCTCCACCGGCGACGAGCTGCGCCTTCCGGGCCAACCGCTGCAGGACGGCCAGATTTACGACACTAACCGCCTGGCGGTACACCTGATGCTGGAGCAGCTGGGCTGCGAGGTGATTAACCTTGGCATCATTCCTGACGATCCCGATCGGTTGCGCGCGGCGTTTATTGAAGCAGATAACTGCGCCGACGTGGTGATCAGCTCCGGCGGCGTATCGGTTGGCGAAGCGGATTACACGAAAACTATCCTCGACGAACTGGGTGAAATCGCCTTCTGGAAGCTGGCTATCAAGCCGGGCAAACCTTTCGCCTTCGGCAAGCTTGAGCACAGCTGGTTCTGCGGTCTGCCGGGCAACCCGGTCTCTGCGGCCCTTACCTTCTACCAGCTGGTGATCCCGCTGCTGACCAAACTTTCTGGCAGCCATACCCGCCCGCTGCCTGAACGCCTGCGCGTGCGGGCGGCGACGCGCCTGAAAAAGTCGCCGGGCCGTCTCGATTTCCAGCGCGGCATTCTGGCAGCGGGTGCCGACGGCGAGCTGGAGGTGAGCACCACAGGTCACCAGGGGTCGCACATCTTTAGCTCCTTCAGCCAGGGCAACTGCTTTATCGTGCTGGAGCGCGAGCGCGGCAACGTAGAAGCGGGCGAATGGGTTGAGGTCGAACGCTTTAACCACCTGTTCGGAGGCTAAGATGACGGTGGAACTGAGCGACCAGGAGATGATGCGCTATAACCGCCAGATCGTCCTGCGCGGGTTTGACTTCGAAGGACAGGAAGCGCTTAAGGCCGCGCGCGTGCTGGTGGTTGGCCTCGGAGGCCTGGGCTGCGCTGCTGCACAGTATCTCGCCGCCTCGGGCGTAGGCCAGATGACGCTGCTGGATTTTGATACCGTCTCGGTATCGAACCTGCAGCGCCAGACGCTGCACAGCGACGCAACCCTGGGTCAGCCGAAAGTGGAATCTGCCCGGGCGGCGCTGGCGCGTATTAATCCCAACGTTCAGTTCACGCTCATTGACACCGCGCTGGATGACGCAGCGCTCTCCGCACAGATTGCGCAGCACGATCTGGTTCTCGACTGTACCGATAACGTCGCCATTCGTAACCAGCTCAACGCAGGCTGTTTTGCGCACAAAGTCCCGCTGGTCTCCGGCGCGGCGATCCGCATGGAGGGCCACATCAGCGTTTTCACCTACGCCGACGGTGCGCCCTGCTACCGCTGCCTGAGCCGCCTGTTTGGCGAGAATGCGCTGACCTGCGTCGAAGCGGGAGTAATGGCGCCGTTAGTCGGCGTGATAGGTTCGCTGCAGGCAATGGAAGCAATCAAGGTGCTGGCGCATTACGGTACGCCTGCTGCGGGGAAAATCGTGATGTACGACGCGATGACCTGCCAGTTCCGCGAGATGAAGTTAATGCGCAATCCGGGATGTGAGGTGTGCGGCCAGTAAAAAAGTCGGGTGGCGGCTTCGCCTTACCCGACCTACGGTTTTCTCCCTCTCCTCGTGGGAGAGGGCCGGGGTGAGGGCATCAGCCCGCACATTTCAAATCGACGTCCGCCCAAACGCGCCCTGCCAGTCCTGCTCAAACTTCACAATCGCCGCATCCACAGCCGGTGAAGTAATAAACTGCTGCGCCACGTCCAGCGGCAGGGTGATGGATTCACAGCCCGCCAGCAGGCAATCCAGCGCCTGACGCGGGGTTTTGAAACTCGCAGCCAGCACTTTTGACTGCGGGGCATGCAGGGTCAGCAGCTGTTGCAGCTCAATCACGGTCTGGATCCCGTCCCCGCCCTGCGCGTCCACGCGGTTCACGTAAGGTGCCACATACTCCGCCCCCGCCAGTGCAGACAACATCCCCTGCGCCGCGCCATACACCGCCGTCCCCAGCACAGGAATACCTTCCGCTTTCAGCAGCTTGATGGCGGCCAGCCCCTCTGCCGTCACCGGCACTTTGACCACCAGGTCGTGAACAATCGCGCGCAGCTTACGCGCGTCCTCTACCATGCCGTCGGCCGTCGTCGCCATCACCTGCGCAAACAGACGCCCCTTCCCGCCCAGCGCGTCGTGCAGGTCCGGCAGCAGCACGTCCAGCGGCGTTTTGCCTGCGGCAACGATGCTCGGGTTGGTGGTCACCCCCGCCAGCGGGAAGATACGCGCCAGTTTACGCACTGCCGCAACGTCAGATGTGTCGAGATAAAGTTCCATGATGTCACCCTCAAAATTAGCCTGTACCTAACCTATCACGATAAAACCTGCTCAGGAGTTGACCTGCATCAAGATAACTTTCATTCGAAAGTCATTTAATCTTCATATGCAACCTGAGGGCTAAAAATGATCTTCAATATTCAGCGTTACTCTACCCATGATGGCCCCGGAATTCGAACCGTGGTGTTCCTGAAAGGCTGCTCGCTGGGCTGCCGCTGGTGTCAGAACCCGGAAAGCCGCTCCCGCACCCGCGACGTGCTGTTTGATGCGCGTCTGTGCCTGGACGGTTGCGACCTGTGTCAGCAGTCCGCGCCGGGCATTATCGAGCGTGCGCTGAACGGGCTGGTCATCCATCGGGAAAGGCTGAATGCAGAGACGCTCGACGCCCTCACCGACTGTTGCCCGACGCAGGCGCTCACCGTCTGCGGAGACACGCAGCCGGTAGCGGAGATCATGGCTACCGTCCTGCGCGATAAACCCTTTTACGACCGTAGCGGCGGCGGCATTACCCTCTCCGGCGGCGAACCCTTCATGAACCCGACGCTGGCCCACGATCTGTTTAAAGCCAGCCACGAGCAGGGCATTCATACCGCCGTAGAAACCTGCCTGCATGTCCCCTGGCACTCTATTGCACCCTCACTGCCGTATGTCGATCTGTTCCTGGCCGACCTGAAGCACGTCGATGGCGACGTGTTCAAACAGTGGACCGACGGCTCTGCAAAACGGATCCTGGATAATCTCCGGCGTCTGGCGGCGGCTGGAAAAAGTATCACCATCCGCGTGCCGCTGATTCAGGGCTTTAATGCCGATGAAGCGTCCATTACCGCCATCACCAACTTCGCCGCCGACGAACTCAACGTCCGCGACATTCATTTTCTGCCGTATCACACGCTGGGCATGAACAAATACACCCTGCTCGGTCAACCTTACTCTGCCCCTGACAAACCGCTGGATAACCCTGCCCTGCTGGACTTTGCACAGCAGTATGCCTGCCACAAAGGGTTAACCGCGACCTTACGAGGATAAACTTATGAAGACCCTGAATCTCACCACCCTCAGCGAGCGAATTAAAGCGCACAAAACCGCCCTGGTGCATATTGTTAAGCCGCCGGTCTGCACCGAGCGCGCGCAGCACTACACCGAAATGTACCAGCAGCACATGGACAAACCGATCCCGGTGCGTCGTGCCCTGGCGCTGGCGCACCATCTGGCGCAGCGTACTATCTGGATCAAACACGACGAGCTGATCGTCGGTAACCAGGCGAGCGAAGTCCGCGCCGCGCCGATTTTCCCGGAATATACCGTTTCGTGGATTGAAAAAGAGATCGACGATCTGGCCGACCGCCCCGGCGCAGGCTTTGCGGTCAGCGAAGAGAACAAACGCGTGCTGCATGACATCTGCCCATGGTGGCGCGGCCAGACGGTACAGGACCGCTGCTACGGCATGTTCACCGACGAGCAGAAAGGCCTGCTGGAGACCGGCATTATCAAAGCCGAAGGCAACATGACCTCCGGTGACGCGCACCTGGCAGTGAACTTCCCGCTGCTGCTGGAGAAAGGCCTCGACGGCCTGCGCGCCAAAGTGGCCGAGCGCCGCTCGCGCATCAACCTGACGGTGCTGGACGATCTGCACGGCGACCAGTTCCTCAAGGCGATCGATATCGTGCTGGACGCCGTCAGCCTGCACATTGAACGCTTCGCCGCGCTGGCCCGCGATATGGCCTCGACAGAGACGCGTGCAAGCCGCCGCGACGAACTGCTGGCAATAGCGGAAAACTGTGACGTGATTGCCCACCAGCCGCCAGCCACCTTCTGGCAGGCGCTGCAGCTGTGCTACTTCATCCAGCTAATCCTGCAGATTGAGTCCAACGGGCACTCGGTGTCGTTTGCCCGCATGGACCAGTATCTCTATCCGTTCTACCGCCGCGACGTGGAGCTGAACCAGAGTCTTGACCGCGAGCACGCGATTGAGTTGCTGCACAGCTGCTGGCTGAAGCTGCTGGAGGTGAACAAAATCCGCTCCGGCTCGCACTCCAAAGCTTCGGCGGGTAGCCCGCTGTACCAGAACGTCACCATCGGCGGGCAGACGCTGGTTAACGGCGAGCCGATGGACGCGGTAAACCCGCTCTCTTACGCTATTCTCGAATCCTGCGGCCGCCTGCGCTCAACCCAGCCAAACCTGAGCGTGCGTTACCATGCGGGCATGAGCAACGACTTCCTCGACGCCTGCGTGCAGGTGATCCGCTGCGGCTTCGGGATGCCGGCGTTTAACAACGATGAAATCGTTATTCCGGAATTCATCAAGCTCGGCGTCGAGAAAGACGATGCCTACGACTATGCGGCGATTGGCTGTATTGAAACCGCCGTCGGCGGCAAGTGGGGCTATCGCTGTACCGGCATGAGCTTTATCAACTTTGCCCGCGTGATGCTCGCCGCGCTGGAAGGTGGCCGCGACGCCACCAGCGGTAAGGTATTCCTGCCGCAGGAGAAAGCGTTCTCTGCCGGCAACTTCGATAACTTCGAGGAGGTGATGGCGGCGTGGGATACCCAGATCCGTTACTACACCCGTAAATCCATCGAGATTGAGTACGTGGTGGACACCATGCTGGAAGAGAACGTCCACGACATTCTCTGCTCCGCGCTGGTGGACGATTGCATCGAGCGCGCGAAAAGCATCAAACAGGGCGGCGCGAAGTATGACTGGGTATCCGGCCTGCAGGTGGGCATTGCTAACCTCGGCAACAGCCTGGCCGCAGTGAAGAAACTGGTGTTCGAGCAGGGCACCATCGGCCAGCAGCAGCTCGCCGCCGCTCTGGCGGATGACTTCGACGGGCTGACGCACGAACAGCTGCGTCAGCGTCTGATCAACGGCGCGCCGAAGTATGGCAACGACGATGACAGCGTGGACATGCTGCTGACCCGGGCTTATCAGACCTACATTGAAGAGCTGAAGCAGTACCACAACCCGCGCTATGGACGCGGCCCGATTGGCGGTAATTACTACGCCGGGACATCGTCTATCTCCGCCAACGTGCCGTTTGGTGCCGCAACCATGGCCACGCCGGACGGACGTAAGGCGCATACGCCGCTGGCGGAAGGGGCAAGCCCGGCCTCCGGCACGGACCACCTCGGCCCGACGGCGGTGATTGGCTCCGTGGGCAAACTGCCGACCGAAGCGATCCTTGGCGGCGTGCTGCTCAACCAGAAGCTGAACCCGTCGACGCTTGAAAACGACAGCGATCGCCAGAAGCTGATGGTGCTGCTGCGCACCTTCTTCGAGGTGCACAAGGGCTGGCATATCCAGTACAACATCGTGTCGCGCGACACGCTGCTGGAAGCGAAGAAACACCCGGACCAGTACCGCGATCTGGTGGTGCGCGTCGCAGGGTATTCGGCGTTCTTCACCGCCCTTTCCCCGGATGCGCAGGACGATATCATTGCGCGTACCGAGCACACGTTGTAACGCGTTATCCCCTCTCCCTTGAGGGAGAGGGTTAGGGTGAGGGGGAAATGCGCTCGCAGATGCCCTCACCCCGGCCCTCTCCCACGGGGAGAGGGAGAAACCACTCAGCGGCAGCCTCGGTTGCCGTTTTGTTTTACTTTCATTCGAAATTAAATTTGTGCTCCCCGTCACCTTGTTATTAGAATGTTTCAAAACGAAGTGACTCTGGAGCACAGTATGACCGTAAAAGTTATCGTCACCGATATGGACGGTACTTTCCTGGATGACGCCAAGCAGTACGACCGCGACCGCTTTCAGGCACAATTCGAACAGCTTAAGGCCCGTGATATTGAATTTGTTGTTGCCAGCGGCAACCAGTACTACCAGCTAATCTCCTTCTTCCCGGAGCTGAAAAATCAGATCTCCTTTGTGGCGGAGAACGGTGCGCTGGTGTTCGATCATGGCGAACAGATTTTCCACGGCGAGCTGACCCGCCACGAGGCGCAAATCGTCATCGGCGAACTGCTGAAAGATAAAGGGCTGAACTTTGTCGCCTGCGGGCTGGAAAGCGCCTACGTGAGCGATCGCGCCCCCGAGGCGTTTGTGGCGCTGATGTCAAAGCACTACCATCGTCTGAAGCGCATCGGCGACTACCGTGAAATCGACGACGTGCTGTTCAAGTTCTCCCTCAACCTGCCGGACAGCGATATCCCGAATCTTGTCGACAAACTGCACGTGTCACTTGACGGCATCATGAAACCCGTCACCAGCGGTTTCGGGTTCGTCGATTTGATCATTCCCGGCCTGCATAAAGCCAACGGCATCAGCCGCCTGCTGAAGCGCTGGAAAATCTCCCCGCAGGCGTGCGTGGGTATCGGCGACAGCGGCAACGACGCGGAAATGCTGAAGCTGGTGAAGTACTCCTTTGCCATGGGCAACGCGGCTGAAAGCATCAAGGACATTAGCCGCTACAGCACCGACGATAACAACCATCAGGGCGCGCTGAACGTTATTCAGGCCGTGCTCGACGCTCACTCCCCGTTCGACATCTGATCCTTCTCCTGCCGGGGCATCGCTCCGGCACCGCACGCGTTTCCCATCCTGTGGCACAGGTCAAGTTTTTAAACTTGCATTAACTTATTTTTAACTTAAAGTATCACTTGTAGATAACTTTACTTTCGAATGAAAGATGCGAGGCAGTAATGACGTTTACCAGTGAAATTTTGCCTGCGGATCACAAAGCGGCGATTCGTCAGTTGAAACGCGAGTTACGCGCACAGATCGGTGACGTTCAGGCGGTGTTCGACAAGCTCAGCGACAAGATTGCCACCCGCGTGGCGGAAATTAACGCGCTGAAGAATAAAGGCGAAAGCGTCTGGCCGGTGATCCCGTTTGCGGATGTCAAAAACGGCACGATAACTGCGGAACAGCGCGACGCGGTAAAGCGTCGCGGCTGTGCGGTGATCAAAGGTCATTTCCCGCGCGAGCAGGCGCTGGCGTGGGATAAGTCGATGCTCGATTACCTCGATCTCAACCACTTTGACGAGGTGTATAAAGGGCCGGGCGATAACTTCTTCGGGACCCTGACGGCCTCTCGCCCGGAGATTTACCCGATCTACTGGTCGCAGGCGCAAATGCAGGCGCGCCAGAGCGAGGAGATGGCCCAGGTACAGTCGTTCCTGAACCGTTTATGGACATTCGAGAGCAACGGCAAACGGTGGTTCGACCCGGACGTTAGCGTAATTTATCCGGACCGCATTCGCCGCCGCCCGCCGGGAACCACCTCGAAAGGATTGGGCGCACACACCGATTCCGGCGCGCTGGAACGCTGGCTGCTTCCGGCCTATCAGCAGGTCTTCGCGCGGGTGTTTGACGGCAACGTCGATCAATACGATCCGTGGAACGCCGCGCACCGTACCGAGGTGGAAGAATACACCGTGGATAACACCACCAAATGTTCAGTGTTCCGCACCTTCCAGGGCTGGACGGCGCTGTCGGACATGATCCCCGGTCAGGGTCTGCTGCACGTGGTGCCGATCCCGGAAGCGATGGCCTATATTCTGCTGCGTCCGCTGCTGGACGATGTCCCTGAGGACGAACTGTGCGGCGTCGCGCCGGGACGCGTACTGCCGGTTTCAGAGAAGTGGCACCCGCTGCTTATCGAGGCGCTGACCAGCATTCCGGCGCTGGAAGCCGGAGATTCCGTCTGGTGGCACTGCGACGTGATCCACTCCGTTGCACCGGTTGAAAACCAGCAGGGCTGGGGCAACGTGATGTATATCCCCGCCGCGCCGATGTGCGAGAAAAACCTCGCCTACGCGAAGAAGGTCAAAGCCGCGCTCGACACCGGCGCGTCGCCGGGCGATTTCCCGCGCGAGGATTACGAACAGACGTGGCAGGATCGCTTTACCCTGGACGACCTGAACATCCACGGCAAACGGGCGCTGGGCATGGCCTAGTCGTCGTACAGCCCTTCCCGCTCGACGGCGGTGCGTCGCTTGCCCTGACGTATCCGCCGTACCGACTCCCTTACCGTCAGCGTGCCGTTGAGCAATAGCGTGCCGACCGGGGCGTCCGGGCGCATCAACCGCTGCTGGAGCATGTGCACCGCCTCCACGCCCAGCTCATCGCGCGGGACGTGGACTGCGGTTAACGGCACGTCCTGAATCGCCGCCAGATTAAAGCCGTCGATGCTCATCACCGAAACATCCTGCGGAACCCGCAGCCCGTGATTTTGCAGCGCACTGATGGCACCCGCCGCCATAAAATCGCCGCCTACCAGAAACGCCGTGGGCAGCTCTTTTCCCTGCCGCTGCCCGAGCCATTCGCTGAACGCGCGCTCGGTCTCTTTGGCACTGAAGCTTTGCACCTCCAGCAGATCGCGTTTGTCGTCGAAGCTCAGATTATGCGTGCGCCACGCATCGCGGATCCCCGACAGACGCAGCTCCATGGTATAGCGCCGCAGACAGAGCACGGTCATCACCTCACGATGCCCCATCTCGAACAGGTACTCCGCCGCTCTTTCGCCAATCGCACGGTGATCCGGCGCAACGGCAGGCAAGCGCGTATGCCGGTCACGGCAGTTGATAAGCATGCACGGTTTGCCCACGTCGACCGCCAGATCGTGAATGTGCGGATCGTCGATACCCAGCAGGATCGCCGCCTGGGTATCCGGCTCGTTCATGCGCGTCAGAAACAGCTGAGCGTCGCCGTCGTTTTCCTCCAGCGCGCAGTAGCGCAGACGCACCTCGTGCGAGGCCAGCCCTTTGCTGATGCTCTGGATCACGCGGTAGTAAAAGATATCGGACCGCTCGTCGAACGCCCGCTGGGGGGCAAAAATCACCAGGCTATTGAGCAGCAGACGGCCCGCTGCCAGACCGTCCATCACGCCCAGCTCCCGCGCGCAGGCCAGCACTTTCGCCCGCGCACGTTCGCTGGTGTTGGCTTTGCCCGCCAGCACGCGCGAAACGGTGCTGATCGAGAGCTGCGTGCGCTCAGCGATTTGAGTGATTTTTAACCTTTTATCCATTTTGTGATCTGGCTCCGGTTGTGTCATGAAAATTTTTTCATATCGCCGCCAATGCTCAATAACTTAGCTTCACAGGCCACGAACGATCAATCACAAAGGATCATGAAAAGTTTTGCATAAAATCCCCTGTTGTCCAGCAACTTTCTCCCCTACTGTGCAGTTATCACACAAAACGCATCGAATTGGTATAACAGGTTTAATCCATAAAACCGTTACCATTCAGCGAAATATAAAAAAGTGTGTGACAACTTACTTTCTCTATCCTGCCGTCCGTCTTGTGGAGATCAAAATGAGTCAGGACATCAATACACCCCTTGCGGCAAGCAAAACCCGCCGCGTGATTAAGAACCTGCGCTGGTACGTTCTGGTCCTGTTTTTACTGGGCGTGACCGTTAACTACATCACCCGTAACTCGCTGGGGATCCTCGCGCCCGAGCTAAAAGAGAGCCTGGGGATCACCACCGAACAGTACTCCTGGATCGTCGGGGCGTTCCAGATTGCCTACACCCTTTTTCAGCCCCTGTGTGGCTGGCTGATTGACGTTATCGGCCTGAAGATTGGCTTTATGGTGTGCGCCGGTCTGTGGGCGCTGATGTGTATTTTTCATGCCGGGGCCGGAAGCTGGCTGCATCTGGCGATCCTGCGCTTCTTTATGGGCGCCTCAGAAGCGGCCGCCACCCCCGCGAACGCCAAAACCATTGGCGAATGGTTCCCGAAATCGGAACGTCCTGTCGCGGCTGGCTGGGCGGGCGTGGGCTTCTCGGTCGGCGCAATGCTGGCCCCGCCCATCATCTACTTTGCCCATGCCTCGTTCGGCTGGCAGGGCGCGTTTATGTTTACCGGCGTGCTGGCGCTGCTGTGGGTGATTTTATGGTGGGCGTTCTACCACAACCCGGAGCAGCACCCGAACCTCAGCAGCGAGGAGCTGGCGTTTATCAAACAGGATAACGAGCCACCGCCGGTCACACTCCCCTTCCTCACCGCACTGAAAACCGTGTCGAAGAACAAACGCTTTTACGGTATCGCCATTCCGGCCTTTATGGCCGAGCCTGCCTGGGCGGTACTGAGCTTCTGGGTGCCACTGTACCTCGCCAAACAGCACGGGATGGACCTGAAGCAGATTGCGATGTTCGCCTGGCTCCCCTTCCTGGCAGCAGATCTCGGCAGCGTGGCGAGCGGTTACCTTACCCGGCTGTACACCCGCCTGTTTGGCTGCTCACGCGTGAACGCCGTGGTCGCAAGCTCCGTAACCGGCGCATTCCTGATGATCTCGCTCGCCGTCGTGGCGATAACCCGTGACCCGTATATCACCATCGCGCTGATCTCCATCGGCGGCTTCGGGCACCAGATTATCTCCTGCATGCTGAGCGCACTGGTCGTGGAGTCGTTCGACAAAGGCCAGATGGCGACCGTCAACGGCATGCGCGGCTCGGCGGCGTGGATCGCCAGCTTCCTGTTCTCACTTTTGATTGGGGTGACCGCCGACAAAATTGGCTTTAACCCGCTGTTCATTGCCATGGGTTTCTTTGACCTGATTGGCGCTGTTTTCCTGGTGGCATTTATTGCTGAACGTCGCGCCACGCGCGCCTGATAGTGGATGTATTGCATATGAAAACCCTGAAAAACTGGACCGTCGATACGCAGTCGGCGAACCATCTGGAACTGCTGGTCGATAATCAGCACCGCCTGTGCCTGTACGTGCTGGAAGAGAACCTGTTCCGCGTGCTGATTAAACGCAAAGGCGAGCTGGCGCTGGACCGCACCTGGAGCATCGCGCCGGAGAAAGACGTACCGTGGGAAGGCCGCCACCGCGACGATCTGAGCGGCTTCACCTGCCCCTGCTGGACGCTTTCGCAGCAAGACGGTGTGCTGACGATGGCCACCGACAAACTGCGCGTCACCGTGCACCAGCCGCTGTGGCTGGAGTGGCATTACCGCAGTGACGACGGCCAATGGAACCCACTGGTCAGTGACCGTCCGACCAGCGCCTACCTGCTTAACGCGCACGGCGACGGCGTGGCGCACTACCTGACCCGCCGCAAGGACGAGCGCTTCTACGGGCTGGGAGAAAAAGCGGGCGATCTGCAGCGCAACGGTAAACGCTACGAGATGCGCAACCTCGACGCGATGGGCTATAACGCCGTCAGCACCGACCCGCTGTACAAGCATATTCCGTTCACCCTTACCCGCCGCGACGACGTAAGTTACGGCCTGTTTTACGACAACCTGAGCAGCTGCTGGCTGGATCTGGGCAACGAGATCGACAACTACCACACCGCCTACCGCCGCTGGCAGGCGGAAGCAGGCGATATCGATTACTACATTTTCACCGGTAAGCGGGTGCTGGACGTCACCAAAGCCTTTGTGCGTCTGACCGGTAAAACGCTGTTTGGCCCGAAATGGAGCCTGGGCTACAGCGGGTCAACCATGCACTACACCGACGCGCCGGACGCGCAAAACCAACTGATGAACTTTATCCGCCTGTGTGAGGAGCACGCTATTCCGTGCGACTCGTTCCAGCTTTCGTCCGGGTATACCTCGATCAACGGCAAGCGCTACGTCTTTAACTGGAACCATGACAAAGTGCCGCAGCCGAAGGTGATGAGCCAGGCGTTCCATGACGCCGGGTTAAAACTGGCCGCCAACATCAAGCCGTGCCTGCTGCAGGATCATCCGCGCTATAACGAGGTGGCGGAAAGAGGCCTGTTCATTCGTGATTCAGAAACCGATGCACCAGAACGTTCCAGCTTCTGGGATGATGAAGGCTCGCACCTCGACTTCACCAACCCGCAGACGGTGCAGTGGTGGCAGAACGGCGTCACCACGCAGCTGCTGGAGATGGGCATCGATTCCACCTGGAACGACAACAACGAGTATGAAGTGTGGGACGGAGAAGCGCGGTGTCATGGCTTTGGCAACGACATTGCCATCAAACACATTCGCCCTGTGATGCCGCTACTGATGATGCGCGCCTCGCTGGAAGCGCAGCAGCGCTTTGCCCCGGAAAAACGCCCGTATCTGATCTCCCGCTCCGGCTGCGCCGGGATGCAACGCTACGTCCAGACCTGGAGCGGCGATAACCGCACCAACTGGGACACACTGCGCTATAACATCCGCATGGGGCTGGGCATGAGTTTATCCGGACTGTTTAACGTCGGTCACGACGTGGGCGGCTTCTCCGGCGATAAGCCCGATGCCGAACTGTTCGTACGCTGGGTGCAGAACGGCGTGATGCATCCGCGTTTTACCATCCACTCATGGAATGACGATTGCACCGTTAACGAGCCGTGGATGTATCCGGGCGTCACGCCTGCCATTCGCGGCGCGATTGAGCTGCGCTACCGCCTGCTGCCGTATCTCTATACCCTGCTGTGGCAGGCGCATGCGGACGACGAGCCGATGCTGCGCCCGACCTTTCTCGACCACGAACACGATCCGCAGACCTTTGAAGAGTGCGATGATTTCCTGCTCGGTCGTGACCTGCTGGTGGCAAGCGTTGTCGACGCCGGTCAGCGCGAGCGCCGCGTCTGGCTGCCGGATAACGTAACCGGCTGGTATGACTATTACACCCACGAGTGGTTCTCTGGCGGCCAGTGGATCGTCCGCGACGCGCCGCTGGAAACCCTGCCGCTGCTGGTACGCGCCGGGGCCGGTCTGCCGCTGAGCGAGCGCATTACCCACGTGAGTGCTGAAAAAGACGATACCCGCGAGCTGAAGCTGTTCCCGGTGAAAGGCGTGGGTACCACGTCGGGCCTGCTGTTTGAGGACGACGGCGAGAGCTGGGGCTACCAGCAGGGCAATGCGCTGTGGGTTGAGTGGCAGATGGTGTGCGACGGGGCGAGCATTCATCTGAATATCGCGGCACGCGGCGACTATCGTCCGGCGTGGAAGGTGCTGAAGGTGTCGTTACCGGCGGGGGAAAAACGTACGCTGCGGGTGAATGGTGTTGAAGGGGGTGAGTGGGAGGTGTAGTGCGGCCTGATACCCTCACCCTAACCCTCTCCCACGGGGAGAGGGAACAGAATGTAGGCCGGGTAAGGCGAAGCCGCCACCCGGCTTTTTTTAGCCGTCGATACCTTTGCTACGCAGGTAATCTTCGTAGTTACCGGTGAAGTCCACCACGCGCTCTGGCGTAATCTCAATCACGCGGGTCGCCAGGGAGCTCACGAACTCACGGTCGTGAGAGACGAAGATCAGCGTACCCTGATACATCTCCAGCGCCATGTTCAGCGATTCGATAGATTCCATGTCCAGGTGGTTGGTAGGTTCATCCATCACCAGGATATTCGGTTTTTCCATCATCAGTTTGCCGAACAGCATGCGGCCTTTTTCACCACCGGAGAGCACTTTGGCAGGCTTTTTGATGTCGTCCTGGCTGAACAGCAGACGCCCCAGAATACTGCGCACCGCCTGCTCGTCATCGCCTTCCTGCTTCCACTGGCTCATCCAGTCGAAGACCGTCAGGTCGTTTTCGAACTCGTACTCGTGGTCCTGCGCGTAGTAACCGATCTGCGCGTTTTCGGACCACTTCACGGTACCGTTGTCCGGCTGCAGTTCGCCCACCAGCGTTTTCAGCAGGGTGGATTTACCCACGCCGTTGGCACCGAGGATGGCAATCTTCTCGCCCACTTCCAGCAGCAGGTTGAAGTTTTTAAACAGCGGACCGCTTTCAAAACCTTTTGCCAGGGCTTCCACTTCCAGCGCATTACGGAACAGTTTCTTGTCCTGCTCGAAGCGGATGAACGGGTTCTGACGGCTTGACGCTTTGACTTCGTCGAGCTTGATCTTGTCAATCTGACGGGCACGCGAGGTTGCCTGACGCGATTTTGAGGCGTTGGCGCTAAAGCGGCTGACGAAGGACTGCAGGTCAGCGATCTGCGCTTTCTTCTTGGCGTTATCAGCCAGCAGACGTTCACGCGCCTGGGTTGCCGCGGTCATGTATTCGTCGTAGTTGCCCGGGTAAACGCGCAGCTCGCCGTAATCCAGATCCGCCATGTGGGTACAAACCATGTTCAGGAAGTGACGGTCGTGCGAGATGATGATCATGGTGCTGTCGCGGTCGTTCAGCGTCTGCTCCAGCCAGCGAATGGTATCGATGTCCAGGTTGTTCGTCGGTTCATCGAGCAGCAGGATGTCAGGATTTGAGAACAGCGCCTGCGCCAGCAGCACACGCAGCTTCCAGCCCGGCGCGACTTCGCTCATCGGGCCGTAGTGCTGTTCAACCGGAATACCGACGCCCAGCAGCAGCTCGCCCGCGCGCGCTTCGGCTGAGTAGCCGTCCATTTCACCGTACAGCACTTCGAGATCGGCCACTTTATAGCCGTCTTCTTCGCTCATTTCGGCCAGGGCGTAGATGCGATCGCGCTCCTGCTTCACTTCCCACAGCTCTCCGTGTCCCATGATCACCGTGTCGAGCACGGTGAACTCTTCGAAGGCGAACTGGTCCTGACGCAGCTTACCGATACGCTCGTTAGGATCGAGCGACACGTTGCCGAGCGTCGGCTCCAAATCACCGCCGAGGATCTTCATAAAGGTGGATTTTCCGCTACCGTTGGCACCAATCAGGCCGTAACGGTTGCCGCCGCCAAATTTGACGGAAATATTTTCGAACAGCGGCTTACTGCCAAACTGCATAGTGACGTTGCTGGTAACTAACACGGAGAGATTCCTGCGAAAAGTGTGATAAACGCGGCATTATGCCACAATTCCGAATTGAGATCCCGTGTTGCAGCAATGCACTAAACTTTAACAAATTCGAAAAAAATGTGATTTCGTACACATCTGAATTCCCAGTGAGCAGGAATGCACATATAATGCGCTCCCATCACAGATTCAGACTTATCAACTCATCGCCGGAATGGCTTAGATACCTCGCAAAACATGAACATGAAATTAACAACGCTTTTTGCGGCAGCGTTAGCCGTCGTAGGTTTTTGCAAAACCGCCTCTGCGGTGACTTATCCCTTGCCGACAGACGGAAGCCGTCTGGTAGGTCAAAACCAGGTTGTCACCGTTGAAGAGGGCAACACCCAGCCGCTGGAATACTACGCTGCGCAATACCAGCTTGGTCTGTCTAACATGCTGGAAGCCAACCCGGGCGTCGACCCGTACCTGCCAAAAGCGGGCACCGTACTGAACATTCCTCAGCAGCTGATCCTGCCTGATACCGTTCATGAAGGCATCGTGATCAACAGCGCGGAAATGCGTCTGTACTACTACCCGAAAGGCACCAACACCGTGATCGTGCTGCCAATCGGTATCGGCCAGCTCGGTAAAGACACCCCGCTGAACTGGACCACCAAAGTTGAGCGTAAGAAAGCCGGCCCAACCTGGACGCCAACCGCCAAAATGCACGCGGAATACATCGCTGCCGGTGAGCCGCTGCCAGCCGTCGTCCCTGCCGGCCCGGATAACCCGATGGGTCTGTATGCGCTGTATATTGGCCGTCTGTACGCTATCCACGGTACCAACGCTAACTTCGGTATCGGCCTGCGCGTCAGCCACGGCTGCGTGCGTCTGCGTAACGACGACATCAAATTCCTGTTCGACAACGTGCCGGTGGGTACGCGCGTGCAGTTCATTAATGAACCGGTGAAAGCGACGTCGGAGCCAGACGGCAGCCGTTACATTGAGGTGCACAACCCGCTCTCCACCAGCGAAGACCAGATCAACAACAACGAAATCGTGCCAATTACCCTGACCAGCGCGGTACAGGCCGTGACCTCTCAGGCCGATGTGGACACGACCGTTGTCGATCAGGCGATCCAGAACCGTTCCGGTATGCCGGTGCGTCTGAACTGATAGCAACACGCATAAAAAAGCGGGCCTCGAGGCCCGCTTTTTTTTATCCGTTATTGACGATAACAATCCCGCCGTGGTCGTACCGATAGTGGCAGTGGGCGTACTCCAGCGGCGTACCGTCTTCAAGATAGATCACCTGCTCTACCTCCAGCACAGGGTCGGTTTGCTCGCAGACCAGGTGCTGCATATCCAGTTCGTTGGGCTTCAACGCCCGCACCACCCGATACGACCCCATGATTTTCAGCCCGAGCGTCTCCTGCACATACTGGAACACCGAACTTTCAAGATGGCTCTTGTTTAACCCCGGCACCAGGTTCAGCGGCATGACCGTGGAATCCAGCGACATCGGCTCGCCGTTCAGCAGACGCAGGCGGATAAAATCATAGACCGGCGCATCGCCGTTAATCATCAGCGAGGCCTGCTCTTTCTCGTTGGGGAAGCGCAGTTCAAAATGCACCACCTGGCTGCTCACCGTGCCAAGGTGTGCCCAGGTTTTGGTTGCGCCAAAGTAGTCGCTGCCAGAGAGATCCCACTGCGAAAGCTGGAGGAAGTTTTTGCGGATAAACGTCCCCTGCCCCTGACGGGTGTAGACCAGCCCTTCGACAATCAGCTGGCGCATCGCCTGCTGAATGGTCATCCGGCTGGTGCTGAACTCCGCCGCCAGCGCGAACTGGTCCGGCAGCGGTTCATTGGCGGCGTACTGCTGGCTGATAATGCGTTTCTTGATTTCCCGCGCTATGGTGATGTACTTCGCCGCCATCGTCCTGTCCTTCTGTTTAGTTTTCTATCCCGCTGTTTTTCAACGCCACTCTCTCGGCTATTTTGAGGAAAGGCAGGTAGAAGAATACACCAAATGTCATGATTGCCAACTGCACGACCACGGCACGCCAGTCCCCCGCTGTTGCCAGCCAGGCGCTGAGGATCGGCGGCGTGGTCCAGGGGATCATCACCACGCAGCGCGACATCAACCCCAGGGTGGTGCAGAGCCAGGCGAAATAGATGCCGATGGCGGGCAGAAGAACAAACGGGATCATCAGCGGCAGGTTAAAGACAATCGGCAGGCCGAAGATAACCGGCTCGTTGATATTAAACAGGCCGGGCGCCAGAGACAGACGGGCCACCTGCTTCGCCGATTTTTGCCGCGAGAAGATGAAAATGGCGATCAGCAGCGAAATGGTGCTGCCCGTACCGCCGATCATGCCAAAGGTCGGGACAAAGATGTTGTTGATGATATGCGGGATCGGCTGACCGTTAGCAAAGGCCAGCATGTTCTCGTTAGTGTTAATCAGCAGGAACGGTTCCAGAATCACGCTGTTGACCACCGACTGGTGAATACCCAGCGTGAAGAGGAAGTTGCCGAAGCTGTAGATAAAAATCGTCCCCGGCAGGCTGGTGTTAATCAGGCGCAGCGGCTGCTGGATAAAGGTGGTAATGAGGTGGATCAGATCCGTGTGCAGGACATTCGCCAGCACGGCGGCCAGCACGGCAAACAGAGAGAGCGTAATGATCGTCGGGATCAGCGCGGTAAAGGATTTGCTCACCGCAGGTGGGACATTTTCCCCCAGAGAAATGTGCAGCGCCTTAAGGCGCGAAATGGCGATAAAGATTTCCGTCGACAGCAGGCCAATCAGCACCCCGGCGAAAATCCCGGTGCTGCCAATATTGCCAAACGACAGTACCTGGGTAACGTTGACCGCCGTCTGGCTGCCTGCAGGCGTGAGCGAGAGCTGCATCGGCATCATGATGATAAAGCTGCTGACGGCGATAACCACTGCCGAGACCGGATTGTCGAAATCTTTGTTACGCGCCAGCGCCCAGGCAATCATCGGGGCCAGCAGCAGCGCGGCGATATTCAGCGTACCGTTGATTATCGCCTCGCCCCACACCTTGAACTGCGCCAACGTGTCGCCTTCAAAGATCCACGGAAACACCACGTTATTCACCAGCACCGCCAGCCCGGCGAGGATGAAAATCGGCATCACCGTGGCGAAGGCATCGCGCAACGAGCGCAGGTGCACCTGGTTTGCCAGGCGCGCCGAGAACTCTACAAATTTGTCGACAAAAGACTGCATATGCGGTGTTATTTTTGCTTCAGACATAGCGGATATTTTCCATCAATCAGTCACAAAAACGGCCTGGCAGCGTACGGCTTACATCTCGCGTCCGTTGGTATGGATGACCTGTTTCAGCCACGCGTAGCTTTTCTTCGGCACGCGCTTGAGGTCTTTCAGGTCGTGGTTTTCACGGTTGACATACACCACGCCGTAGCGTTTGCGCATATCGCCCTGCGAGCTGAGGATGTCAATTAACCCCCAGCCGAGATAGCCCATCACCTCGGCGCCATCCTCAAACATCGCCGCCTTCATCGCCTCGATGTGCGCCCGGTGATAGTCGATGCGATACGTGTCCTCAATCGGGTTCACGCCGTCCCAGGACTCAATGACGCCAATGCCGTTTTCAATCGGGAACACCGGCATGCGCCAGTCGTTGGCGTAGCGGGTGATGATGGTGCGAAAGCCCATAGGGTCGATCTGCCAGTTCCATTCCGTTGCCTTGAGATATGGGTTGTTCTTTTCACCGTGCTGCAGGTAATAGTTAACCGGCGTACCTTCCGGGATCGCGTCGCTGTCCAGCGTTTTACTGGCGTAATAGCTGAAGGCCATAAAATCGTTTTTGGTGCGGGCGAACAGCGCCAGATCCTCGGCGCGGTAGATATCGCCAAAGCCCTGCTGCTCCACTACCGCCATCACCGCCGGGCTGTAGCCCTGGCCGGCAAAGACACGCAGCAGGTTCTGGTTGAGGAATTCGTCGTACTGCTGGGCGCAGAAGATATCGCGCGGCTTGCAGGTTGCGGGGTAGATCAGCTGGTGCGCCAGCATGCCGCCCATCAGCTGGCCTGGCCGGGACTGGTGCAGATACTCGGTCAGCGCCATGTGCGCCACCATGGTGTGATGCTGCACTTCGTACAGCTCGCGCAGGGTTTCCTCCCCTTTCATATAGCCGGAGATGCGGAAGGCTATCGGCATGTGGAAAATATTCTGCTCGTTAAAGGTCAGCCAGTACTTCACCCGGTCGCCGTAGCAGTCGATCATCTTTTTGCCGTAGCGGATAAACGCCTCCACGACGCGACGATCGTTAAATCCGTTGTACTCCTGCGCCAGCGCCAGCGGCATATCGAAGTGGTAGAGGCAGACCATCGGCTCAATGCCGCGGGCGATCAAATCATCGATAAAGCGGTCGTAAAAGGCGATACCCTCGTCGTTAAAGTCGCCGTCACCCTGCGGGCAGACGCGGCTCCAGGAGATCTGAAAGCGGTAGCAGTTCATGCCCAGATCCTGCATCAAATCAAAGTCTTCCCGGTAACGGTGGTAAGAGTCGGTCGCCACTTTCCAGTCAGAGATATTTTCACCGGCTTCGCGAATGTCGTACACCGACATCCCCTTTCCGCCCTCGTTCCATGCCCCTTCCGTCTGCATGCTCGACACCGAGTTGCCCCACAAGAAGTTTGCTGGCAGTGATTGATTCATGGTCGCCTCCTATATGACTAGTCATTTAAATGATATGACTAGTCATATAGCCGGAGATGAAATTTCGATCAAAGGGGAGGAACGATTTTTGTGAGATGGGTTTGAATAATGACGAGGGATGCCTTGCGAACTGCGCCGTGGCAGCAAGTCCTTTTGCTGCCAGACGTAATGAGTCTGCGCACTTCAGGGGAAAGATACCGAACCGCCGAACTCCATATAGATTTTTGCCAGATTAGTTAACTGGTTAAAGCGATTTTCATACAGTGCCAGTTCGGCCTGACGGCGTTTCTCCTGAGCATCAAGCCAGAAAGAAATTCGCACCGCGCCCTGGCGGTAGCGAACTTCGTTTAGCCTCTCTGATTTTTTCGCCAGTTCCAGGCCTTCACGTAGAAGCGTCTCCTGTTCCAGGAGTTGATGACGCAAAGCAAGCGCATCTTCTATGCTACTCATCGCCTTGTAAAGTTCCTGTTTAAACTCCAGAACCCGTTGCTCGTAGTCGTTGCGGGCAATCTTCACGTCCATGCCCCTTTCTCTCCATTCCAGGAACGGAAGGGTCAGGTTTGCTCCAACAGAGCCTACAGGATTTTCCAGGAAGGCCATAAGGCTGCTGCTGCTGGTGCCAAGCGAGCCGGTCAGACTAAACGCTGGATAAAATGCAGTACGCTGGACATCAACGGTGGCCAATGCTTCCCGTACCCGCCACTCTTTAGCGCTGATATCGGGTCGATGCCGCAGCACGTTGACCGGGATCTTTCCACTGACCTGCGGCAGTGGTCCCACTGGTAACGCTTTCGGTTCGACTATCGCGCTGCCCGGCGCGGTTCCAAGCAAAACGGCTTGCTGATTGAGCGCCTGTAAACGTTCATTCTTCAACGCCGCCAGCCTGTTTTCCTGCGAAAGCACGCCCTGCTGAGCATCCACAACATCCAGAGAGGAGGCACCACCCGCGGCATAACGCGCGTTAGCCAGGCGCAGCGTCTCTTTTGCATAGTCGATGCTTTGTTGCAGGACAGACAGCTGCTGGTTAATAAAGCCTAAGCGCCAGTAATTATTACTGGCATTTGAAAGCAGCGTCAGTCGGGCAGAACGCAGATCCTCTTCCGAGGCAAAACGTGCCCACGCCTTCGCATCGCGCTGCCGCGCTATTTTGCCCCACAGATCCAGCTCATAGCTGGTATTAATACTGGCAACGCTGCCCCTGCTCCAGTTGGCTGAGCTGTTCAGCTGTTTTTTACCGTCAAGCGCGAGCGAACCTTTGAGTCCCGGATCGTTTGCGATGCCAATCCGCTCTTCGTCCAGGCGGGCGCGATACACACGCAATACCGCTCCCGCGACATCGTTATTGCGCACCATCACCTGCCGCAGCCAGCCGTCGAGGTCTGGATCATTAAAGGCCTGCCAGTCGAACGGCATCCTCTCCTCCGCAGCATCCGCCTGATACCAGTTGGCAGGGTACTTCACCTCAGGAGGCTGATAGTCGCTTTTCAGAGAGTCGGCGCAGCCAGCACTAAGCAGGACAGTAAGGCATACCGTTAAAGGGGATAATATTTTCATGGGTTACTCGCTGGCCAGTGAAACGACCGGATCCATCCTTGCTGCCTTGCGGGCAGGGAGATAACCAAAGATCATGCCGATTAACGTTGAGCAGAAGAATGCGGCAGCAGCGGCCTGCCACGAATAAATGGCGGTGAAAAGGCCCCCTGCCAGCGCGGTGAACAGCGCTCCGGCAGCATACGACAGTGCAATACCTAACACTCCGCCTATCAGACATACCAGCACAGCCTCAATCATAAACTGCTGCATGATATCGCCCTGACGCGCACCGACCGCCATTCGCACGCCAATCTCATGGGTCCGTTCCGTGACCGACACCAGCATGATATTCATCACCCCAATACTGCCGATCATCAGCGAGATGCAGGCCACCATCAGAATCAGGATGCTAAAGGTCATTGAGGTCCGCTCGATTGATTGTCGAATCTGCTCAAAATTATAAAGCTGGAAGTCTTTCACGCCGTGGCGTTGAGTAAGAAGCTGAGAAATAGCGCTGACCGCTGCCTCGTTGGCAACATCATCCTTAAGCCTTACGCTGATGCTGGTCAACACCGGTTTTCCTGTCATTCGATACATCACCGTGCTGTAAGGCATCCAGACGTTAATGCGATTAGGCGCATAGCTTCGGCTGTTCCCTTTGGCGATGCCGACAACCCGTGCAGGCACGGAACCCAGAAAAACGATTTGCCCAAGTGCCTTGAGTCCCGCATCGTCAAATAACGCCTTGCGGGCGTTTTCATCAATGATGACTTCCTGCGAGGCATTTCGATCGTCCTGGAAAGTTGATCCCTGCAACAGTTCAATACCGTTTACGCGAAAATGATCGCGCCCAACGCCGTTGATCGTGGCGGTAGCGGATTTACCCAGAAAGCGAATGTTGTCGGAAGCGTTAACTTCGGGGCTGACGCTGTCAACAAACCCCTGCTTTGCTAATGCTTCGGCGTCTGCCGGGACCAGTGTACGAATGGCTTCGGTGCTGTCGTCAAAGAAATCCCTTCCCGGGTAGATGCTCACCACGTTGGTTCCAAGCTCCTTGATATTATCAAGGGTTCGCTGTTTCGCGCCTTCACCCAGCGCCACCACCGTAACAACCGCGGCGATACCAAAAATAATGCCCGTCATGGTTAACGTCGTGCGCAGGCGATGCGCATTCATCGCTTTTAACGCCATGTGCAGGGATTCACGGGTACGATCAACAATACTTTGCCACCAGCTTTGCTGAACGCTGTCAGGTCGTTTAAGGGCAACCCCGGAGGTAACACGACTGCCGGTATCAGAAATAATTTCACCGTCACGCAGCTCTATAATACGGTTAGCATGCTGCGCTACCTTCATATCATGTGTCACCATAACCACGGTATGGCCACGCTGATTCAGTTCACTGAGTATTGACAGTACCTCCTGACCGGACTGCGTATCCAGCGCGCCGGTGGGTTCATCCGCCAGAATGATTTCACCGCCGTTGATCAGCGAGCGGGCGATACTTACACGCTGCTGCTGGCCGCCTGAAAGCTCTCCCGGCTTATGATGTTCACGACCTTCCAGCCCGAGTCTTCCAAGCAATGTCGCCGCGCGCAGACGGCGCTTTTCGCGCTCGCTATTGGCATAAATCGCTGGAATTTCAACGTTACTTAACGCGCTCAGGTCGGGCATTAAATGATAACGCTGGAAGATAAAACCGATGTGCTCACGGCGGATCCTTGCCAGATCGTCAGGTGAAAGCTGGGCGGCATTTTGACCGCTGATATAGTAGTCGCCACAATCAGGAACATCGAGACAGCCCATAATATTCATCAGGGTTGACTTACCGGAACCGGAGGCACCGATGATCGCGACCATCTCCCCGGCAGCGATAGTCAAATCAATCCCTTTAAGCACGGTGAGATCCTGTCCACCGTTCCGGTAGGTGCGGCTGATGCCCTTGAGTTCTATGATATTACTCAAGATACAAACCCTTCCCCGGGTGCTTTTTCACCCGGCTGCGATAACACAACATGTTCCCCGGCTTTTACACCGTCCAGGATCTGGATATCCACACTGTTAGTAATGCCGGTTTTGACCTCACGGGTTTCCAGCCGGTTATCACTGGTCACTATCTGCACCTGCTGCTTGTTGCCACTCACTTTGTGCACAGCCTGAATCGGCACCAGTAACGTATTTTTAGCTTCTCCAGCCAGCAAGGTCACCTGTGCTGTCATGGCAATTCGCAGCCGATTTTCTGGATTGGGAACATCCAGCAGCGCGTTGTAGTACACCGAAGCATTTGACGTGCCTGACCCCGAGGATGAGCTACTGCTGGCCAGGCTATCATCTTTCATAACCGACTCAGGGGCCAGTTCAACGGTACGTAACGTGGCGTCATAATGCTTATCCGGCTCAGAGAAAATGGTGAATCTGGCTTTCTGTCCCGGTGAAATTCGCGTGATATCCGCCTCAGAGATCTGGGCTTTAATTGTCATCACGTCCAGACGGGCGAGTTTGATAATGGTCGGCGCACTTTGGCTGGAGTTAACCGTTTGGCCCTGTTGGGTGACAACGGCAATAACAATGCCGTCCATGGGAGCAACAACTTTTGTATAACCCAAATCGACCTTTTTCTTGTCGACATCAATTTGCGCCTGGACGAGTTTGGCGTTCAGTGCCGATAACTCAGCGCGGGTACTGGCAAGCGTGGTTTCAGCCGTTTCGAAATCTTCCCTCGAGCTGGCATCCTCATTTAGCATCTGGCGCTGGCGCTTAAAACGCAATGAGGCTTGCTTCAACTGCGCCTGCTTAGCCTGAAGGTCCGCTTTTACCACGTTGAGAGCAGCTTCTGCGTTGCGTAAATCATTACGCTGCGGCACGTCATCAATTTCAGCGATGAGCTGTCCTTTAGTGACACGATCGCCTAACTTCACTTTCAGCGACTTAACCTGACCAGAAACCTGTGCCCCAACGTTGACCCGCTCAATCGCATCAATTCGACCGGTAGCAAGTACGGCGTTTTCAATATCGCCGATGCGTACTGGAGCGGTAACATACTCAGGGACCTCGGGGCTTCTCAGGAAGAAAAACAAGGCGATGCTAAAAATAATTAGCAGAGCCGCAGCACAGGTCAATACGCGTCGGGGAGGGAATTTTGTTAGCATTACGCAGGTTTTCCATAACGATAAACAGCAGTGAATCAGGCATCATAGTAACATCGCCAGTATTTACGGGAAGTAAACACCGCGCTATTTGGTGAAGTAGCGTCATCGTAGACCCCCGCCATCAATTACACAGAATCACCCGGTCCGCCTGTAAACCGCCGCAAGAGTGGGATTTTGTGCCTGAATCCACAGATTCCCCTTTTGCTGAGCCCCACCTGCGATTTTTCCCATAATCGATTCATTGTGCATTAAGTGCTTAATTATAGTTGCAACCTAAACATGATAATAGTAATTATTATCATTAGCATTTGCATTGGTGGTTTATCTGGCAAGGTATACAGAGGTATCAGGAAACAAGCCTCTCCAGGTTTGTTGACCGGTCTCACACTCAACAAATGCATCAGAACACCGCGGCGTAGCAGCACGACGCCGTTTGGGCTGTTCAACAGGACAACGGCGCGTAAGCGTTAATGGAAGCCGGGACAAGGAATTCCCGATTCACCCGCCTACGTCACGGAATAGTCACCGACAGGACCGTCCGTAAGGCTGGTGAAACTCAAAAAGGACGCGGCGTCTGTCAAAGCAGGCTTAACGAAAATTAACGTCCTGCTGCTGGCATATGACTGCGTCGACTTCCTGATTTAGTTCGTCAAGCGGAGAGGGATTTTCTCATGCGTATTTTGTTTGTAGGCCCGCCTCTCTATGGGCTGCTGTATCCTGTGCTGTCTCTGGCACAGGCGTTTCGCGTTAACGGCCATGAAGTGCTGATCGCCAGCGGAGGAAAATTCGCCCAAAAAGCGGCAGAAGCGGGGCTGGTGGTATTTGACGCCGCACCCGGTTTTGATTCTGAAGCTGACTATCGCCGCCGCGAGGCACAGCGAAAAGAAAGTAACATCGGCACAAAAATGGGCAACTTCTCATTCTTCAGCGAAGAGATGGCCGATCACCTGGTGGAGTTTGCCGGACACTGGCGGCCCGATCTCATCATCTACCCGCCGCTCGGCGTCATCGGGCCTCTGATTGCCGCCAAATACGATATACCGGTCGTAATGCAAACCGTCGGCTTCGGCCATACGCCCTGGCATATCAAAGGCGTAACGCGTTCGCTCGCGGACGCCTATCATCGCCACGGCGTTGCGGCCGCACCGCGCGATATGGCCTGGATCGACGTAACACCACCGAGCATGAGCATTCTTGAAAACGACGGCGAACCCATTATTCCCATGCAGTACGTCCCGTACAACGGCGGCGCGGTGTGGGAACCGTGGTGGGAGAGGACGCCCGACCGTAAACGTCTGCTGGTGAGTCTCGGTACCGTCAAACCGATGGTCGACGGTCTTGACCTGATCGCCTGGGTGATGGATTCCGCCAGTGAAGTCGATGCCGAGATCATCCTGCATCTTTCGGCCAATGCGCGGTCGGATCTGCGCTCTCTGCCGTCAAATGTTCGCCTGGTCGACTGGATACCCATGGGAGCCTTCCTGAACGGCGCAGATGGCTTCATTCATCATGGTGGCGCGGGCAATACCCTGACGGCGCTGCACGCCGGTATTCCACAGATCGTCTTCGGCCAGGGTGCCGATCGCCCAGTCAATGCCCGCGCTGTTGTCGAACGCGGCTGCGGGATCATCCCCGGCGACGACGGCCTGTCGAGCAGCATGATCAATGCTTTCCTCGACAATCGCGCGCTTCGCGACGCCTCTGAAGAGGTAGCGGCGGAAATGGCAGCGCAACCCTGTCCAAGCGAGGTGGCGAAAAGCCTGATCGCGAGGATACAGAAAGGGTAACCACTGCGCCGTCATGACGATCATACGCCAGCACGCATCCAGGAATCATACGCCCGTAACAATGCGGGACCGAATCGGCCTGGCGTTTTTTTGCACAGCGATCCAACTCGGATCCTATTGTTTACAGACGGAGGAGGCTTAATGCCTGCGACTCACTCTCCCACACCTGCGCGGTCCTGGATAGTTCGCCTGGCGCGCGTGTGCTGGGAACGTAAGAAACTTAGCATCATCGTGGTGGTAGCGTCGGTCTCGACCATTCTGCTGGCCGCGCTGACGCCGTTGCTGACAAGGCAAGCGGTGAACGACGCGCTGGCGGGCAATCCGACTCGTCTGCCGTGGCTGGCCTGCGGGCTATTGCTGATCGCCTTTTTTGATTTCATCGGTAACTACGTGCGCCGCGGTTATGCCGGGGAGCTTTCGCTCTGGGTGCAGCACACCCTGCGAGGACGGGCATTCGACAGTATTCAAAAACTTGACGGCGCAGGCCAGGACGCACTGCGCACCGGGCAGGTGATTTCACGGACCAACAGCGATCTGCAGCAGGTGCATACCCTGCTGCAGATGTGTCCGGTGCCGCTGGCGGTGTTCACTTATTACATTGCCGGCATTGCCGTGATGCTGTGGATGTCACCCGCCATGACGCTCATCGTCGTGTGCGTACTGGCATGCCTGGCTATCACTGCGCTGCGCGCGCGTCGCCGGGTCTTCGCACAAACCGGGCTGGCTTCGGACCGACTGGCCAATCTCACCGAACATATGCGCGAGGTGCTGGCGCAGATCTCAGTGGTAAAATCCTGCGTGGCGGAGCTGCGTGAAACGCGCTGGCTGGATCGCCAGTCGCGGCAGATGGTGCGGGTACGCATCGGCGCGGCCATCTCGCAGGCGATGCCAGGTGCCACCATGCTGGCGCTGCCGGTGCTCGGGCAAATCGTCCTGCTGTGCTACGGCGGCTGGTCAGTCATGCACGGGCGCATCGATCTCGGCACCTTCGTAGCGTTTGCCAGCTTCCTCGCGATGCTGACCGGGCCAACCCGCGTACTGGCATCGTTTCTGGTTATCGCCCAGCGCACCCAGGCGTCCGTGGAGCGCGTGTTTGCTCTGATCGACACCCGTTCGCAGATGGAAGACGGGACGGAGGCGGTTAACGGCCAGGTTATCGGGCTGCAACTGGAGAATATGAGCTTCGACTACCGTGGCGGCAGACGCATCCTCAGCGATGTCTCCTTTTCCCTGCACGCCGGTGAAACCGTGGCGGTAGTGGGCGCATCGGGTTCCGGGAAATCCACGCTGCTGATGCTGCTGGCGCGTTTTTACGATCCCAGCGCCGGAGAGATATGGCTCAACACCAGCGCAGGCCGACAGAACCTCCGCGATCTCAGGCTGGAGGCGCTTCGTCGTCGGGTAGGCGTTGTGTTTGAGGATGCTTTTCTGTTTGCCGGTACGGTGGCAGAAAATATCGCCTACGGGCACCCTCAGGCAACGGCGGACGACATTCGCCTCGCGGCGAGGGCAGCAGGAGCCAGCGATTTTATCAACGCCCTGCCGAAAGGCTTCGATACCCCATTAACCGAACGCGGTACGAATCTTTCCGGCGGACAGAGGCAGCGAATCGCGCTGGCGCGGGCGCTCATTACCGCGCCGGAAGTGTTGATCCTCGATGACACCACCTCGGCGGTCGATGCCGGTACTGAAGCGGAGATCAACACCGCGCTGAGTCGCTATGCTGACGAAAAGCATATGCTGCTGGTGATTGCCCGACGCCGCTCGACGCTTCAGTTAGCCAGCCGGATTGTGGTGCTGGATAAGGGCCGGGTGGTGGACACCGGAACCCAGGCAGAACTTGAAGCGCGCTGTCCGGCGTTCCGCGCGCTGATGACCGGCGACGGCGATTTCCTCGCGCCTTCCCACAGTGGGCCTAACGGATTGTGGCCGACCGTACCAGCGGCGCAAGACGATGCGGCGCAGACGGGGGATAAAGGCTTTGTCGCCCGTATGACGCGCGTGCCGGAAAAGGCAGTACAGCAGGCGCTGGCCGGTAAAGGCCGCAAAGTCACGTCGCTGCTGAAGCCCGTGGCGTGGATGTTCGTCATCGCCGCCCTGCTGATCGCCCTCGATTCGGCGGCAGGCGTCGGGGTACTGATATTGCTGCAGCGCGGCATTGACTCCGGCGTTGCCACAGGCGATATGTCGACTATCGGCCTTTGTGCCCTGCTCGCCCTGTGCCTGGTGGCCGTGAGCTGGTGCTGTTATTCACTACAGACTGTCTTCGCCGCCAGAGCGGCAGAGTCAGTCCAGCATACGGTGCGCTTGCGCAGCTTCGGCCATATGCTGCGTCTTGGTCTCCCCTGGCATGAAAAGCATGTCGATTCGCGTCTGACCCGCATGACCGTAGATGTGGACTCGCTCGCCCGCTTTCTGCAAAACGGCCTTGCCGGTGCAGCCACCAGCCTGGTGACGATGTTCGCCATCGCCGCCGCCATGTTCTGGCTCGACCCGCTCCTGGCGCTGACGGCATTAAGCGCGGTGCCCGTGGTCGCACTGGCAACCTGGATTTATCGCCGCCTCAGCTCCCCTGCTTATGCGCAGGCGCGGCTGGAAATAGGCAAAGTCAACAGCACCCTGCAGGAAAAAGTCTCCGGCTTGCGCGTTGTGCAATCGCATGGCCAGCAGGAACAGGAAGCCGCCCGGCTGCGCGCGTTATCGGATCGGTTCCGTGCGACCCGCGTACGTGCGCAAAAATACCTTGCCGTCTATTTCCCGTTCCTGACCTTCTGCACCGAGGCCTCCTATGCCGCCGTTCTTCTGGTGGGAGCATCGCGGGTCGCCGAAGGCGAAATGACCGCCGGGGTGCTGGCGGCTTTCTTCCTGCTGCTGGGGCAATTCTATGGGCCAGTGCAGCAGTTATCAGGAATTGTCGACGCCTGGCAGCAGGCGACGGCCAGCGGCAAACATATCAATGAACTGCTGGCGACCGAAGGCATAGAGAACATCGAGCCCTCTTCCGCACCGCCCGCCACCGGCGCGCTGCATCTTGATGAGGTCACGTTCAGTTATCCCGACAGTCCTGAACCCGCGCTGAACAAACTTACCCTGACAATCCCTGAGGGAAGGGTCGTCGCGGTCGTTGGTCGCAGCGGTGCGGGTAAGTCAACGCTGATTAAGCTGATCGCCGGATTGTATTCCCCCACCCACGGCAGGATCAGCATTGGCGATCGGATGATTGATGATGCCTCGCTTGCCGATTACCGTCGCCAGATTGGGCTGGTCGATCAGGATGTGGCGTTGTTTAGTGGTGATATTGCGGAAAACATTCGTTACTCACGGCCATCCAGTACCAATGAGGACGTTGAGATTGCCTCTCAGCGGGCAGGGCTGTATGAGACGGTGCGCAATCTGCCGCAGGGATTCCGGACACCGGTGAATAACGGCGGTGCCGATCTGTCCGCAGGTCAGCGCCAGCTGATTGCGCTGGCCCGCGCACAACTGGCGAATGCTCACATCCTGCTGCTCGATGAAGCCACGTCACGCCTTGATCGCACATCCGAAGAGCGATTGATGTCATCCTTAACAGACGTCGCGCACGCCGGGAAGCACCTGGCGCTGATTGTGGCGCACCGTCTGACCACCGCGCAGCGCTGCGATCTGATTGCCGTTATCGATAAGGGGCAGCTTGCGGAATACGGCACCCACGAACAGCTGTTAGCGGCCGGCGGTCTCTATACCCGCTTGTGGCATGACAGCGTCGGCAGCGCTGTTCCCCATCGCCAGCACGACATCACGGGGGAAATCGTGGAAGAGTGATTGCACGCGCAAGACATTAAAAAACACGCGCTGAAGCGGCTGTTCCCGGAATAGCCGCTTTAGCTATTTATACTGACACCCTTCATATTCAAAGAGAGTGAATGCTGAACATGCAACAACATCCCTCTGCTATCGTCAGGCTGCGCAGTCAGCTGGCAGCAGGCCACATTGCTAACCTTTCTGACTTCTGGCGAGACGCTGAGTCACTGAATGTACCGCTGGTGACGCCAGTCGACGGAGCGAAAGACGAGCGTGATGTGACATTTCTGTGGCGCGCCAGGCACCCTCTGCAGGGCGTTTATCTGCGTCTGAATCGGGTGACGGATAAAGAGCACGTGGCGAAAGGGATGATGACCGCCCTTCCCGCAACGGATATCTGGACTCTGACGCTGCGTTTACCCGCAAGCTACTGCGGCTCCTATTCGCTGGTGGAAATCCCCACCGGCACCCCGGCCGAGACGATTGCACAGTCCGGAGGCCGCTTTGCTACCCTCGTCGGGCACGCCGATCCGCTAAACAAAACGCCGGGGATCAACGTTCGGGGAAGCACACAGGAGTCGGTGCTGGCACTTGATAAAGCCCCCGCCCAGTCCGAATGGCGCGGCGGGTCACCCAGCGGGCAATTGCTTACCTCGGCGCGCACTATCGCCGGGGAATCGCGCCGGGTTCGGCTCTATCTGCCGGACGTTGATGTTTCGCAGCCCCTCGGCCTGGTGGTGCTGCCCGATGGTGAAACCTGGTTCGATCACCTTGGCGTATGCGCGGCAATTGACGCCGCCATCAACAACGGACGCATCGTGCCCGTGGCTGTACTTGGTATCGACAATATCGATGAACACGAGCGAACTGCGATACTCGGCGGGCGCAGCGAGCTGATAAAGGATATCGCCGGCCAGTTGTTGCCGACGATCCGCGCTGAACACCCACAGCAGCAGTGGGCAGACCGTTCGCGCACCGTGCTGGCCGGACAAAGCCTTGGCGGGGTCAGCGCGCTCATGGCCGCTCGTCACGCACCGGAAACGTTCGGTCTGGCGCTCAGCCACTCCCCTTCAATGTGGTGGACGCCAGAGGGTGCCAGCCGGCCAAACGTGTTCAGCGAAACCGATACGTCATGGGTGAGCGAACATCTGCTTTCTGCCCCGCCGCAGGGCGTGCGCATCCGCCTGTGCGTGGGATCGCTGGAAGGTTCGACGGTACCGCACGTTCAGCAACTGCATCAGCAGTTGCTTACCGCGGGCGTCGACAGCCATTGCGCAATATATACCGGGGGTCACGATTACGCATGGTGGCGCGGCGCACTGATTGACGGGCTTGGTTTACTGCAGGGTTGACTTGACCCGCGAACACATTCAGGCAACTGTACAGGCTTCCTGAATAAAGAAAATGTCACCTGCGGAAAAGGAATAATCATCAGATGTATGCCCGCGAGTATTGCCCAACACGCCCGCGCAAGGCGCTTGTCACTCTTTTTTCTGGTCTCACCCTTATCTGGAGTGCGCACGCTTTTGCAAAGCCGGATATGCAGCCACTGGGGCCAAATATCGCCGATAAAGGCTCCGCGTTTTACCATTTCAGCGTCAACTCGTTCGACTCCGCCGATGGCAGCCGCCATTATCGGGTATGGACGGCCGTGCCAAATAAAGCCGCACCGGCGTCGGGCTACCCGATTTTATATATGCTCGACGGCAACGCAGTTATGGACCGCCTGAACGACGACCTGCTCAAACAGCTGGCAGAAAAATCACCGCCGGTGATTGTGGCTGTCGGGTATCAAACCAACCTCCCCTTCGATCTCAACGGCAGGGCCTACGACTATACGCCAGCAGCAGAAAGCGGCAAAACGGATACCCGCAACGGGCGTTTTAGCCGTAAGAGTGGGGGTAGCAACGACTTCCGCCAGTTACTGGAAACGCGTATAGCGCCAAAGGTGGAACAGGGATTGAATATCGATCGGCAGCGTCGCGGCCTGTGGGGGCACTCCTACGGCGGCCTGTTCGTGCTGGATGCCTGGCTGTCCTCCTCTTATTTCCGGACGTACTACAGCGCCAGCCCGTCGTTGGGCAGAGGCCATGATGCGCTGTTGAGCCGCATCACGGCGGTTGAGCCGTCGCAATACTGCGCCAGGCGCCTGATGATAATGGAAGGTTCGGCGACGCCGGGCGATAACCGGGAAACGCATGCTGCCGGGGTGCTGACGAAAATACATGCGACTCTCGCCACGCTGGAAGATAAAGGCGTCACTGCCGCCTTTTGGGATTTCCCAAACCTGGGACACGGACCGATGTTCAACGCCTCCTTTCGCGGAGCGCTGTTAGATATCAGTGGTGAAAACGCAGGTAACACAGCAGGCTGTCATGCATTAAGCCGCTAAACACTGCCCGCCTTGACGCGGGCAGTACGCCTCTGGCACTACGATCAGAATGACGCGGTAACACCGGCATAATAAGCCCGACCAGGCTCGTTATAGGTATTCGCCCCTTCGGAAGATCGGTAGATCTGTTTATCGAAGATATTGCTGACACCAACGTTAAGACGCAGATTTTTATTAATATCGTAATTAAAGTTCGTCCCCACCAGCGAATAAGCGCCCAGCTCTTTACCTGACAGACCGCCCGTATCTTCACTGCGAGTTTCCGAATGAGTACGCGGTTTTTGTCTGCCGTATAACGTCCAGTTGACGCTGGCAGAGAACGCCTGGGTGATGGTCCAGTCAAGCGAGTTATTAATGGTGTATTTCGGGATGATCGACAGCGGGTTACCGGTATCTTTTTGCTCCGAGGTGATCATCCAGGTGGCATTGGTATTCCAGTTCAGACGATCTTTCACCAGCGGGAACGCCATGCTGGCTTCGATACCGTCCACCAGCGCTTTCCCGCCGTTCTGCCACTGGAGAATATATGCGCCGGAAGCGGTTTGCCCGATAACATTATCTCCGGCCACAATCTTATTCTGGTAGTCATTGCGGAAGTAGGTCACGCTGGCGTGGTAATCTTCCCAGGCGAACTCCAGCCCAATTTCTTTATTAATGCTGATTTCCGGATCGAGATCTTTATTACCGATCAGGTAGCAGCCGCCCGATGTAATATCTTTTGGACAACCGTTGCCTTTCGAATAGAGCAGATAACCTTCACTGGATTGATACAGGTTGGGTGCTTTAAAGGTTCTGGCAATCCCCGCTTTGACTTTGAAGTAATCCCCCAATTCCTGCGAGAGGTTCAGGCTGGGGCTGAAGTTACCGCCGGACTCGTTGAGATAATCAAAGCGCAGGCCGGGAATGATATTCGTGCCGGGAACCGGCTCAATATTATCTTCAAGATACAGCGCACTGATTTGGGAATGATTTTTACTGCTGCGATCTGCAGCTGAACCAGAAATGCCGCCGATATTGCTGTCAGCCCCCGTCAGGCTGGTAGAGGAAGGATCGTCGAGCTCATCGCGGCTCCACTCTGCACCCACGGTCAGCGTTTGATCGACCAGCGCATTCAACGGAATATTAACCTCGCCGCTGGTTCGCCAGGAGCTCAGGCGATTGGTCGTGAACTTTTCATCCGCCGAAATACGTCCTTCACCACCGCCGGATAATCCTTCGTTCATACGGGTGTTATTGGTTTTCTCATAATAGACACCAAAACGGCTTTGACCCCAGTCCCAGATACCATTGTGCGTAACGCCATAATTCTGTCGGTACAGGCGGTTCGTCTCTTCACCGGATTTCGCCAGGCTTTCAGTGACGGCACTGGAAGAACTGTTTTGGGTATCGCCAGCATAGATATTCCCCTGGCGGCTATATCCGGCTTCGAAATCGATTATTTGCTGTGGATTTAATTTCCACGAGACAACGCCGTTGATATCTTTGTTGCGCACCCCTTCATGCCCGGCCGCGTTTTTCGTACCGGCCAGGGAGTTAATATCCCAGCTGTCGGCATCGGTTTTATTCAGGTTGCCGTACAGACGCATGGTCAGCGCATCGCCAGCCAGCGGCCCACTCAGGCTGAAGTTGGCGCGACGCGTAGCGCCTTCGTCGCTGCTTTCCGGCTGGTTAGTGTATAACGACAGCGAACCGTGCCAGTCGTTGGTGGGGCGTTTGGTAATGATGTTCACCACCCCGCCCGCTGCGCCCGAACCGTAGCGTGCCGCCGCAGGGCCGCGGATCACTTCTATACGCTCAACCTGTTCCGGTGGCACCCAGTTGGTGTCGCCGCGGGTATCACGCTCTCCGCGCCAGCTATAACGCACGGCGTTGCGCGACGTCACCGGTACACCATCAATTAAAATTAAGGTGTTCTCCGGCCCCATGCCGCGAATGTCGATCTGGCGGTTATTACCGCGTGTACCCGAGGCGCTGTTGCCGGTCAGATTAACACCGGGCATTTTGCGAATAATATCGGAGAGATCGTTGACCGGAGGGTTCTTTTTAATATCTTCGCTGGTAATAATCGACACGCCCGGCTGCTGTTTGAGTACCTGCTCAGCGGTGGCTTCCACCACCAGGGTCTCGTCGTTATCATCGGAGGATTGTGCCAGTGATACCTGACTGTTCAACCCTGCCAGGAGCGCAGTGAGTGGCCAGAAGATCTTGATAATTCTCATACCCATTCCCTAATACATGCCTAACGTAAAAGTGATTGATCGTTAAGCTCACATCCTTGCCAGATATTTTTAACTGCCATTATTTTTATAATAAGAATGATAATTAATATCATTTAGAGAGGGTTAAGGCAATCTTTAATAACACGGATGCGCGCATTAACGAAACGCACGCATTGACCGGAATGATTCTTCCCGGTACCGCCCTGTGCGTGCGTAAAGCTGGCGTACTGAATCAGCGGAAGAAGAGAACGGCCCACGGGAATGTCGTGTAGTGACATAACGTTAATATGACATTACAGGGGAACGTAGCCCCGGTAAGCGCAAGCGCCACCGGGGAAAGAAAGGTTATTGTTGCGCTAACTGATTGCGACGGTACTCGCCCTGGCGCTCCAGCATCCAGCCAGGATACTCGCGCGGCAGCGCGCTGACCGCATCCAGCTGTTTCAGCTCATCGTCGCTCAGCTGAACGCTGGTTGCGGCAATGTTGTCATCCAACTGATCGACCCGTTTCGCCCCGATAATGACGCTGGTCACCGCCTTCTGGTGCAGCAGCCATGCCAGCGCAATTTGCGCCACCGACACGCCCTTTTCTTCCGCCAGGGTGCGCATCACATCCACGCAGTCGAAAGCGCGATCCTTGTTCACGGGCGGGAAATCAAACTCCAGTCGACGTCCGCCTGATGCGCTCTGTCCGTTGCGGTCATACTTGCCGCTCAGCAGGCCACCCGCCAGCGGGCTCCAGACCATCAGCCCGACGCCTTCGCTCTGCATCATCGGCACCAGCTCACGCTCCAGATCGCGCCCGGCAAGGGTGTAATACGCCTGCAACGAAGCAAATCGCGACAGCCCCAGACGCTCGGAAATGCCCAGCGCTTTGGCGATCTGCCATGCCGCCCAGTTAGAGACGCCGATATAGCGTACGTGACCGTGCTGAACGAGGTTATCCAGCGCATAAAGCGTCTCTTCGATCGGCGTGGCCGGGTCAAAACCGTGGAGCTGATAAAGATCGATATGATCGAGCTGCAGGCGGCGCAGGCTCTCTTTGGCACTATTGATGATGTGGTATCGCGAGCTGCCGCGCGAGTTCACCCCCGCCGTTCCCGTTTCACCGAAGACTTTTGTGGCGACCACTACGTTCTCGCGGGGGACCTTCAGGTTCTTCAGCGCCTGGCCGGTGATCTCCTCCGACCGCCCTTCCGAGTAGACATCTGCCGTGTCGATAAAATTGATCCCGGCGTCCAGCGCCCGGCCCACCAGCTGCTCGGCGTCGCTTTGCTGAAGCTGACCAATCTTGCCCCACATGCCGCCTTCCCCGCCAAAGGTCATGGTCCCGAGGCACAGTTCAGAAACAAACAGACCGGTATTGCCCAGTTTTTGATAACGCATAATTCATTCCTCGCTTTTCGTTTGGGTGCTTAACAGTTATACCCGCCGCTCAGCCAGCGCGAATGTGGCGTTCCTGTCCGTTTCTTGCCCAATCCTCTGAATCTTATCCCCGCGGCGCGTCGCCAAAGACCTTGTAATCTGGCAGCTGCACCTGCTGATACGGCTCCCAGCCGCCGCCCAGCGCCTTATACAGCGCCACCAGGTCGAGCGCGCTTTGCACCTGCGCCTGGGCCCGCTGCTGCTGCGCCTGAGCCAGCTGACGCTGCGCGTCCAGCACGTCGATAAAGCTGGCGATCCCCTGTCGATAGCTGTCGCTCGCCAGGTCGAAGGCGTTTTGCAGCGCATCAATGGTTTTCGCGAGGCCCGCTTCGCGCTGCTGGTCGGTGCGGTAGCTCACCAGCGCGTTTTCAACATCACCCAGCGCGGTCAGCACCGTCTGGCGATAATCCAGCACCGCTGCGCCCTGCTGCGCACGCGCCACCTTCACGCTGGAGACCAGCCGACCGCCCTGGAAGATGGGAATGGAAACCTGCGGGCCAAAGCTGTAGAAGTGGCTGCTCCAGTCGGTGAGCCAGTTGGTTTCGCTGTTGCGCAGACCAAACTGCCCGGAAAGGGTAAAACTCGGGAACAGCTCCGCCACCGAGACGCCGATCTCCGCCGTCGCCGCATGGAGTCGGGCTTCCGCCTGACGCACGTCCGGCCGGCGGCGCGCCAGCGTCGACGGAATGCCCGTCTGGACAATATCCGGCAGCGCGGGCATCGGCTGTGCCGACTGCAGCTCTGCGTCCAGCGCGCCCGGCGGTTTGCCGAGCAGAATGGCCAGGCCGTTCATCGCCTGGCGTTCCTGTGCCTGATACTGCGGCAGCTGCGCCTCCAGGTTGCCCAGCTGCGCACGGGCATTCTCCACATCCATCTGCGGTGAAAGCCCGCCGCGCTGACGGCTGTCGGTAAGCTCCAGCGTCTGCTGTGCGCTCTCAATCTGGGTATTCAGCGTGGCGATAATGCTCTGCGCGCCGCGCAGCTGTAGCCACGCCCGCGCCACTTCCGCCTCCAGCGACACCAGCGCATCGTTACGCTGCTCAATGGCCACCCTCTGCTGCGCTTCGGCGGCCTCAACCTGACGGCGCACCTTGCCCCACAGGTCGATTTCCCACTGGGCGTCAAAGCTGCCCTGGTAAAGATTGATCGGCTGGGTCAGCGGGCCTAACGCGCCTCGCAGCTGCGGGTCGACATTATCAAGCTGGTCGTACACCCCATGAGATTTCAGCTCCCCCTCCAGCCCAAGCTGCTGGCGCGTTGCCTGCAGGTTGCCGTTAACCGCCGGATAAAACGCGCCGCCCGCCTGATTAATTTGTTCACGCGCGCCGGCGATGCGCAGCACCGTTTGCTGCAGCGATAAATTCCCGGCGATGGCGCGTTCAACCAGGCTGTCGAGCTGCGGCGAGCCAAAGGTTTTCCACCAGCGCGGGTTGGTCGCGGCTGAAACCGTTTTCGACTTCACCTCGCCGTCGCCCTTGTCATTCCAGTGGCTGGAGGGTGGCGGTGCGGGCTGCTGGTAGTCCGGCCCGACGGCGCAGCCAACCAGCAACATCATTATCATCAGGGGGTGTAAACGTCTGTGTATCATCAGTGTGCTCCTGCACTCCCCTCGCTCTTAACCGGCGAGAGCAACAAACAAAACGGAATCAGTAAAAAGGCCACCGCGCTCAGAATGGTAAAGACGTCGATATAGGCCAGGAAGCGCGACTGTTCGATCATGGTCTGGTACATCCGCCCGGTGGCGATACCCATCGGGTCGCCCACCTGCGTCGTGAAATTCTGGATAGCCTGGGCGCTTTCGCGGATCGCCAGCTGGAACTGCTCGTTAAACGGCGAGGCGTGATACGCCAGATGCGCGCTGTGGGCCTGAGAGCGCTCGGTAATCGCTGCCGTTGAGAGCGAAATGCCAATCGAGCCTGCGACGTTGCGGAACATGGTAAACAGCGCCGCCGCGTCAGCGTTGAGCTGCCGTGGGATCGAAATAAACGCAATGGTGGTCAGGGGCACAAACAGGAACCCCAGCCCAATCGACTGCGCGCTGCGGAACAGCACCAGCGTTTCGAAATCAATATCCGGCGTCAGCGTGCGCGACCAGAAGAACGACACCGCCAGACAGGTAAAACCGAAGGCGATGATCCAGCGCGTCTGCACCACCGGCATCAGCTTTAGCACCAGCGGTATGGTCAACACAATCAGTATTGCGCCCGGCGAAAGCACCATGCCCGACCAGGTGGCGGTATAGCCCAGATCCTGCTGCGCCAGCTGCGGGATGACCACTGAACTGCCGTAGAGGATCATCGCCATGCCCGCCATCAGCAGGCTTGAGACCGCAAAGTTCTTATCCTTCATGCAGTGCAGGTCAACCACCGGCTTTTTGGCGTACATCAGCCAGTAAATCGCGCCGATAATGCCGATAAGCGTCAGCACCGCAAAGGTGCGGATAAAGTTTGAGTAGAACCAGTCGTCATCCTCACCCCGGTCGAGCATCACCTGCAGGCAGCCCAGCCCGAGGGCGATCAGGCCGATCCCCGTCCAGTCAACGGAGAGCTTCTCTTTGGATTTACTTTCCCACGGCGGATCTTCCAGAAGCTGGTAGATCGCCAGCACCGTAATGATCCCCACGGGAATGTTGATGAAAAATACCCAGCGCCAGGAGTAGTTGTCGGTGATCCAGCCGCCCAGCGTCGGGCCAAGCACCGGCGCGACGATAATGGCGATGGACGAGAGGCCAAAGGCTTTACCCCGATCCTCCGGCTTGAAGTAATCGAGCAGCACCGACTGCTGGGTAGGCTGTAGCCCGCCGCCGAAAAAGCCCTGCATGATGCGGAACAGAATGATCTGCCACAGCTCGGTGGCAATGCCGCACAGGAACGAACAGACGGTAAACATCACGATGCAGATCAGAAAGAACTGCTTGCGGCCAAACACCCGGCTCAGAAAGGCGGAAATAGGCAGCACGATGCCGTTGGCGACCAGGTAACTGGTGAGCACCCAGGTGGATTCGTCATAGCTTGACGAGAGCGACCCGGCGACGTGCGGCAGCGCCACGTTGACGATGGTGGTGTCGAGGATCTCCATAAACACCGCCAGCGTGACTACAATCGCCACCGCCCACGGGTTGCTGGCAGGCTTCCAGCTGTCGTGGCTGTGGTCCGTCATTCCACCGTCACCTTCGGTTCAACCGACAGCCCCAGCGGCAGCGGTTTGTTCGGATCCAGACCTTTATCAATGACGATTTTCACCGGCACGCGCTGGACGATTTTCACAAAGTTACCGGTGGCATTTTCCGACGGGAAGGCCGAGAAGCGCGATCCGCTTCCCTGCTGGATGCTGTCGATATGGCCTTCAAGCGCCATATCTGGCCAGGCATCCACAGAGACGCTGACCTTGTCGCCCGGCTTCATGCGCTCAAGCTGCGACTCTTTGAAGTTCGCAACCACCCACACGTTCGGTGAGACCAGCGAGAACAGCGCCGTTCCCGCCTGCACCAGCGTGCCGGGCTGAACGTTGCGTTTGGTGACAAAGCCGTCGAACGGGGCGCGCACCTCGGTGTACGAAAGATTGAGATTGGCGGTTTCGAGCTGCGCTTTCGCCTGGTCAACCTGACGTTCACGCGCTTCGACGTTGGTCTCCTGCTGGCGAATCTGCAACTGAACCTGCTCCGCCACCTCAAGCTGCGCCTGCGCGCTGGCCAGGCCAGCCTGAGCGCTACGCAGCTGGGCGTTAGCGGAATCGATACTTTGCTGGGTGGTCGCACGGGGGTCAACGCCGCGCTGGCGGCGATACTCGGCCTGGGCGTTCGCCATATCTGCCTGCGCCTTGAGCACCTGCGCTTTGGCTTCGTCGCGCTGGGCAGGATACTGCACCTTCGAGAGCGCCAGCTGGGCCTGCGCCTGATGCAGCTGTGCCACGGCCAGCCCAAGCTGGGCCTGCGCCTGGTCGCGCTGCGCGGCGGTATCGCGCGGATCGATAACCACCAGCACATCACCTTTCTTCACGCGCTGGTTATCGCGCACCCGCAGCTCGGTGACATAGCCCGCCGTTTTGGGGGCGATGGTCACCACGTCGCCGTCGGTAAAGGCGTCGTCCGTGGTCTCTTCGTTACGGGTTAAAAACCACCAGACCAGCGCCACCACAACCATCACCACGACAACGATGCCGAGGATAATTAACGGTTTTTTGCCGGGGCGCTTGCGTTCTTTATTGTTTTTTTCCTGCTCGTCAGCAGGGGGATTTTGTTCTTCTGCCATGGTCAGCAACGGTCCTGTCAATGAGCGGCATCACACTATGCCGTTCACTAAAGCTAGGACGTTGCTATACATTTGCCAGGATAAACTGACAAATAACGCACTATATGAGAAGGAATAGTCCGAATCCGATCCCCGCTGCCCAGGCCAGCATGGGGATCGACCACAGGTGGAAGCGCCACCAGATGCGGCGATCGTTCGCCATCCGCAGGGCAATGAGGTTCGCGAGCGAGCCGGGAAGCAGCCCAAAGCCGCCGATGTTGACCGCCCAGGCCAGCAGCGCCGTTGGAGGAACGTAGTTAAGCAGCAGAATGGTGGACGGGACATTGCTGATAAACTGCGACAGCCCAATCGCCGTCAGCCACAGCGCCGGCTGAGACAGGCCGCTGACGCCGTGCAGAACGTGCTGTAGCACCGGCAGCTGGATCAGCAGATGCACATCGATAAACATCGCCATAAAGACCAACAGCAGCGTCCAGTCGACGCTCACCAGCACGCGTCTTGCCAGCAGCAGGAACCCACCGGCCACCAGCAGCACGCCCGCCAGTTCGAACTTCATTTCCAGCGCCGTCAGGAAAACGATATACAGCCCCAGGCAACTCCAGACCAGACGCGGCTGCCACTGCGGGCCGGGGGTGCCGCTGTGGTACTGAAGTTTTTTGGTTGGGAAGGCGAACCAGGCGACGAGCAGCAGCGAGACCATCATCACCAGCGCCAGCGGGGCCATCTGCCAGGTAAAGGCGGCAAATGACAGGCCGGAGCGCCCCCACAGCAGGATATTTTGCGGGTTGCCGATGGGGGTCAGCAGTGAACCGGCATTGACGGCCAGCGCCTCGAAAATGATCAGCCGGGTGACCGGGATTTCGCACAGCTTACGCAGCGTAAGGGTCAGCGGCACAACGATAAACAGCGCCACGTCGTTGGTGAGAAAGGTCGACAGCACTGCTGCAGACAGCACCATAAACAGCGCCAGCCTGCGTTCGGTGGCAAAGCGGCGCACCATTTTGCGCCCCAGCACGTCAAAATAGCCGCTCAGCTCAACCCCTTTGGTGAGCATCATCAAACCGCTCAGGGTAATGATGGTGCGCCAGTCAATCGCCGCCGGCCAGGCCTGCGGCGCGAACGGCACAAAAAGACTCAGCCCGATTCCAGTAATAATTAACAGATGAAAGAAACGATCGCGTGCAAGAGCCTGCAGTCCGGGGATCTTCATTCAGCGGAGGGACCATATTTAAGGGTAAATTCGCGGAACTTCACCAGCGTCTCTTCGCTAACGTGATGCTCCATCCCTTCCGCGTCCCGACGGGCAATCTCCGGGCTTACGCCCAGCACCAGTAAAAAGTTCTCGACGATCTGATGCCGCTCGCGGCTCTCCTGCGCCAGCTTTTCCCCTTCCGGCGTCAGAAAGACCCCGCGCCACGGGATCATCTCGATCAGCCCCACCGTCGCCAGGCGTTTTAACATCTTGGCAACCGTAGGCTGGGACACGCCCAGTCGTGCGGCCATGTCGACCTGGCGCGCTTCCCCTACCTCACGGATAAGATCGGAGATCAGCTCCACGTAATCATCAATCAGTTCGCGACGGTGCGCCTCACGCACCTGGCGGAACCCTTCAACGTGCTCCTCAACGTTCACCAGTTGCGTCATTTTTTTTGTTGTTGGCTTACCTGCGCGACGGTTCATTGTGCTTCCTCAATGGGTTGACGCTTCCAGCGCCCTGTAACGGAGCGCACATTGTAAACCATAGCTCTACAACCACAAAAAATTAACGATTTAGCCATAGCTATACAATATAGCCTGTGCTATATCTGTATGTAATGCAGTCACCCTTCACGGATCGAAGGGATCAGAAATCAGGAGGTCACATGAACGAATTCAAGAGGTGTATGAACGTGTTTACCCACTCTCCTTTCAAAGTGCGCTTAATGCTGTTGAACATGCTGTGCGATATGTTTAGCAACAAACCGCACCAGGACGACAAACCTTCCCACTAAGCGGCGTCGCGGTACGCCGCTTCATTTTTCCGTCATCTTTCCGCTGTACACTGGCCTTCAGCCCCCTATTTCCCGATCTTTTTCGCGGTTTTGTAACCCTCTTCGCAAAACATCGCTGTAGCAACTGTTGACCTTATTTCGCGCGCGCACTATCTTCTTGCAGCCCTGCACCATTTGCGGCTCGCTGAAGCGGACCCTCATTCCCTCTCCACGCACTGTCAGGCAGGCTTTGACCCTTGGCGCCAGGGTGAGCACATGGCGTTTTCATGATAGTGACCTATGAACGTAACCCTGAAAGAAACGCTTGTTACCCGCAGTCGGGCCTTAAGCCCGTGGACGGGATTTTACTTTCTGCAATCTCTGCTGATTAACTTTGCGCTTGGCTATCCGTTTAGCCTGCTTTATGCCGTCGCGTTCACCTGCATACTCCATCTGCTGTGGCGCACCGCGCCGCGGGCGCAGAAAATCCTCGTCGGGATTTGTTCCCTGATTGCAGCACTCTATTTTCCGTTTGGTCAGGCCTATGGCGCGCCAAACTTCAATACCCTGCTGGCGCTGCACTCCACCAATATGGAAGAGTCCACCGAGATCCTGACGATCTTCCCGTGGTACAGCTACGTCGTCGGGCTCTTCATCTTTGCGCTTGGCGCGATCGCCGTGCGTCGTAAACCCGACGGCAAGAAGCCGTGGGGGAAAATTGAGCATCTGTGTCTGGCGGTGAGCGTGGCTGCCTTTTTTGTCGCGCCGGTGCAAAACCTGGCCTGGGGTGGCGTCTTTAAGCTTAAAGATACGGGTTATCCGGTCTTCCGCTTTGTGAAAGATGTGGTGGTGAATAACCAGGAAGTGCTCGACGAACAGACGCGCATGGCCGAACTGTCCAATATGAAAGACACCTGGAACGTGCTGGCCGTGAAGCCGAAGTACCACACCTACGTGATGGTGATCGGCGAAAGCGCCCGACGCGACGCGCTGGGGGCGTTTGGTGGCCACTGGGACAATACGCCGTTTGCCAGCTCGGTAAATGGCACGCTGTTAACCGACTACATTGCCGCCAGCGGCTCGACCCAAAAGTCACTCGGCCTGACGTTAAACCGCGTGGTCGATGGCAAACCTCAGTATCAGGATAACGTGATTACCCTGGCAAACCGCGCCGGTTTCCAGACCTGGTGGTTTTCAAATCAGGGCCAGATTGGGGAATACGATACGGCCATCGCCAGCATCGCGAAACGGGCTGACGAGGTTCAGTTCCTGAAAAGCGGCGACTTTGAAGCGGATAAAAACACCAAAGATGAAGCGCTGCTGAAGATGACGGCGCAGGTCTTTGCCACACAGCGCACTCAGCCGCAGCTGATTGTCCTGCATCTCATGGGTTCTCACCCGCAGGCCTGCGATCGTACCCAGGGAAAATACGCGGAGTTTGTGCAGTCCAAAGAGACGTCCTGCTATTTGTACACCATGACGCAAACCGACGATCTGTTGAGCAAGCTGTACGCGCAGCTTCGTAACTCGGGTGACAGTTTCTCGCTGGTCTATTTCTCGGATCACGGGCTGGCGTTTAAAGAGCGCGGGAAAGAGGTGCAGTACCTGGCGCATGACGATAAGTTCCAGCAAAACTTCCAGGTGCCGTTTATGGTGCTGTCCAGCGATGACAAATCGCATCGCATCATTAACGCGCGCCGTTCGGCGAATGATTTCCTGACCTTCTTCTCGCAGTGGACGGGGATTTCAGCGAAAGAGATAAAAAATGCGTATACGTTTATCTCGAACAAGAAAGCTCCCCCAGTGTACGTTACCAACTTTAAGTTACAGAAAGTTGACTACAACCATCTGGGGACGGATATCTTTGATATTAAGAGTAAGTAAGAGCGCGCCCTCAATGCTTGAGGAGTCTCTACAAATTAATGCGCAGTAATTAATCTCTTCGCCCCATTGGGGCTGAGGAATCCCCAGAAATTACAGCCTGGCGCAGAATACTCCCTCTCCATTCAGGGAGAGGGCTGGGGTGAGGGGGAACATACGGCTGTGGTGGTTATTCAGTTCAATTTACGAGCTTTGCTACTCTGTAACCATAGAACCTGTGAACGTGATAAGGGGGCCGCGGTGGCCCCCTTATCACGTTCACAGGTTCTGAACACAGTATATTCTGCACATATTGAGGTGAACGGAACCTTCCACTTTACTTTACCGATCAGCGTAGTAACGATAGCTGCTTTTAATGCAAAAAAAATCCGCCACATTGGGCGGATTTTTTACTGGCTCACCGAAGTGATTAGAAGCGGTAACCTACGCCTGCAATCCAGGTGCCAACGTCAACGTTGCGGATACGGCTCTGCTCATAGGAGAAGTCCAGAGCAACGTTTTCGATTGGGTTGAACTGCATACCAGCGCCATAGGAGAAGCCGTAGTCGCTGTTGCTTGCAGTGCGGTTCAGACCTTCGTTTTCGGTCTGCTGGAATTTACCGTAGCCAACACCTACAACACCGTAGATGCTTGCCCAGTCGTTCAGGCGGTAAGCAGGACCAGCGGTGATTCCGTAGTACTGACCTTTGTTATAAGCGCCGTTTTCAGTACGATCTTTCTCGGTGTAGGTGAAAGAACCGATCACGCCCAGCGGGTTGTTGTCTTGCTCGTAACGATACTTCAGGTTAAAACCGTTAGTTTTGTTCATTACGCCCTGCATATCGCTCTGAGCGTAACCACCGGTAACGGTAGAAGTAGCAGCTACAGCAGTACCTGCGGAAACAGCCAGTACAGCGGCCAGTGCTGAAAGACATGCAATTTTTTTCATAACCACCTCAAATGTGCTTCAAGTAAGTCCGTAAGTTTTAAATATATCAAAAAATCTTCTGAAACTCTTTGTGATTCGTGATGTCTAACTAAGATTTTCCTGTAACAGAACATTTCCAACAGCAGCTATCTTATTAAAATAACATAAAATTTTCGCTACAAAACGCTAATATTGCGCGTCAGTTCCGCTACATTCATCCAGATTATTCCTAATCTGAGTGTCTATAAATCCATCAACTCATCAGCATTTTACGTGTTTTGCGCGGATTTTTTTCAACAGAACCTCAACCGATGCAGCATATTTCTATTACACTGCCGCTTTTACCTCACTTGACATAAATTGACAGGAGAAAGGATGCCTGCTTTATCCCGTACGTCGTCGGTCTGGATGCCGGTTGCCGTCATACTCATCGCCATGATGTCCATCCAGAGTGGTGCATCACTGGCGAAATCTCTTTTCCCCATCGTGGGGGCACCCGGCGTCACGGCGCTTCGAATCGCGTTAGGCACCCTGATCCTCGTGGTCATCTTCAAACCCTGGCGACTACGGTTTAAAAAAGAGCAGCGTTTGCCTCTGCTTTATTATGGACTGTCTTTGGGCGCAATGAACTATATGTTCTACCTCTCAATACAAACCATCCCGCTTGGCATTGCCGTTGCACTGGAATTTACCGGCCCGCTGGCCGTTGCCCTCTTCTCTTCACGCCGTCCGGTTGACTTTATCTGGGTGGTGCTGGCGGTGCTGGGATTATGGTTCCTGCTGCCGCTGGGTCAGAATGTTTCGCAGATCGACCTGACCGGTGCCGCACTGGCGCTGGGCGCGGGAGCCTGCTGGGCGGTCTACATTCTTTCTGGTCAGCGCGCCGGAGAGGAACACGGTCCGGCCACCGTGGCGCTGGGTTCGCTGATTGCGGCGATCATTTTTGTGCCGCTCGGCATGGCGCAAGCCACGGAATCAATATGGCAGTGGTCGGTCATGCCGATCGGTCTGGCCGTCGCCATTCTCTCGACCGCACTCCCCTACTCGCTGGAGATGATTGCCCTGACGCGCTTGCCTACGCGTATCTTTGGCACGCTGATGAGCATGGAGCCTGCCCTGGCGGCGATCTCCGGGATGATTTTCCTCGGGGAAACCCTGACCTTCACGCAGACGCTGGCGCTGTGCTCAATCATCGCGGCCTCAATGGGGTCAACGCTGACGATGCGCCGGGAGCCGAAGGTTGAAAAGCTCGATATAAACTGATTGCTTTATTCTGCATGGCTGCATAGCCATGCAGAATATCGGCCAGAATTCTCCCCTGAATTATTCATTCACACTTTTGTGTTAATTCCAGATTATTCCCGCAACGCCTCACGTGTTATTTCAAAAATCTCATACCCCGTGACAAATATTACAAATCCTTTAAAAAACAACAAAATAAAAAAACAAAACTCTTCTTACTATTAAACCAATAGGCAAGACCTGACCCCCACAGTAAAAATCAGGTGCTATACTGTTTCTCGGTAATTACCTGGGACATTAACATCAAGAGGATATGAGATTATGAGTACCGCTAAACTGGTGAAAACGAAAGCGTCTAATCTGCTTTATACCCGTAACGATGTATCAGACAGCGATAAAAAAGCGACGATTGAGTTGCTGAATCGCCAGGTGATCCAGTTCATCGACCTGTCGTTGATCACTAAACAGGCCCACTGGAATATGCGCGGTGCAAACTTTATTGCCGTTCATGAAATGCTGGATGGATTCCGCACCGCACTGGTCACCCACCTCGATACCATGGCAGAACGTGCCGTGCAACTCGGCGGTGTGGCGCTGGGTACCACGCAGGTCATTAACAGCAAGACCGCGCTGAAAAGCTACCCGCTGGATATCCACAGCGTACAGGATCACCTGAAAGAGCTGGCTGACCGTTACGCCGTCGTGGCTAACGATGTGCGTAAAGCCATTAGTGAAGCGAAAGACGAAGACACCGCGGATATCTTCACCGCCGCGTCTCGCGACCTGGATCAATTCCTGTGGTTTATCGAATCTAACATCGAATAATCCATACGAATTTCCAATCAAACCCTCGCCCCGGCGGGGGTTTTGCACGTTTATGGTGCGTCACTTTTGCTAAACCCCCTGCAAAAGTGAATAAAATGTAATAATCACCTCACACAACGGTTAATGGAAGATTGTTTTTTGGTCTGAAATTGCGCTAAATATCACCCCGTCAGTTAACCAAAACGAAGCGCACCAAAACGGTGCTCCATCTTGGTGCAAAACAAGCGCGTTGCCACGATTAGCGTGCAGTGCGTGTCTTCATCCCCTATGCAAAACAACAACTTGTAAAGTTGGCATGATTTTTTCATTGTGCCAGATGTTCTCGCAGGGGATCGCCCCGTGGATATAAAAGGAAATGCTATGAAGTCTGTATTAAAAGTTTCACTGGCTGCACTTACCCTGGCTTTTGCGGTGTCTTCTCAGGCCGCCGACAAACTGGTTGTGGCAACTGACACGGCTTTCGTTCCGTTTGAATTCAAACAGGGTGATAAATACGTTGGTTTCGACGTGGATCTGTGGGCTGCTATTGCGAAAGAACTCAAACTGGATTACACCCTGAAGCCAATGGACTTCAGCGGCATCATCCCTGCGCTGCAGACCAAAAACGTTGACCTGGCGCTGGCGGGTATCACCATTACCGACGAACGTAAAAAAGCGATCGACTTCTCTGACGGCTACTACAAAAGCGGCCTGCTGGTGATGGTTAAAGCCGACAATAACGACGTGAAAAGCGTGAAAGATCTCGACGGCAAAGTGGTGGCGGTGAAAGGCGGTACTGGCTCCGTTGATTACGCAAAAGCGAATATCAAAACGAAAGACCTGCGTCAGTTCCCGAACATCGACAATGCCTACATGGAACTGGGCACCAACCGCGCGGATGCGGTTCTGCACGACACGCCAAACATCCTGTACTTCATCAAAACCGCGGGCAACGGCAAGTTCAAAGCGGTAGGCGATTCTCTGGAAGCACAGCAGTACGGTATTGCGTTCCCGAAAGGCAGCGACGACCTGCGCACTAAAGTGAACGGCGCGCTGAAAACCCTGAAAGAGAACGGCACCTATAACGAAATCTACAAAAAGTGGTTCGGTACCGAGCCTAAATAATTTCACCTGAAATCAGGTTTGTACGCCCGGTGGCGCTAACGCCTACCGGGCCTACCTTTTTCGTTTTTTGTTTTTCACCACGGTATACAGGAATACATCATGCAGTTTGACTGGAGCGCCATCTGGCCTGCCATTCCTCTCTTGCTTGAAGGCGCCAAAATGACCCTGTGGATTTCGGTCCTCGGTCTGGTTGGCGGGTTGATTATCGGCCTTGTTGCCGGTTTCGCCCGCACCTACGGCGGCTGGATTGCTAACCACATCGCGCTGGTTTTCATCGAAGTGATCCGCGGCACGCCGATTGTCGTGCAGGTTATGTTCATTTACTTCGCCTTGCCTATGGCTTTCAACGACCTGCGCATTGACCCGTTCAGCGCCGCCGTTGTCACTATTATGATCAACTCCGGTGCCTACATTGCGGAAATTACCCGCGGCGCGGTGCTGTCGATCCATAAGGGCTTCAGCGAAGCAGGTCTGGCGCTGGGGCTTTCCCGTCGCGAAACCATCCGCCACGTGATCCTGCCGCTGGCGCTGCGCCGCATGCTGCCGCCGCTGGGTAACCAGTGGATCATCAGCATTAAAGATACGTCGCTGTTTATTGTTATCGGGGTAGCCGAACTGACCCGTCAGGGCCAGGAGATTATCGCGGGCAACTTCCGTGCGCTGGAAATCTGGAGTGCGGTAGCCGTCGTCTACCTGATCATCACCCTGGTTCTGAGCTTTGTTCTGCGTCGTCTTGAAAGAAGGATGAAAATCCTGTGATTGAATTTAAAAACGTTTCCAAGCACTTTGGCCCGACGAAGGTGCTGCACAATATTGACCTCAACATTCAACAGGGTGAAGTGGTGGTCATTATCGGGCCGTCCGGTTCCGGTAAATCAACCCTGCTGCGCTGCATCAACAAGCTGGAAGAGATCACCAGCGGCGATCTGGTTGTCGATGGCCTGAAGGTCAACGATCCGAAGGTTGACGAGCGACTGATCCGCCAGGAAGCCGGGATGGTGTTCCAGCAGTTCTACCTGTTCCCGCACCTCACGGCGCTGGAAAACGTGATGTTTGGCCCCCTGCGCGTGCGCGGTGCCAATAAAGCGGCAGCCGAAGCGCTGGCAAAAGATCTGCTCGCCAAAGTGGGCCTCGCCGAGCGGGCGCATCACTACCCGTCCGAGCTGTCCGGTGGTCAACAGCAGCGCGTAGCGATTGCCCGCGCGCTGGCGGTTAAACCCAAGATGATGCTGTTCGATGAGCCGACATCTGCGCTTGACCCCGAGCTGCGTCACGAAGTGCTGAAAGTCATGCAGGACCTTGCCGAAGAAGGGATGACGATGGTGATCGTGACCCACGAAATCGGCTTCGCGGAGAAAGTGGCGTCTCGCCTGATCTTCATCGATAAAGGCCGCATTGCCGAAGACGGCAACCCGCAGGAGCTGATTGCCAACCCGCCAAGCCAGCGCCTGCAGGAGTTCCTGCAGCACGTCTCCTGATGACGGCTGGCCGTTAAACATCAAGCCGGGCATGCCCGGCTTTTTAACGCCAGATTGTTCCCAAAAATCCCCCCCGGTTCCCCGCACTCTATACTTATCATTTTGCTGGACATTTTCGCCGGAGGACGCCGTGCCGTGGATCCTGTTGCTGTTGATTAGCCTTTTTAGTGCTCCCTCGCTTGCCGTTGCGATACCGGGTGTAACAACCGGAACCGCCGCTACACAGCAAAATACGCCCCCACCGGAACCGGACGCCGAACAGAAGAAAGCCGCCTACAGCGCGCTGGCCGACGTGCTTGAAAATGATGCGTCCCGGCAGGAATTAATAGGTCAACTGCGTAAAGTCGCGGCAACGCCACCGCAGGAAGATGTCCCGGCGATCGCCCCACCCGATGAGAAAGAACAAAAAACGGTGCTGGAGAATGTCACCGACGTCAGCCGCCACTACGGCGATGCCCTCGCCTCACGTTTTGCCCAGCTCTACCGCAACCTGATTGGTTCTCCCCACAAGCCGTTCAATCCCCAAACCTTCTCTGCCGCCGCCACGCAATTTCTCATCCTGGCAGGCACGGTATTCATTTTTTACTCGCTGGTGCGCCTGTGCGCCTGGCCGCTGTATCGCAAGATGGGCCAATGGGGACGTAAAAAGAACCGCGAGAAAAGCAGCTGGCTGCATTTGCCGGCGATGATCGCCCTGGCGTTTATCATCGACTTACTGCTGCTGGCGCTGACCCTGTCTATCGGCCAGGTGCTTGCCGATCGTCTCAATACGGGCAATAAAACCATCGCCTTTCAGCAGGCGCTTTTCCTCAACGCCTTCGCTCTGATCGAATTTTTCAAAGCGCTGCTGCGTTTACTCTTCTGCCCACACGTCCCGGAGCTGCGCCCCTTTTCGATTCAGGAACGCACCGCAAAATACTGGGCCTTACGTCTGAGCGTGCTCAGCGGCCTGATTGGCTACGGTCTGCTGGTTGCCGTGCCGATTATCTCCAACCAGGTGAACGTGCAGTTCGGCGCGCTGGCGAACGTGCTGATCATGATCTGCATCACCGTCTGGGCCTTGTACCTTATCTTTCACAATAAAAAAGCCATTACCGAGAGTTTGCTGCATCTGGCCGACCGCTCCCTTTCCTTCTTCAGCCTTTTTATTCGCGCCTTCGCGCTGGTCTGGCACTGGCTGGCAAGCGCGTACTTTATCGTGCTGTGCTTCTTCTCGCTGTTTGATCCGGGCAACAGCCTGAAATTTATGATGGGGGCGACGTTCAAAAGCCTGGCGATTATCGGCATCGCGGCGTTTGTCTCGGGCCTGCTGTCGCGCTGGATCTCGAAAACCATCACCCTCTCCCCGCACGTTCAGCGCAACTATCCGGAGCTGCAAAAACGGGTTAACGGCTGGATGTCGGTGTCCCTGAAGGTGGCGCGCATTCTGACGGTGTGCGTCGCCATTATGTTGCTCCTGAACGCCTGGGGGTTGTTCGATTTCTGGAACTGGCTGCACAACGGCGCGGGGGAAAAGACCGTCGATATTCTGATCCGCATTGCGCTGATTCTGTTCTTCTCTGCCGTAGGCTGGACGCTGCTGGCGAGCCTGATCGAAAACCGTCTGGTCTCGGATATTCACGGCAGGCCCTTGCCAAGCGCCCGCGCCCGCACGCTGCTGACCCTGTTTCGCAACGCGCTGGCGGTGATTATCAGTACCATCACCATCATGATCGTGCTCTCTGAAATCGGCGTGAATATCGCACCGCTGCTGGCAGGTGCCGGTGCCCTGGGGCTGGCTATTTCTTTCGGCTCCCAGACGCTGGTGAAGGACATCATCACCGGTATCTTCATCCAGTTTGAGAACGGGATGAACACCGGCGACCTGGTGACCATCGGGCCGCTCACCGGCACGGTGGAGCGGATGTCGATTCGCTCCGTGGGCGTGCGTCAGGATACCGGCGCATACCACATCATTCCCTGGTCCTCGATCACCACCTTCGCCAACTTTGTGCGCGGGATTGGTTCGGTCGTGGCGAATTACGATGTGGATCGCCATGAAGATGCCGATAAAGCGAAGCAGGCGCTGCAGGATGCGGTAGCGGAGTTGATGGAGATGGAGAACATTCGCGGGCTGGTGATTGGCGAGCCGTCGTTTGCGGGCATTGTCGGGCTGACGAACACCGCCTTTACGCTACGCGTGTCGTTCACCACCCAGCCGCTGAAGCAGTGGACGGTGCGCTTCGCGCTCGACAGCATGGTGAAGAAACATTTCGATCTGGCGGATGTGCGGATGCCGGTGCAGACGTATCAGGTCGTCTCGCCGCCTTCGGCCACACCGCTGCCGCCTCAGGAGCCAACGCTGTAGCCTGGTTGCCGGGTGGCGGCTTCGCCTTACCCGGCCTGCGGGACACATTATTTGCGGCGTTTGTTATCGTCCATAAACGACCATGCGATGAATCGGCTCTGCTTCTGCCCCTGCGCCATCTCTTTTTTCACCACTTTTACCGCGCCCGCATCGGTCAGGGCACGGTACAGCGGCGGCAGGTTGTCGCCGCGTGAAACTAACGTCGTGAACCACTTCACCTGACGGCCAAAGGCTTTGCTCTCATCAATCATGCGCAGGATAAACGCCACTTCACCGCCTTCACACCACAGCTCCTGCTGCTGGCCGCCAAAGTTCAGCGCCGCATCTTGCGCCTGGCCCAGATTGCGACGCTTACGCTCGCTGCCCGCACGGGCGGTTGCCGCGGAGTCATGGAACGGCGGGTTGCACATCGTGGCATCGTACTGTTCGTTCTTATGAATGATGCCGTTGAAAATCGACGACGCATCTTTCTGGCGACGCAGACGAACCGCGCGGCTTAACCCCGGGTTGGCATTGATGATGGCCTGCGCGCTTGAGAACGCCTCTGCGCCCGTTTCACTGCCGGTAAAACGCCAGCCGTATTCATGCGCGCCAATAAGCGGGTAAATCAGGTTCGCCCCGGTACCGATATCCAGAACGCTTGCCTGCGCGGGAACCACGCCGCCGCAATCGTCGGCCAGCAGATCGGCAAGGTGGTGAACGTAATCGGCACGGCCGGGTACGGGCGGGCAGAGAAAGCCTTCAGGAATGTCCCAGTGCGTCACGCCGTAGAAATGGGCCAGCAGCGCTTTGTTCAGCGCTTTTACCGCCTGCGGATCGGCAAAGTTAACCGAGGGCTCACCGGCCGGGGTCTGGACGATAAAAGTCTTTAGCTCCGGGCAGCTCTGGCACAGGGCATTCATGTCATAACGGCTGCGGTGGCGATTACGGGGGTGCAATCCGGGCTTTTGGGAAGTCATGGCGTTCTCCTTTAAACAGCGGCGTAAGATACCCTTTGCTGACCCAACGGTAAATATTTCTGTGAGGCGAACAAAAAAGCGACAAAAATCAACGGCGTGTATGTCTATGATCTGTCAGCGTTTTGTCAATTAAGATCGTTCAAAAAATAAGCAGATCATCATCAAATTTTTGCGCTAAATCACACTCTCAGGGCATCTAAACTTAACTGGAATCACCCGTTGTTTCTCCCGGAGGATGTGATTATGAAAAAATACTTGTCCCTCGCTGTCATCGCCGGAGCACTCGCGACCGCCTCATTTTCTGCCTGGTCTGTAGAGCCTCTCACCCCCAGCAACGACACCAGCCAGCTGCGCCCTGCCGGTACTGTCTCCGTCAGCCGCGCAAGCAACCTTGACGATCTTCAGAGCAAGCTGGCTGAAAAAGCCCGTGAAGAAGGTGCGAAAGGTTTTGTGGTGAACGCCGCCGGTGGCGATAACCATATGTACGGCACAGCCACTATCTATAAATAACGTTCCGCCCCCGACTGCATCTGGGCAACAGATGCAGTTTCACCCTACCGCGCCTTGTACGTTCACCTTTTAACCCCATATCGATCCTATACTTTATATAAACACCACTTATCTAAACACGACACTGGAGGATGCCATGGCTTCCGGCTGGGCAAATGACGACGCAGTAAACGAACAGATCAACAGTACCATTGAAGATGCTGTTGCCCGCGCTCGCGGTGAAATTCCGCGTGGTGAGAGTTTGTATGAATGTGAAGAGTGTGGCGATCCCATTCCCGAGGCGCGGCGAAAAGCCATCCCCGGCGTGCGGTTATGCATCACCTGCCAGCAGGATAAAGATTCGCATAATACTTCACACGCAGGATATAATCGCAGAGGATCGAAAGACAGCCAGTTACGTTGACCTGGCTTTACGCAAATTCACGACGAAAGCGGTTTCCTTTACGCTCACGCTTTTCAGCGAACCGCGTAGCAAATCGTGCCCTTCACGCGGCTTCTGTAAAGCGCAGCGGCAAGAAACGTAAATCGCTTCGCTGAAGTTATTACTATTCAATATGTTATTTGTCATTCAATTTTTTTGAGCAACCACGTCAATTCTCTTCGATTTTATCCTCCGCAAAAAACCGTGATACTTATCACATCGACGGAACATCGTCCCCTTAACAGAATCATCTGCGAGAGAATAATCATGAAAACCATCAAATATGCTGCTGCCGCTGTTGCCCTTTCCGCTCTGTCCTTTGGCGCTTTCGCCGCAGAGCCTGTCTCCGCCACTCAGGCGCAGAACATGAACAAAATCGGTGTGGTCAGTGCTGAAGGCGCCACCACGCTGGACGGCCTGGAAGCAAAACTGGCTGAGAAAGCAGCGGCTGCCGGCGCAAGTGGATACACCATCACCTCCGCGAACAACAATAACAAGTTAAGCGGTACCGCGGTTATCTACAAATAAGCGAACGCATTATGCTCCACCCTCACCTTACCCTCTGGTGAGATGCTCCAACCCTCATTGACCCTGTTGTTGTTACCCTTTGTTTGCCCGTCCGCCACTGGACGGGCTTTTTTTTGCCTAAACCGCCTGCGCCACGCGCTCAAGCCCTGCGTCCAGCGTCGCCACCTCACCCGTCGCCAGCAGACAACACGCCATCTGCAGCATTATCGCGCGCGGTACGGGGACATTGCCTGCCAGACACTGTTCAATCCAGCGTGCGGTGGTATGCGGATCTTTCGCCGCAGGCAGGATAACGTCTATGTTCTCCTCGCCGCGCTCAAGCAGCGCGCGCGTGCCCTGTGCGTCGATCAGCACCAGCTGTGGGCAGCGCTGCGGGTTGGCATACACCTCCCCTTCCGTACCGTGCATCAGTAACGCCCTGCCGCCGATCGCGTCAAAGAAGGTGCCTACGCGGGTGACATACTCCGGATGCGACACGCTGGAGAGACGCAGCGCGGCATCTTCCGCAAACGGCGTCGCCAGCTTTGCCAGGGTGTGGGCGCTGTTACGCACCCCCATTCGCCAGCGCATATCCAGCTGTTTCTCCAGCGGCGGGCAGAGCGCTTTCACCGGAATAAAAACGGGCTGATGGCTGTCGAGCTTTGCCTGCGCCTGGCCGGCGTGCAGGGTCGGCTCAATCCCCAGCTGTTCAAAAATGGTCTGGGTCAGAACGCGCGTAGGATCTTCACTCACCCCGTGCACCACCACCGGAAAACCGAGCTTGTGCAGCAGGATCGCCAGCAGCGGCGTCAGGTTCGCCTGCTTGCGCGCGCCGTTATAGCTGGGAATAACAATCGGCATTGGTTTTGCCACCGGTGGCGTCAGGCGGATTGTTTGCGCCTGCATGGCGTCGTAAAAACCGCGCATTTCGGCTTCCCCTTCCCCCTTGATCCGCAGGGCAATCAGTATGCCGCCCATTTCCAGATCGGGTACTTCGCCGTTCAGCATATGGCTGTAGAGCGCGCGGGCAGTTTCACGATCCAGGTCGCGAGCGTGGTTTTTCCCGCGCCCTACTTCTTTGATAATTTTGCGATAATCCACGACATTTCTCCTTTCTGCATAGTGCTCTCACTATAGCCCTGATGAAGTCCCGCCAGATAGCCTTTTATCCCCGAAAACAGCGCCCGCGTTTTTGAACATAAAAAATAATGCAAGAAAAAGTTCAATTATTTGTGAGCTGAATACAAGAATCTTCTCTGCCAGGATTTTGTTTAAATATCGACCGAAGTTAGTGAGGAACAACGGCGGAAACTTCCAGGCAAGGTCTCCGCCCTACATCAGGATTAATTATGAATAAGATTGCGTTAGGTCTCTTCGTCGCATCCGTTGTGGGCTGCTCGGCCTCCGCTTTTGCGGCAACGGACGGAGAAGGACAAATCAACTTTACGGGCGAAATCATTGATTCCGCGTGTCAGGTTGTAAATGGTTTAAGTAATCCGTTGAACGTGACCTTAGGCAAGGTCTCGAAAACGGTCTTTACCGGTGCAGGCTCCACCAGCACCGCCACGAAATTTGATATTGAGCTGAAAAACTGCCCGGAAACCGTTACCTCGGCGTCCATCAATTTTGGCGGTACGCCAGATGCGAATAACAACACGACGCTGGCGCTGACCCCGGATGCGGATGCGGCAAGCGGCGTGGCGATCCAACTGCTCGACTCTTCTGAACAACCCGTGAGCTTATACACGCCGTCCAAAGAGTACCCTCTGGCTTCCGGAACCGCCATTAACGATCTTGAATTTGGTGCGCGTTATATTCAAACCCAGGCAGCGGTCACCGCAGGCCCGGCAAACTCCGTCTCCACATTCACCGTTATTTATAACTGATATCATCCTTCAAGGACTATTTTTCGTGTGATCAATAGTCCTTCCTTATTTTGAGAAACAGCTATGCGTCACGGTTATTTACTGAGCACACTTTTACTGGTAGCAGCGACCGCACATGCGGGCGTGATTATTAACGGCACGCGCCTTATTTACCAGGGAGGGAAAAAAGAATCCTCAATCGGTATTTCAAACCCGGATGCAACAGATTATCTGGTGCAGTCCTGGGCGGATTCTGGCGGTAAAAATCTGGCGAAAGCGCCGTTTCTGATTACGCCTCCCCTTTTTCGCCTGGATGCCAAAGAAGATAACGTATTGCGCGTTGTCCGCACCGGCGGAAATTTACCTGAAGATCGCGAGTCGCTTTTTTGGCTGAATATTAAAGCCATTCCCTCATCAAAACGCGTTGAGGGCGTGAATACGCTGCAAATCGCCATCAACACGCGCATTAAATTACTTTATCGCCCGGCATCGGTTAAAGGCAAACCGGAAGACGTGGCCGATAAGCTGGAATGGCACCGCGAGGGCAACAACCTGGTGGTTAATAACCCCACGCCATTTTATATGAATTTCCAGAGCGTCACGCTGAACGGCCACAAAATTGATAAAGCCGGCTGGGCCGTGCCAGAAACGCAAACGCGCATCGCACTGCCTGCTCATACCGGCGGTTCTAACGTCACCTGGTCAATTATTACTGACTACGGCAGCATCAGCAAAAGCTGGTCTACATCCGTTCATTAATCGACAGCCAAACAGTGGATTGAATGGTTATTTATACCTCTACCCCAGGAAGGCAGTTCAGGCTGCCTTCCGTTTACCGATTACTGACTCTGCTGACCCTGATATGCGGTCTGGCAGTGATTGGTTTTTCGCAAAAAACGCGGGCAGATGATTATTTTAACCCGGCGCTGCTCGACGTTGATAATCCACAGCAGGAAAAAACTGACCTGTCTGTTTATGAAAAAGGACCAGGTCAGGCGCCTGGAAAATATCAGGTCGCCATCTATATCAATAACAATAAAATTGATACCCGCGACGTCACTTTTACGCTGCAAAAAGCGGCGTCGGGCGAGACTTCGCTTCAGCCCTGTTTTAGTCTGGACGAGTTAAAGAGCCTCGGCATTAAAACCAAATCGTTTCCTGGGCTGGGGGGCGCGGGGAAATGTGCCAACCTGCACGCCATTCCGGCGGCCTCGGCCACGTTTCGCGTCAGCAATCAGCAGCTGCTGTTGAGCATTCCGCAATCCGCGCTGGGCCAGGTGCCGCGCGGCTATATCGACCCGAAAGAATTTGATGAGGGGATCACCGCCGGCATACTCAACTACAGCGCCACCGCCAGCCAGACGCAGGCCCGCCAGCCCGGCATGCAGGACAGCAGCAGCCAGTACGTGAACCTTCGCCCCGGCCTGAACATCGGCGCGTGGCGCATCCGTAACTATTCCACCTGGAACCGCAGCACCACCGGCCACGAAGAGCAGCAGAAATTCTCGTCGGTTTACACCTATGCCCAACGCGATATCGTGGCGATGAAAAGCGATGTGACGCTGGGCCAGAGCAGCTCCCCGGCCGACGTCTTTGACAGCGTGCCCTACACCGGCGTGCAGCTTAACTCCGACAGCGACATGCTGCCGGACAGCGAAAGAGGCTACGCCCCTATCATTCGCGGGACCGCGCACAGCAACGCGCAGGTGGTGGTCCGCCAGAACGGCTACGTCATTTATCAAAACACCGTGGCGCCTGGCGCGTTCGAAATTAACGATTTGTACCCCACCGGCAGCAGCGGTGATTTACAGGTCACCGTAAAAGAGACGGACGGCAGCGAGCGCCACTTTGTGGTGCCTTACGCCTCTGTCCCCGTTTTGCAGCGTGAAAAGCACCTGAAGTACAGCGCAACCGCGGGCCGCTATCGTTCCTACGATAAAGACGTCGAGAAAACGCCCTTTGCCCAGGGCAGCGCCATCTATGGTTTACCGTACGGCTTCACCGCCTACGGCGGCATGCAGCAAAGCAGCCATTACCACTCCGCGGCGCTCGGCACCGGGAAAAACTTTGGCGATCTCGGGGCGTTCTCCATTGATGTCACGCGCGCCAAAGCGCTGCTCAAGAAACAGAAAGCCAGCAAAGGCCAATCCTGGCGCCTGCGTTACAGCAAAGACTTTGCCGGGACGGGTACCAACTTCTCGCTGGCAGGCTATCGCTACAACAGCAAAGGGTTCTACACCCTGGAAGACACCATGGAGTCGTACACCCATGCCAGCGACTGGTCAGCCCCGCAACAGCGTCGCGCCCGTACCGAGGCCACCGTCGACCAGACGCTGGGCGAAGGCTGGGGGTCGGTCACGCTGAGCCTGGTGAAAGAGACCTACTGGACCCAGAGCCAGGACATGACCTCCATGAGCGTCAGCTACAACAACAGCTGGAAGGGCATCACCTACAGCCTGAGCTACAGCCTGAACAAAAACACCAACGACAGCGATGAAAACGGCGAGTCGGTCAGCAACGATAATCTGTTCGCGCTGAGCGTTTCGGTTCCGCTCGACCGCTGGATGCACAACACCTGGGCTACCTACAACATGAACAACAGCAAAGATGGCACCGTTCAGAACCTCGGGGTGAACGGCACAGCGCTGGAGGAGAACAACCTTAACTGGAACGTTCAGGAAGGTCTGGACTCCTCAGGTAACGGCAACTCAACCAGCATGAACGGCGACTATAAGGCCACCTACGGCGAACTGAGCGGCGGCCTGAGCCAGGATAAAAACCAGCGCACCGCCAACATGGGCCTGCAGGGCGGGGTTATCGCCCATGCCAACGGCATCACCCTGAGCCAGCCGCTGGGCGAAACCATCGCCCTGGTGAAAGCGCCGGGCACGCACGGGACGCACATCGCCAACCAGACCGGCGTTGAGACCGACTTCCGCGGCTATACCGTGGTGCCGTTTGTGACCGCATACCGGCACAACACCATCGAGTTGGATACCGAAACGCTGCCGGACGATGCCGACGTGACGCACGCGGCGCAGATTGTCACCCCCACCCGCGGCGCGGTGGTGCGCGCCACCTTCAACACCCGCGTGGGCAACCGGGTGCTGATGACGCTGACCCACGGCGGTAAACCGCTGCCGTTCGGCGCAACGGTCACCACGGGAGATAAAGACAGCGAGTTTATCGTGGGCGTTGACGGCCAAACCTATCTCTCCGGGCTGCCGAAGCACGGCAAGCTCGACGTGTCATGGGGGCAGGACGCCAGCGAGCACTGTGTCGCAAACTACGTACTTACGGACGAGAAAAATAAAACCAACATTATTAACGCTGCTGCGCAGTGTCACTAATCCATCGTGAAGGCTTAGCATATGCAACTCGTTAAATCGTTCTTCTTTCTTCTCGTTCTGGGCACGGCATCGTTCTTTATGCCTCATGCAAAGGCCACCTGTACGACGCCGGACATGCCGAAGATGATCAACGTTGCCTCGGTTTCCGTGCCGACAACCCTGCCGGTGGGAGAAACCATCCCCGGTACCGAGCAGACCGTTCACGTCGCGGGCAATTGCGATGAAAGCGTCGACAGCGGCCTTGAGATTGTCTCCTGCTACTACGGCACCGGTTCAGAAATTCCCGGCATGAGGGGGGTGTATGATTCGGGTGTTGAGGGCATTGGCGTCGCCCTGATGAACGAACAAGGTCAACGCATAAGAGGCGCGGGCGGCGTTCAGTGTGACTCCCGGGAAACGCCGATTGGCTATATCTCTGCCGATGGCAAACAGTCGTTCAGCTTCAACGTCACCCTGGAACTGGTTAAAACCAGCGATAACGTTATCTCGGGGACGCTTGTGCAGTCGCAAACCAAATTTGGCATCGGCGTCTTTGCCCATGAAGGCATCGGCAGCCCCAACACTATCGCCTACTCCGGCAACGTGATCCTCCACCAGGTGACCTGCTCGGTGTCACCAAAAGATCTGACCGTGAATCTGGGCGATTTCCCGTTGAGCGATTTTGTGGGTACCGGCACGCTCTCCGATCCGGCGCAAACGGTCTACGTCAACGTTAACTGCGACACGACAGTCCAGCCCGAAATGAAGGTCACCAGCGGCAACGGCTACGAGAGCGCGTTCCCCGGCGTGATTAAGCTCACCCAGGAAACCGGCGTCGCCACGGGCATCGGCGTCAGAATGCTGGTGGACGGCATGATCCCGACGTTTGGTGAATATGAGTCGCTGGGGACCGAAGCCTATGCCAACCAGACGCTGCGCATTCCGCTGGAGTTGCGCTACGAACAAACTGCTGCCCTTGTGACCCCTGGCCCTGCCAACACCGTCGCAACCGTCACGCTTGCCTATAAGTGATCTCAGATGAAAAAAATCATGTTGTTAACGCTGCTGGGGCTGATGACGAGCGCCCATGCAGATGACATTAATCTCCAGATAACGGGACATATCTATGCCAACACCTGCGTCGTAGACAGCGCAAGTCGAAATTTGACCGTCGATTTGGGCCAGGCAACCGCAACGAGCTTTAAAAGCGTGGGCGATACGGGAGAGTGGAAAGAATTTTCCCTGAAGGTGTCGCATTGTCCGTCAAGCCTGACGCTGTCGAACGCCTTTTTTTACGGCCAGCCCGACAGCGTTCACCCGACGAAATTCGCCAATACCGGCAGCGCAAAAGGCCTTGCGCTTGAGCTGGCCGATCGGCAGGACAACATCCTGATTTCGCCGCAGGCCAGTTTTAACGTGGTGATTAACAAAAGCGACCATACGGCAGAGTTCCCCCTGGCCGCCCGCTACTATGCAACCTCCACGCCCGTCAGCGCCGGTACGTTTAACAGCGTTGTGCAGGTGACATTCACTTACCAGTAGGACCGCGCCCCTTAGCACGGATGCTTTTTTTACGCCCGGCAATCACTTTCGCCGGGCGTTTTTTTACCTCGGGCACGTCGGGCTGTTCAATCGGGAACACGGGCAAGGCGTTCAGCAACCGCGGGCCGTAATTTTTGGTCAGCAGCCGTTTATCGTAAATCACCACCTCGCCCCAGCAGCCGTGGCTACGAATCAAGCGCCCCACCTGCTGAATCAGGTTAAACGACGCCGCCGGCAGGCTTTGCACCTCAAACGGATAGCGATTCAGGCTTTTCAGCCATTCGCCCTCGGTGATCACCACCGGGCTGTCGATAGGCGGGAAGGCGATTTTATGGATATGCACCTGGGTTAAATAATCCCCCTTCAGATCCAGCCCTTCCGCAAACGACTGCAGGCCGATCAGCACGCTGCGCTCGCCGCCGTCAATGCGCTGGCGGTGCAGCTCGACCAGCCGGTAGCGGGGCTTATCGCCCTGCACCAGCAGCAGTAACCGCAGGTCGGTGACGTGTTCAAGGAAGCGCTGCATTGCGCGCCCGCTGGCAAACAGCACCAGCATGCCGGGGAATTTTTTGCTCTCAAGCTGCTCACGGAAGTAGGCCGCCATCTCGGCGATATGCTGCTCTTCGTTGTCGATAAGCGGCTCGTACTGCATACGCGGGATCACCAGCTTGCCCTGCTCGCAGTGGTTAAACGGCGAATCCAGCGCCACGAAGCGGTCGCCCGCTTTCTCCCGAAGGCCGCTCATCTCCTGCAGCCTGGAGAAGCTGTTCAGGGAACGCAGCGTGGCTGACGTGACGACGACATGCGGCACGCTGCGCCAGATAAGCTTTTCCAGCTGATCGGCAACGCGAATACCCACGCAGTGGAAAAAGAGGTGCACCTGCCCGTCCCGCGTTTCCCGGGTCGCCCATTTGGTGACCGGCGCGCCGGACGCCTGCGCCAGAGAGGCCAGCCGCCAGAGCTTGCTTTGCGCCTCAAACATGCCGAGCGCGCGGTTCATCTGCAACAAAATACGGTGCAGCCGCACCACGTCGTGGGTGCCGGTTTTCTCGCTCAGGTCGTTTAAGAACATCTCCGCCAGCCCGCGCAGTTTCTCAAGGTGCTTCGCCAGCTGCTGGCAAATCTCCATCACCTCGTCCGGCAATTCGCCCATGGCAAAGCGGTGTTCCGCCTCCTGGGTCTGCGGCAGATACAGGTTGAGGATGTTATTCAGCGACGAGATTAGCCCGTACACCTCGTCGCAATGCTCGTTGAGGCGTTCAGGCACCGCCAGCGGTGGCGTGGTTTTCGGGCGGAACTGCTCCATGCAGGTTGCCACCAGCTTGCAAAACAGATCGAGCTGCAGGCGGAACCACGGGGCGGTAATTTCGGCGCTCATCTCCAGAGCATCGCGCGCGACGTCCGGCAGATGGTGTCCTTCATCCAGCACCAGCAGCAGGTTTTTCGGCTCCGGCAGCACGGCTTCGCTCTCAAGCGCCGCCATCACCAGCGCATGGTTTGCGACCACCACTTCCGCTTCCTGAATCTCGCGGCGGGCGACAAAGAACGGGCATTCGCGGTAATAGTGGCAGTTGCGGTTCAGGCAGCTCGCTTTATCGGTGCTCAGCCTGCGCCAGAGATCGTCGCTGATGGCCTCGCTGGTGTGGTCGCGCAGTCCGTCCCACTTATAGCCGTCGAGATCGGTTTTCAGTTTGGCGCACCGCTCCTGCTCGGCCTTGTTGTTCGGCGTCAGCTCATCATCAAGAAACGCCAGCAGATCCTGTTGCGCAGGCTCGCTGCTGGCGAGCGCCGCCAGGTTACGCGGGCAGACGTAGCGACCGCGGCCAAAGGCGGCTGTAAAACGGAGATCGGGGATAATTTTGCGCAGCAGCGGCAGGTCTTTGCTGAAGATTTGATCCTGCAGCGCCACGTTGGCGGTACTCACCACCAGCGTTTTTTGCTCTTCCCGCGCAATCGCAATGCCGGGGATAAGATACGACAGGGTCTTCCCGACGCCCGTCGGGGCTTCAATCGCCAGATGCCGCCCGTCGTCCCCGGCGAGCGTTTTTGCCACATCAGCAATCATCTGCCGCTGAGGCGCTCGGGGGATAAAGTCGGGGATCTGCTGCTGTAGCGCCTTATACCAGGCGCCAATTTGCGCTTTGAGCGCCGCGGTTAAAGCCATCGTAAACCTGAAATACTGTATAAACAGCCACTATTGTGGCACTTTCCGGCGGATGCCGCAAAAAGAAAAAGTCCAGATGTAAGGACAAGAGCCTCGCAGCGAATCTACACAAAGGCTCTTTGTTATTTCAGTGGCATCGTTCCGTTCACTTTAACTATCCTGCTACCTGGTCATTTCTCTGCGGTGAACGTGCTAAGGGGGCTACCGCCGCCCCCTTAGCAATCCCGGCTCCCGGCAGAGAAAATCGCCGCTTCGCGGTGCCCTCAGCTTATTCCTTCCGGCTTTCGGGTCGGGCACCAGCCTGCATCCCTGCAGGCTATGCCCTCGCCGCGCATCCCTGCGCGTCGCCCCGACCTTCAGGAAACGCTTCGGCGATTTTCAGCCGGACTCTCGCTCCCTCAACCTTTTATGCCGCCTGAATGTGGCACCGCCGTTGAGTCCCGCAGAAATCGGCGAACCGGAGACCGGATGACAAGGGCTGGACGCCATGGATGGCGGCCAGAGGCGAAACGAGACAGGACGTCGAGTCGAGCCGACCGCAGGGAGACGGTCGGGAGGTGAGCGCAGTGCGAAGCACCGATTTCATGGCGGGCCGCGGGGATTGACAAGGGGGCCGCGGTGGCCCCCTTGTCACGTTCACGGGTAATGAACGTATTATATTCTGTGGATATTAAGGTGAACGTAACCTTCAATTATAACCAACAGACAATCATCCCAGAAAACTACACGCTGGCAGGTTTACGCGGGCGGCGTCGACGCTGCCCTTCCCCTGCTGGCCGGGCTTCACCGCTGCGCCACGGGTTCTCGCCGCCGGATTTCGCTTCGCCGTTTCGGCGCGGCGGTTTACCGGATGCTTTCGGCGCGCCGCCTTCCGAACGGCGCGGCTGCTGCTGTCCACGACCCCCGCCGCCGCCACGCTGCTGACGACCATTCTGAATCGGCTCCGCCTGAATAGACGGATCGACATCGTAGCCTTCGGTGGTGATGCGCGGGATCTCTTTCTTCAGCAGACGCTCAATATCGCGCAGCAGTTTGTGTTCATCGACGCAAACCAGAGAGAGGGCTTCGCCAGTGGCCGCCGCGCGACCGGTACGGCCGATACGGTGAACATAATCTTCCGGCACGTTTGGCAGCTCGTAGTTCACCACGTGCGGCAGCTCTTCAATGTCGAGACCGCGGGCGGCGATGTCCGTTGCCACCAGCACGCGAATGTCGCCAGACTTAAAGTCCGCCAGCGCACGGGTACGCGCGCCCTGGCTCTTGTTGCCGTGGATTGCCGCGCTGCGGATGCCGTCTTTATTCAGCTGTTCCGCCAGGTGGTTGGCGCCGTGTTTGGTGCGGGTAAAGACCAGCACCTGCTGCCAGTTGCCCTGCCCGATCATCTGGGAGAGCAGCTCGCGCTTGCGTTTTTTATCCACGAAGTGAACATGCTGCGTCACCTGCTCGGAGGCGGTGTTGCGGCGCGCCACTTCCACTTCCAGCGGGTTATGCAGCAGCTTTTCAGCCAGCGCCTTGATCTCGTCTGAGAAGGTCGCGGAGAAGAGCAGGTTCTGACGACGCGCAGGCAGTTTAGCCAGCACGCGGCGAATGTCGTGGATAAAGCCCATATCCAGCATGCGGTCAGCTTCATCCAGCACCAGAATTTCAATCTGATCGAGCTTCACCGCGTTCTGGTGTTCGAGATCCAGCAGACGGCCCGGCGTTGCCACCAGCACGTCCACGCCGCCGCGCAGCTTCATCATCTGCGGGTTGATGCTCACCCCGCCGAAAACCACCAGCGAGCGAATGTTGAGATAGCGGCTGTAATCACGCACGTTCTCGCCAATTTGCGCGGCCAGCTCGCGGGTTGGGGTCAGGATCAGCGCACGGACCGGGCGACGGCCTTTAGCGTGCGGCTGGTTTTTTACCAGCAGTTCTAACAGCGGCAGGGTAAAGCCCGCGGTTTTTCCGGTACCGGTCTGGGCGCTGGCCATCAGGTCACGGCCCTGCAACACGGCAGGAATCGCCTTCTGCTGAATAGGGGTTGGCTCGACGTAGCCCTGCTCTGCGATTGCGCGCAGAATTTCCGGGTTCAGGCCAAGGGAATCAAAAGACATAAAAACTCCGAACCGCCCCGACCGTCACTGGTGTAGTTTTCAGGGAGATATTACGAATAGGGAGGACAAAAACCACAATGTCGTTAAGTTGCGCAGTGTAGCAGCTTTTGTGACGTGGCGCATAAAATATCCCTTAGCCGCGCCTCGACAGCCCTTTTCTTTGGGGAAGTCAGCTGGACAAACCCCGGAACCGGGCATAATATTAATCAATCGATTGATTAATTTTTAAAACCGCCATGAATACGACTCCGACTACCACCAAAGGTGAACAGGCCAGAAGCCAGCTCATAGCCGCCGCGCTGGCGCAGTTTGGCGAGTATGGACTCCACGCCACCACGCGGGATATCGCCGCGCAGGCCGGACAAAACATCGCGGCCATTACCTACTATTTTGGCTCAAAAGAGGATCTTTACCTCACCTGTGCGCAGTGGATCGCCGATTTCATCGGCGAGAATTTCCGCCCACACGTTGAGGAGGCAAGTGCGCTGCTCAGCCAGCCCTCACCCGACCGGGCCGCTATCCGCCAGCTGATCCTCAATGCCTGCCACAATATGATCCGCCTGCTGACGCACGACGACACCCTGAGCCTGAGCAAATTTATCTCCCGCGAGCAGCTCTCCCCCACTGCCGCCTACCAGCTGGTGCACAGCCAGGTGATTGACCCGATGCACGGCCATTTAACCCGCCTGATCGCCGCTTATACCGGCCAGGATGCGCACGACACCAACACCATTTTGCATACCCACGCCCTGCTGGGCGAAGTGCTCGCGTTTCGTCTGGGGCGAGAAACCATTTTGCTACGTACCGGCTGGACACAATTCGATGAGGATAAAGCCGCACAGATAAGCCAGGTCATTACCTGTCATGTTGACCTGATTCTGCAGGGTTTAACGCAAAGGAGCCTGAAGTCATGAAAAAACCTGTCGCCATCATTCTGGTGGTCGTTGTTCTGCTTGCTGCGGGCATCGGCGGCTGGCTGTGGTATCAAAGCCAGCAGGATCGCGGCCTGACGCTCTACGGCAACGTAGATATTCGCACCGTGAATATGAGCTTCCGCGTCGGGGGGCGACTTGCCTCACTCAACGTGGATGAAGGTGACGCTATCAAAACCGGCCAGACGCTGGGGATGCTGGATAAAGCGCCCTTCGAGAACGCCCTGATGCAGGCAAAGGCGGGCGTCTCCGTCGCGCAGGCGCAGTATGATTTGATGCAGGCTGGCTATCGTGATGAAGAGATCGCCCAGGCCACCGCCGCCGTCAGACAGGCGCAGGCGGCGTATGACTACGCGAAGAACTTCTATAACCGCCAGCAGGGGCTGTGGAAAAGCCGCACGATTTCTGCCAACGACCTGGAAAACGCGCGTTCGTCCCGCGATCAGGCTCAGGCGACGCTGAAATCGGCGCAGGATAAATTGAGCCAGTACCGCACAGGTAACCGCCCGCAGGATATCGCCCAGGCAAAAGCCAGCCTCGAGCAGGCGCAGGCGCAGCTGGCACAGGCGGAACTGGATCTGCGCGACACCACCCTGGTTGCCCCGTCCGACGGCACGCTGATGACCCGCGCCGTGGAGCCGGGCAGCATCCTGAGCGCGGGCAGCACCGTCTTAACGCTCTCCCTGACCCGCCCGGTGTGGGTACGCGCCTATATTGATGAGCCGAATCTCGGCCAGATGCAGCCGGGCCGCGAGTTGCTGCTGTACACCGATGGACGCCCGGACAAGCCGTACCACGGGAAGGTCGGCTTTGTCTCCCCCACCGCCGAGTTCACCCCGAAAACCGTTGAAACGCCGGACCTGCGCACCGATCTGGTCTACCGCCTGCGCATCATCGTGACCGATGCAGACGATGCGCTGCGCCAGGGCATGCCCGTGACCGTAAAACTCACCGACGGGGAACGACATGAATGACGCGGTTATCCAGCTCAATAATCTGGTCAAGCGCTTCGCCGGGATGGATAAACCCGCCGTCGCGCCGCTGAACTGCACGCTGCAAAAAGGCTACGTCACCGGGCTGGTTGGCCCGGACGGCGCGGGTAAAACCACGCTGATGCGCATGCTCGCGGGCCTGCTGAAGCCGGATGAAGGCTCGGCCAGTGTGCTCGGCCTCGATCCGATTAACGACGACGGTGCGCTCCACGCCATGCTGGGCTATATGCCGCAAAAGTTCGGTCTGTATGAAGATCTGACGGTAATGGAGAACCTTAATCTGTACGCCGACCTGCGCAGCGTGACCGGTGATACCCGGCAGAAAACCTTCGCCCGTCTGCTGGAGTTCACCTCGCTTGGGCCGTTTACCGACCGTCTGGCGGGGAAACTCTCCGGCGGGATGAAGCAGAAGCTGGGGCTGGCCTGTACGCTTGTAGGTGAGCCGAAGGTGCTGCTGCTTGATGAGCCCGGCGTCGGCGTCGACCCGATCTCACGCCGTGAGCTCTGGCAGATGGTGCATGAGCTGGCGGGCGACGGCATGTTAATTCTGTGGAGCACCTCCTACCTCGACGAAGCCGAGCAGTGCCGCGACGTGCTGCTGATGAACGAGGGAGAGTTGCTCTATCAGGGCGAGCCCACCGCGCTGACGCAGAGCATGGCCGGGCGCAGCTTTCTGCTGCACAGCCCGCAGGAGACCAACCGCCAGCTGCTGCAGCGGGTCCTGAAACTGCCGCAGGTCAGCGACGGCATGATTCAGGGCCGTTCGGTACGCGTGATCCTCAAAAAAGAGGCGACCGCCGACGATATCCGCCAGGCCCAGGGCATGCCTGAGATTGAGATAAACGAAACCGCCCCGCGCTTCGAGGATGCGTTTATCGACCTGCTCGGCGGTGCGGGAACGTCGGAATCCCCGCTGGCCGCTATTCTGCATACGGTCGAGGGCACGGCGGGTGAAACGGTGATCGAGGCGAAATCGCTCACCAAAAAATTTGGTGATTTTGCCGCGACGGATAACGTTAACTTCACGGTGAAGCGTGGCGAGATTTTTGGCCTGCTGGGGCCAAACGGCGCGGGAAAATCCACAACCTTTAAAATGATGTGCGGCCTGCTGGTGCCTACCTCCGGCAAAGCGCTGGTGCTGGATATGGACCTCAAGGTCAGCTCCGGCAAGGCGCGCCAGCACCTCGGCTATATGGCACAGAAGTTTTCGCTCTACGGCAACCTGACGGTCGAGCAAAACTTGCGCTTTTTCTCCGGCGTCTATGGCCTGCGGGGACGGGCGCAGAACGAAAAAATCAGCCGCATGCGCGACGCGTTTGGCCTGACCAGCATCGCCTCCCATGCCACCGACGAACTGCCGCTCGGCTTTAAGCAACGCCTCGCCCTGGCCTGCTCGCTGATGCACGAGCCGGATATTCTGTTTCTCGATGAACCGACGTCGGGCGTTGACCCGCTCACCCGCCGCGAGTTCTGGCTGCACATCAACAGCATGGTGGAAAAAGGCGTGACGGTGATGGTCACCACCCACTTTATGGACGAGGCGGAGTATTGCGACCGTATCGGGCTGGTCTATCGCGGCAAGCTCATCGCTCACGGCACGCCGGACGATCTCAAAGCGCAGGCCGCCGATGATGACGTCCCGGACCCGACCATGGAGCAGGCGTTTATCACCCTCATCCACGACTGGGATAAGGAGAATGCTCATGCGCAGTAATGCCATTTCGTGGCGCAGGGTGCGCGCGCTGTGCGTCAAAGAGACGCGGCAAATTGTGCGCGATCCCAGCAGCTGGCTCATTGCAGTGGTGATCCCCCTGCTGCTGCTGTTTATCTTTGGCTACGGAATTAACCTCGACTCCAGCAAGCTGCGGGTCGGGGTGTTGCTGGAGCAGCAGAGCAAAGAGGCGCTGGATTTTACCCACGCCCTGACCGGCTCGCCCTACATTGACGCGACGATTAGCGACAACCGCCAGGAACTGATCCAGAAGATGCAGGCAGGGAAAATACGCGGGCTGATCGTCATTCCGGTGGATTTTGCCGCCAACATGGCGCGCGCCGGAACCGAGGCGCCCATCCAGGTGATTACCGACGGCAGCGAGCCTAACACCGCCAACTTCGTGCAGGGCTACGCGGAGGGGATCTGGCAGCTGTGGCAAATGCAGCGCGCCGAGGATCGCGGCGAAACGTTCGAGCCCCTGATCGACGTGCAGACGCGCTACTGGTTTAACCCCGCCGCCATCAGCCAGCACTTTATTATTCCCGGTGCGGTGACCATCATCATGACGGTGATTGGCGCGATCCTCACCTCGCTGGTGATTGCCCGCGAGTGGGAGCGCGGCACCATGGAGGCGCTGCTCTCAACCGAGGTCACGCGGGTGGAGCTGCTGCTCTGCAAGCTGATCCCCTACTATTTCCTCGGCATGCTGGCGATGCTGCTCTGTATGCTGGTGTCAGTGTTTATCCTCGGCGTGCCATACCGCGGCTCGCTGGTGCTGCTGTTCCTGATCACCAGCCTGTTTTTGCTGAGCACGCTCGGCATGGGACTGCTGATTTCCACCGTCACCCGCAACCAGTTTAACGCCGCGCAGGTGGCGCTGAACGCCGCGTTCCTGCCGTCGATTATGCTGTCCGGTTTTATCTTCCAGATAGACAGCATGCCTGCGGCCATCCGGGTGGTGACCTATATCATTCCGGCGCGCTACTTCGTGAGTACCTTACAGAGCCTCTTCCTTGCCGGGAATATTCCGGCGGTGCTGATTATCAACATCCTGTTTTTGATGGGGTCGGCCGTGATGTTCATCGGCCTGACGTGGATGAAGACCAAACGGCGATTAGATTAACCAACGGATTTAGTAGGTCGGGTTCGCGTACGCGCCGCCCGACAGGAGGACGACACAATGTTTCACCGTTTATGGACATTGATCCGCAAAGAGCTGCAGTCGCTGCTGCGCGAGCCGCAGACGCGCGCGATACTGGTACTGCCGGTATTAATTCAGGTACTGCTGTTCCCGTTTGCCGCCACGCTTGAAGTGACTAACGCCACCATCGCGATTTATAACGAGGACAGCGGCAAACATTCCATTGAGCTGACCCAGCGTTTCGCCCGCGCGAAAGCTTTTACGCACGTGCTGCTGCTAAAAAGCCCGCAGGAGATCCAGCCGACCATCGATACCCAGAAAGCGCTGCTGCTGGTGCGTTTCCCGGCCGATTTCTCGCGCAATCTCGACACCTTCCAGACCGCGCCGATGCAGCTCATCCTCGACGGGCGCAACTCCAACAGCGCCCAGATTGCGGCCAATTATCTGCAGCAGGTGGTGAAGGATTATCAGCAGGAGCTGATGGCGGGCAAACCCAAACCCAACAACAGCGAGCTGGTGGTGCGGAACTGGTATAACCCAAACCTCGACTACAAGTGGTTTGTGGTGCCGTCGCTGATCGCCATGATCACCACCATCGGCGTGATGATCGTCACTTCGCTCTCCGTGGCGCGCGAGCGCGAGCAAGGCACGCTCGATCAGCTGCTGGTCTCACCGCTGGCAACCTGGCAAATCTTCGTCGGCAAAGCGATTCCGGCGCTGATTGTCGCCACCTTCCAGGCCACCATTGTGCTGGGTGTCGGGATTTGGGCATACCAGATCCCCTTCGCCGGTTCGCTGGCGCTGTTTTACTTCACCATGGTGATTTACGGGCTGTCGCTGGTCGGGTTTGGCCTGCTAATCTCGGCGCTCTGCTCCACGCAGCAGCAGGCGTTTATCGGGGTATTCGTCTTTATGATGCCGGCGATATTGCTTTCGGGGTACGTCTCACCGGTAGAGAACATGCCGGTCTGGTTACAGGATCTGACGTGGATAAACCCGATTCGACACTTTACGGATATCACCAAGCAGATCTACCTGAAGGATGCGAGTCTGGACATTGTCTGGGGAAGTTTATGGCCGCTACTGGTCATCGCGGCCACGACGGGTTCAGTGGCCTATGCGATGTTTAGACGAAACATCGCGTAGCTTTTTCTCTTTGGTCAGTAACGAGACCACCGCAGGCCCTGCGAGGATTGTCAGACCCGCCAGGGCCAGCAGCAGGTTGTTTTGCAGCACGCGCGACAGCAGCCACAGGACGATCATCGCCGCGCCAAAATACCAGGTGGTGGTCAGCTCCTCGAGCACATCACCTACTTCACGCCAGCGTGCTTCATGGTGACGCTGCAAAAACAGCATCGACAGCACGGTCACGCCGTAAACCACACACAGGCCTAAGCCAACACGCACCAGCGTACCGCTCATCCAGCCCATCACCAGTACGGCCACGACCAGTAAATGCAACATTATCTGCCAGCAACTCAGTCCCGTTGCGACACGAACGCGTTGTTGCCACTTCATGGCTTCTCTCCTGAAGGATTTTTCTCTGCTAATTCAGACTACCGCACTTTACGGAAAATTCCGTAACGCCGCATCTTTTTGTGACGACGACTACACTTTATTTTCATCAGGATAGTGACGCTGGCAGGAGTGTATGACCAATAAAAAACAGCATTTCTCACTTAAGGTGTTGACGATTAATATTCATAAAGGCTTCACAGCATTTAATCGCCGCTTCATTTTACCGGAACTGCGCGACGCTGTACGCACCGTCAGCGCGGATATTGTCTGCCTGCAGGAGGTGATGGGCGCGCACGAAGTGCATCCGATGCACGTAGAAAATTGGCCCGATACGCCCCACTACGAATTTCTGGCGGATACCATGTGGAGCGATTACGCCTACGGGCGCAACGCGGTTTACCCGGAAGGGCATCACGGCAATGCGGTGCTGTCGCGTTTTCCCATTGAGCATTACGAAAACCGCGACGTCTCCGTCGGTGAAAGTGAAAAACGCGGGCTGCTTTACTGCCGTATCGCCCCGCCGGATCTGACATTCCCCATCCACGTGGGCTGTGTGCATCTCGGCCTGCGGGAGGCGCACCGCCAGGCGCAGCTGCAGATGCTCGCTGAGTGGACCAACGCCCTGCCGGAAGGCGAGCCGGTGGTGGTCGCGGGCGATTTCAACGACTGGCGGCAGCGGGCGAATCATCCGCTGAAGGCAGAAGCCGGGCTGGAGGAGATATTCACCCGCGCCCACGGCAGGCCAGCCCGCACGTTCCCGGTGCGCTTTCCCCTGCTGCGCCTTGACCGCATCTACGTAAAAAATGCTCACGCCAGCAGCCCAACCGCGCTGGCGCTTCTTAACTGGCGACATCTGTCTGACCATGCCCCGCTCAGCGCGGAGATACACCTATGAAATGTACATGGCAGGAAGGAAACCGTATTACGCTGCTGGAAAATGGCGATAACTATTATCCGGCCGTCTTTGAGGCTATCGATCGCGCCCGGCAGAGGGTGATCCTTGAAACCTTTATCTGGTTCGAAGACGACGTTGGCAAGCAACTGCACAGCGTGTTGCTGCGCGCCGCCCAGCGCGGTATCAAAATCGAAGTGCTGCTCGACGGCTACGGTTCGCCCGATCTCAGCAAAGAGTTTGTCAGCGAACTGACCTCCGCTGGGGTGGTATTCCGTTACTACGATCCCGGCCCGCGCCTGTTTGGCATGCGCACCAACCTTTTCCGCCGTATGCATCGCAAAATTGTGGTGATCGATGAGACCGTGGCATTTGTCGGTGGCATTAACTACTCCGCCGAGCACATGTCGGACTACGGTCCTGAGGCCAAGCAGGACTATGCCATTCGGATCGAAGGCCCGGTGGTGCAGGATATTTTGCTGTTTGAACTGGAGAACCTGCCCGGAAAAGAGGCAGCGCGCCGCTGGTGGCGACGCCGTCATCGCCCGGAAGAGAACCGCCATCCCGGCGAGGCCCAGGCGCTGTTTGTCTGGCGCGATAACGGCGAGCACCGGGACGATATCGAACGCCACTACCTGAAGATGCTGGCGAACGCGAAGCGCGAGGTGATTATCGCCAACGCCTACTTCTTCCCCGGCTACCGCCTGCTGCACGCTATGCGCAGCGCCGCACGCCGTGGGGTACGCGTGAAGCTAATCGTTCAGGGCGAGCCGGATATGCCGATTGTGAAGGTGGGCGCGCGCCTGCTCTATAACTATCTGGTGAAAGGCGGCGTGCAGATATACGAATATCGCCGCCGACCGCTGCACGGCAAGGTGGCACTCATGGACGATCACTGGGCGACCGTCGGCTCCAGCAACCTCGATCCGCTGAGTTTGTCCCTTAACCTGGAAGCCAACCTGATCATCCACGACCGTCAGTTTAACCACACCCTGCGCGAAAACCTTCACGGACTTATCGTCAACGACTGTGTGCGGGTGGATGAAACCATGGTGCCCAAACGCACATGGTGGAACCTGGGCATCGGCGTGGTGGTGTTCCACTTCCTGCGCCACTTCCCGGCGATGGTAGGCTGGCTGCCTGCGCATACCCCAAAACTTGAACTGGTGGACCCACCAGTGCAGCCCGAAATGGAAACCCAGGACCGCGTAGAAGCGGAAAATGGAGGGAAAACCTGATGTCAAAATCCCATCCCCGCTGGCGTCTGGCGAAGAAGATCCTCACCTGGCTGTTCTTTATTGCCGTCGCCGTGCTGCTGGTCGTGTATGCCCAGAAAGTTGACTGGGAAGAGGTCTGGAAGGTGATTCGCAACTATAACCGCATGGTGCTGCTGAGCGCCGTCGGGCTGGTGATTGTGAGTTATCTGATGTACGGCTGCTATGACCTGCTAGGACGCGCCTACTGCGGCCATAAGCTGGCCAAACGCCAGGTGATGCTGGTGTCGTTTATCTGCTACGCCTTTAACCTGACGCTCAGCACCTGGGTCGGTGGGATTGGCATGCGGTATCGCCTTTACTCGCGCCTCGGGCTGCCGGGCGGCACCATCACCCGCATTTTCTCGCTGAGTATTACCACCAACTGGCTGGGCTATATTCTGCTCGGCGGGGTGATATTCACTGTCGGCGTGGTGCAGCTCCCGGCGCACTGGTATATCGACGAAGCCACGCTGCGTATTCTGGGTGTGGTGCTGCTGCTGATCATTGCCGTGTATCTCTGGGCCTGCGCATTTGCCAAACGTCGCCATATCACCATCAAAAAGCAAAAGCTGGTGCTGCCGTCGTGGAAATTTGCGGTTCTGCAAATGGCGGTCTCCAGCGCGAACTGGATGGCGATGGGGGCCATTATCTGGCTGCTGATTGGCGAAGACGTGAATTACTTCTTCGTGCTCGGCGTGCTGCTGGTGAGCAGTATTGCAGGGGTTATCGTGCACATTCCCGCCGGGATCGGCGTGCTGGAGGCGGTGTTTATTGCGCTGCTTGCCGGAGAGCATGTCTCGCAGGGAGCCATTATTGCCGCCCTGCTTGCGTATCGCATGATCTACTACTTCCTGCCGCTGGCGCTGGCCACGGTGTGCTATCTGGCTCTGGAAAGTCGTGCGAAGAAGCTGCGGGCGAAAAACGAGAAGGCGATGGCAAAATAAAAGCAAAACGGCAACCTTGTTGCCGTTTTTAGTGTGTGTTCCCTCTCCCGTGGGAGAGGGTCAGGGTGAGGGCATCAGACCGCACCGTCACCCGTGAAAAACTTATCGACGATTACCCATAATACGCAGCAGCATCAGGAACAGGTTGATAAAGTCCAGATACAGCGTCAGCGCGCCAAGAATGGAGTATTTGCGCAGGGTGGTGCCGTCGCGCACGTCAATCTGGTTGCCAATGTTTTTCAGCTTTTGCGTGTCGTACGCCGTCAGCCCCACAAAGACCACCACGCCGATATAGGTCACGGCCCACATCAGCGCCTCGCTCTTGAGCCACAGGTTGACCAGCGACGCCAGCACAATCCCAATCAGCCCCATAAACAGCATGCTGCCTAAACCGCTCAGGTCACGTTTGGTGGTGTAGCCGTAAAGACTCATCGCACCGAACATCCCCCCGGCCACCACGAAGGTGCTGGCGATGGAAGAGTAGGTATAAACGATGAAGATGCTGGAGAGCGTCAGCCCCGTCAGCGCCGAATAGAGCATAAAGAGCGTGGTCGCCATGCCGGCGCTGAGCTTATGCACCAGCCCTGAAAGCACGAATACCAATGCCAGCTGCGCGATAATCAACCCAAAGAAGGTGATTTTGCTGGAGAAGATAAACATCATCAGCTCGGGCGTGTTTGCCGCATACCACGCGATAAACGCGGTCAACAGCAGGCCGACCGTCATCCAGCCGTAAACCTGAGCCATATACGTCTGCAGGCCGCTACGGGTCTGCTGTACTATCGAATCGGAACGCGGAAATCGGTCCATGATTCACTCCTGATTAAGTAGAGACACACGTTAAGACTAACACATCTGCGTCAACCTGTTACCAACGGCTGGCGGCCTGTTTGTCGCTGTCGCGCGACTCTACCCAGCGGTCGCCTTCCGGCGTCGCTTCGCGCTTCCAGAACGGGGCTTTTGTTTTGAGGTAATCCATAATGAACTCCCCCGCCGCAAAGGCGCTGCTGCGGTGTGCGCTGGTCACGCCAACAAACACAATCTCTTCACCCGGCCACATTTCGCCGATGCGGTGGATAACCGTGACGCGCCCGAGCGGCCAGCGGCCCCGCGCTTCAACGACGATCTCCGCGAGGGATTTCTCAGTCATGCCCGGATAGTGCTCCAGGGTTAACGCCTTGACGCTGTCGCCGAGGTTATGATTACGCACTTTGCCGGTAAAGGTGACGACCGCGCCATCTTCATCGCGCTCGGCCAGCCAGGCATATTCCGTGCCGACGTTAAAGCGGTCGGGGCTGACCAGAATTCGGGTGTCGTCCATATCAGCCCCCCGTGACCGGCGGGAAGAACGCCACTTCATCACCCGCCGTCAGCGGATGGCTAAACTCAACCAGCGTCTGGTTAACGGCGGCCAGCAGCTTGCCTTCGTCCAGCGCCAGCGCCCAGCGTTCGCCCTGTGCCGCAAGGTGCGCGCGCAGCGCGGCCACGTTTTCAAAGGGGGTATCAAGCGTCAGGCTGTCGGTATCAACCAGCTCACGAACCTGCGCAAAAAAGAGCACCTTAATCATGGCTGTCCACCTTAAAATCACCGGATTTGCCGCCGCTTTTCGCCAGCAGGCGAACCGGGCCAATAACCATATCTTTCTGCACGGCCTTGCACATGTCGTAGATGGTCAACGCCGCGACGGAGGCCGCCGTCAACGCCTCCATCTCCACGCCGGTTTTACCGGTTAAGCGGCAAAGCGACTCAATGCGCACGCGGCTGTGATCCGGCTGCGCCTGCAGATTGATTTCAACCTTGCTGAGCATCAGCGGGTGGCAGAGCGGGATTAACTCCCACGTGCGTTTTGCCGCCTGAATACCGGCAATGCGGGCGGTGGCGAAGACGTCGCCCTTGTGGTGGCTACCGTCAATGATCATTGCCAGGGTGTCTGGCAGCATGGTGACAAAGGCTTCGGCACGCGCTTCGCGCACCGTTTCCGCTTTGGCAGAGACGTCGACCATATGCGCTTCGCCAGCGGCGTTAATGTGGGTCAGTTGCGACATAGCTTATTTCTTCAAATGAGGATGGAAATTACACGGACGGGTACGGGCATCAAGCTGTGGCGCGATGATGTTCTCCCACGCGGTACGGCAGGCTTTGGTCGAGCCTGGCATGGCGAAAATCAGCGTCTTATTGGCGATCCCCGCCACGGCGCGGGACTGCAGCGTGGAGGTGCCAATCTCTTCAAACGAGAGCATGCGGAACACTTCACCAAATCCTTCTACTTCGCGGTCAAACAGCGGCAGCAACGCTTCCGGGGCCTGGTCGCCCGCGGTAAAACCGGTGCCGCCGGTAATCAGCACCACCTGCACTTCATCGCTGGCAATCCACTGTGACACCTGCGCGCGAATGGCGTAGCGGTTCTCTTTCACAATGGCTTTATCCACGATCTGGTGCCCGGCGTCGTGCGCCGCGTCGCGCAGCCAGTGGCCGGAGGTGTCGTCCTCTTCGCCACGGCGCTCGGAAACGGTAAGAATGGCAATGCGTGTCGGGATAAATTCTGCGCTTACCTGACTCATCTTCTGGTTCCTTCTTAAAGCTGATTACCCGCCAATGTAGGACAGGTTCTGAGTAATACCGGTGTTGCCCTGATGCAGGAAGTGGGTCTGCTTTTTGTGCGTCAGCGCCTCGGAAATACGCGCTTCAAGCGCCTCCTGCTGAGCATCGTTCTCCAGCAGATCGCGCAGATCCACACCGCCGTCGCCGAACAGGCACAAATGCAGTTTGCCGATGGACGAGACGCGCAGGCGGTTGCAGCTGGCGCAGAAGTCTTTTTCATACGGCATGATAAGCCCTATTTCCCCTTCGTAATCGGGGTGACAAAAGACCTGCGCCGGGCCATCGCTGCGCTGGCGGATCTGGTGGATCCAGCCGCGTCGCAGCAGCGCGTCGCGCAGCACCATGCCGGAAATATGATGGCGGCGGAACAGTTCGCTGCCCTCGCCGGTTTCCATCAGCTCAATAAAACGCAGTTGAATGCGGCGCGGTTTGATCCACGCCAGGAAGGTGTCCAGCTGGTGATGGTTCACATCACGCATCAGAACCGTGTTGACTTTGACTTTATCGAAACCGGCTGCAAACGCCGCGTCAATGCCGTCCATAACCTGACGGAACTTGTCCTGTCCGGTGATGGCGTGAAACTGGCGCGCGTCGAGGCTGTCCACGCTGACGTTAATTGCCGTCAGGCCCGCATCGCGCCAGGCCGCCACGTCACGGGCCATACGGTAGCCGTTGGTGGTCACGGCAATTTGCCGGATGCGCTCATTTTCGCGCACGGCGGCAATGATGTCGGGGAAATCGCGACGCAGAGAAGGCTCGCCGCCGGTCAGACGGACTTTTTCAGTACCGAGTTCTGAGAACGCGCGCGTAACGCGACGCACTTCCTCGACGGAGAGAAAACCGTTATTGGTGACGCTGCCCGGCTTGTAGCCGTCAGGCAGACAGTAGGTGCAACGGAAGTTGCACACATCGGTAATCGACAGACGTAAGTAGAAAAACTTACGCGCGAAAGCATCAGTAAGTTGTGAAGCCATGTACACCTTTCCAGATACGGGAGGCACAGTCATTTCTTTCTGTACCCTGGTGGCAATCCGCCACGGCCAGAGCGCCATATCTGTTCGACACAGGCGCTAAGGCTAGAGTGTATGTTTTCAAATTTGAAAACGTGGTTAAGGCGATAGTAGCGCGTAAATCACCACTTCGCCATTCTCGCTTTTCGCTATATAATTCTCTACATAACGTCACGATCGTGCATTTTAACGACAGAATACCTAAAAACCGCAATTTCGCATTGATTTACGTCATTATGCATCGGGTCAGCAATCGTCTTTTCGGGGTAGTTGAGTTACTGTTACGCGGTCAGAACCTCATAAGGAAAATAAATGCGCAATCGCACTTTTGCCGATCTTGACCGGGTGGTCGCTCTGGGCGGAGGCCACGGCCTGGGCAGGGTCATGTCCTCATTATCCTCACTCGGCTCGCGGCTGACAGGGATAGTGACAACGACGGATAACGGAGGCTCGACGGGACGGATCCGCCGTGCGGAAGGCGGGATTGCCTGGGGCGATATGCGCAACTGTCTGAATCAGTTAATCACAGAACCCAGCGTGGCGTCCGCCATGTTTGAGTACCGTTTTGGTGGAAATGGTGAGCTTTCGGGGCATAACCTCGGAAACCTGATGTTAAAGGCGCTGGATCACCTGAGCGTGCGCCCTCTCGAAGCGATCAATTTGATTCGTAATCTGCTGAAAGTGGATGCGTTTCTGATCCCCATGTCGGAGCAACCGGTCGATTTGATGGCGATCGATGCAGAAGGACATGAAGTGTATGGCGAAGTGAATATCGACCAGCTTCTGCTGCCGCCAAAAGAGCTCATGACCTACCCCAGCGTGCCAGCCACGCGGGAAGCCGTCGAGGCGATTGGCGAAGCGGATCTTATCCTGATTGGCCCCGGCAGTTTTTACACCAGCCTGATGCCGCTGTTACTGGTGAAGGAGCTGGCCCAGGCGCTGCGCAGAACGCCCGCACCGATGGTGTATATCGGTAACTTAGGCCGAGAACTCAGTCCGGCGGCAGCGAGCCTGTCGCTGGGGGACAAACTGGATCTGATGGAGCAGTACGTCGGCAAGAAAATCATCGACGGCGTGGTGGTGGGGCCAAAAGTGGATGTGTCCGGCATTGGCGATCGCGTGGTGGTGCAGGAGCCGCTGGAGGCGAGCGATATCAAATATCGCCACGACCGCCACCTGCTGCGCGACGCGCTGGAAAAGGCGATTCAGGCGTTAGGTTAGGTACGTTTTTGCGGCCTGATGCCCTCACCCACAGGGAGAGGGGAAAAAAGTAGGCCCGGTAAGCGCAGTGTCACCGGGCAAAAACCGCTTATGATGCCGCGATGAACAGATCCCTCAGCTGATGCAGCTGGTCGCGGATTTGCGCGGCCTCCTCGAACTCCAGATTCTGCGCGTGCTGCATCATCTGCCCTTCCAGCTCGTGGATCTTCTGCTGCAATGCTTTCGGCGTCAGCGCGACGGTATCTTCTTCCACCACTGGACGAGCTTTCCCGCGCCCTTTGGTTTTGGTCTTCGCAATGTTCTGACCCAGCGCCAGAATATCCACCACTTTCTTATTCAGCCCCTGAGGCGTGATGCCGTGCTCTTCGTTGTAGCGCTGCTGCTTCTCGCGGCGACGTTCCGTTTCGCCAATCGCTTTCGCCATTGACGGGGTGATCTTATCGCCGTACAGAATGGCCTTACCGTTGACGTTACGGGCGGCACGGCCAATGGTCTGAATAAGCGAACGTTCAGAACGCAGGAAGCCCTCTTTGTCGGCGTCGAGGATCGCGACCAGCGACACCTCCGGCATGTCCAGGCCTTCTCGCAGAAGGTTGATCCCCACCAGCACGTCAAACTCGCCAAGGCGCAGATCGCGGATGATCTCCATACGCTCAACGGTATCGATGTCCGAGTGCAGATACCGCACCTTCTCGCCGTGTTCTTCCAGATATTCGGTCAGGTCTTCGGCCATACGTTTGGTCAGCGTGGTGACCAGTACGCGCTCGTTAATAGCGGAGCGGATACGGATCTCCGAGAGCAGATCGTCCACCTGGGTGGCGACAGGACGCACCTCGATGATCGGGTCGAGCAGCCCCGTCGGACGCACCACCTGATCAACCACATCCTCGCCGGATTTTTCCAGCTCGTAGTTGCCCGGCGTTGCCGACACGTAGATGGTTTGCGGTGCGAGGGCTTCAAACTCTTCAAACTTCATCGGGCGGTTATCCAGCGCCGACGGTAGGCGGAAGCCATACTCCACTAGCGTCTCTTTACGCGCGCGGTCGCCGCGATACATTCCGCCGATTTGCGGGATGGTGACGTGGGATTCGTCGATCACCAGCAGGCCATCCGCAGGAAGGTAGTCAAACAGCGTCGGCGGTGCTTCGCCCGGCCCGCGCCCGGAGAGGTAGCGCGAGTAGTTTTCGATGCCGGAGCAGTAGCCCAGCTCGTTCATCATCTCCAGGTCAAACTGGGTTCGCTGGCTTAAACGCTGCTCTTCGAGCAGCTTATTGTTCGCCAGCAGCACCTTACGGCGGTCTGCCAGCTCGACCTTGATATCTTCCATCGCCTGCACGATACGCTCGCGCGGCGTGACGTAGTGCGTTTTAGGGTAGACGGTAAAGCGCTGGATTACTGATTCAATGTGCCCCGTCAGCGGGTCGAACAGTGAGAGCCGCTCAACCTCTTCGTCGAACAGCTCCACGCGCAGGGCCATGTCGTCCGATTCCGCCGGGAAGATATCAATCACCTCGCCGCGCACGCGGAACGTGCCGCGCTGGAAAGCCTGATCGTTGCGGGTGTACTGCAGCTCTGCCAGGCGGCGCAGGATCGCACGCTGGTCGATAATCATCCCCACCGTGAGGTGGAGCATCATCTTCAGGTACAGATCCGGGTCGCCCAGGCCGTAGATGGCCGAGACCGACGCGACCACCACCACATCACGCCGCTCAAGCAGCGCTTTGGTGGCCGACAGACGCATCTGTTCGATGTGTTCGTTCACCGAGGCATCTTTTTCGATAAAGGTGTCAGAGCTGGGAACGTAGGCTTCCGGCTGGTAGTAATCGTAGTAAGAGACGAAATACTCCACCGCGTTTTCCGGGAAGAACTCTTTCATCTCGCCGTAAAGCTGTGCCGCGAGGGTTTTGTTGGGTGCCAGCACCATGGTTGGGCGCTGCAGGTCGGCAATCACGTTGGCGACGGTAAAGGTTTTACCCGAGCCGGTCACCCCCAGCAGCGTCTGGTGTGCAAGCCCATCTTCCAGCCCCTCTTCCAGGCGACGAATCGCCTCAGGCTGATCCCCCGATGGACGGAAAGCGGAATTCAATTTGAACGGTTTACTCATGGCAACGACCTGATGACGGATTTAGCGGCAGACGTGTAATTTTACTCCTTGTTGCCAGGATTGCCAGTAAAAAACACTGGATGAAAAACCAGTAGCATGTCAGGATATTTAGCATAGCAACCGGATGATGAGCGTAAACCCGGTCGAAATTTCGACAGGGACGAGATAAAACACCAGCGTTTGCGGTTATCCCCAAAAATTTTCCTTTTTTAACATTTGTCAAGCTACGTAATGAAAGTTTTATGGCAGTGGATGACAGTTTAGTGACGGCAATTGCTTTTATCTAACAAGTTGATTAACAGAGGATATTTCCGAAAGCCGCGTTTCGCATCAATTCAGGCTTAAGCCGCGTATTCTCTCGCTTATCGCGTGTTTTCTAACTCTCATACACAAGGTTATCCACAGGAATAGTGGATAACTGCGTGCAGCCCATACAGACCGCCGCTCGGCAACGTCCCGGTTTTTCCCACGAAGCGGCAGCAAAAAAATTTTATCACCCTTTTTTGACGCGCAAGCGCGAGGTTTATCCTTATGGACTGGCGAGATCTTAATCACATTTCTGCAATGCGCTAAGGTCAAGGTATTTCCCGGTTTCAGCATTTTCTGCGTTGCCGCTAAGCCACGGGATCTCCCCCAGAAACGGCGCGGGCAGCATTCGCTTAAGCGTCGCCAGATACTCCGGATGACGTTTGCCCGGTGCGACCACATCGTTCGCGATCCAGCCAGCCAGACGCAGGCCTGCCTGCTGCACGGCCTGCGCGGTCAACACCGCGTGGTTGATACAGCCAAGCTTAACGCCGACCACCAGAATTACCGGCAACCGCTCAGCCTCAACCCAGTCGGCAAAAGTTTGCTGCTCTGAGAGTGGCGTAAACCAGCCGCCCGCCCCTTCCACCAGCACCCAGTCCGCCTGTTCTTCCAGGGCACGCAGCCCGGCCGAGAGTACGTCAAACGCAATCGGACGCCCCTCGTCCGCGCTGATGATGTGCGGTGAGGTTGGCTCCGCGAAGGTATAGGGATTCACCGCCGCATAGGCCAGGTCGATACTGCTGTTACGCTGGAGCGCCAGCGCGTCGGTGTTACGCAGGCCTTCCGGCGTCATCTCGCTGCCAGAGGCCACGGGCTTAAACCCCGCGGTCTTTTTTCCCAGCCGACGGGCAGCCTGCAGCAGTGCCGCGCTGGCAACCGTTTTGCCCACTTCCGTATCCGTACCGGTCACAAAATAGCGTTCAGTCACGTTCGATAATCCCATGAAAAAGTTGATAAGAGAGCGGGAACGCACCCCGCTGCTGCGGCCACGCCAGCCCCAGACGCTGCAACTGACCACGCGTGAGCGGTTTTTGCTCGCGCCCGGCGTGCAGGTGCGTTGCGCCAATGCCCTTGAGTGAGCGCATGGCGCTGAGGGCATCGCGGAAGTCCAGCGTGACCGTGTGTACCCTGCTTCGGTAACGCCAGCCTGCCAGCGCCCTCAGCACCTCGTCGTGCGACAGGAAGCGGTTCGCGTGCGGACGATCGTCCACGGCTTTCCAGGCCTGATTAAGCTCCGGCAGAGAACTGTCGAGTAGAGTGGTAAACGCCACCTTGCCGCCCGGTTTCGCCACGCGATAAAGCTCCCCCAGCGCGTGCGGCAGGCTGCTACACCACTGCACCGCCAGGTGGCTCCAGACCAGGTCGAATTGCCCGTCAGGCAGCGCGATGGCTTCAATATCGGCAACCAGATAGCGGTCAGCCGACTGCTGCTGGCGCGCCTCGTTGAGCATCTGCTCCGAAAGATCGAGCGCTGTCACCGTGCTTCCCGCCTGCCGCCAGTAGCGGCTGTTCGCGCCCGGCCCGCATCCCGCATCCAGGACCTGCGCAAATTGACCGCCTCCCAGCGCGGCCAGCAGCCCTTGTGCGCTCTGGCGCTGCAGTTCGTCGTGCTGCGAGTAGCTTTGCGCCGCCCGGCCAAACGCGGCGGCGATGGCCTGCTTATTGACTGGCGTCATCAAGCGCCTCCAGCAGTGCGTCGATATCCTGCGGCTCATGGGCAGCCGTGAGGGTTAAGCGCAAACGCGCGGTGCCCGGCGGAACGGTGGGAGGCCGAATGGCGGTGACCCACATACCGCGATTGCGCAGCGTCTGCGCCAGGCTCAGCGCCCGGCTGTTTTCCCCCACGATCACCGGCTGAATGGCGCTTTGAGACTCGGCTATCCTGTAGGGAAGCGAGCCTAAACCCCGGCGAAAACGCGCAATATGTTCAGCCAGACGCTGCCTGCGCTCCGCCCCTTCCGCGCGCCGGATCACCGACAGCGATGCCGATAACGCCACGGCCTGTGCCGGCGGCATGCTGGTGCTGTAGATCAGGTGCCGGGCAAACTGTAAGAGATAATCCGCCACCGGATCGCTGCACAGCACCGCCGCCCCGCTCACGCCGAAGCCTTTGCCAAACGTCACGATCAGCAGTTCCGGCCTGACGCGCTGTTGATCTGCGCTTCCGCGCCCCTCATCGCCCATTACCGCGATGCCGTGGGCATCGTCGACCAGTAGCCAGACGTTATGCTTCCGGGCCGCGTCATGCAGGGCGCGCAGCGGTGCGCTGTCACCGTCCATGCTAAACACCCCTTCCGTGACCACCAGTTGCTGGCCGGCGCAAGGTTTCTGAAGCAGGGCGTGGAGGTGCCCGACGTCGTTATGCGTAAAGCGTCGCAGCTGCGCCGGGCTTAACCCCGCCGCCTCCAGCAGCGAGGCGTGGCTTAGGCGGTCGGCTACAATCCGGTCCTCTTTGCCCGTCATTGCCGCAATCACCGCCTGATTTGCGGCAAAGCCAGAGATAAACAGCAGCGCACGCGGGTAGCCTAGCCAGTCGGCCAGCTCCGCTTCCAGCGCCTGATGCGCCGTGGTGTAGCCGCTGACGTGGCCCGAACCGCCGCTGCCCACACCGTATCGCTCCGCCCCGCGTTGCCACGCACGGATAACGTGTGGGTGCTGGCTCAGGCCGAGATAATCATTGCTGGAAAAATTGCAAAAGCGTTGGTTATCGCGGGTGAGAAAACGGCCTGCGCCGTTCTCCACCACGCAGCGCACGCGCAACGCCTCCGCCGCCCGACGCTCGTCGAGCGCGGACTGGATACGTGCCTGCCAGGTCATACTGAGGCCGCGTTGTAAAACTGTTCCGTGTCGGCGTTGAAAATCTGCCGCTCCAGCATCTGCTGCTGTTCGTTATCCCCCGTCAGCACCTCAGTCTGATGCGATCTCAGGCCGAGCTTGCGGAACAGCTGGACGTCTTTGTCCTCTTCCGGGTTTGGCGTGGTCAGCAGCTTGCAGCCGTAGAAAATGGAGTTGGCACCGGCCATAAAGCACATCGCCTGCGTCTGCTCGTTCATCTGCTCGCGTCCCGCCGAGAGGCGCACGTACGATGTCGGCATCATGATGCGCGCAACGGCGATGGTGCGAATAAAATCAAAGGCGTCCACGTCATCGTTATCCGCCAGCGGCGTCCCTTTCACCTTCACCAGCATGTTGATCGGCACGCTTTCCGGCGGTGTGGGCAGGTTAGCAAGCTGGAGCAGCAGGCCGGCACGATCTTTCACCGTCTCGCCCAGCCCCACGATCCCGCCCGAGCACACTTTGATGCCCGCATCACGCACCTTGTCCAGGGTATCCAGTCGCTCCTGATAGGTGCGCGTGGTGATGATGTTGCCGTAAAACTCCGGCGAGGTGTCGAGGTTGTGGTTGTAGTAGTCCAGCCCGGCCGCAGACAGGCGCTGTGCCTGCTCGTCGTTCAGCGTGCCCAGCGTCATACAGGCTTCCAGCCCCATCTCCTTCACCCCTTTCACCATCTGCTCCAGATAGGGCATATCGCGGTCGTGCGGGTTCTTCCATGCCGCGCCCATGCAGAAGCGGGTGGAGCCTGCATTTTTGGCCTTACGCGCCGAGTCGAGCACCTGCTCTACCTCCATCAGGCGCTCGGTTTCGAGACCGGTTTTGTAGCGGGCGCTCTGCGGGCAATATTTGCAATCTTCCGGGCATGCGCCGGTCTTGATCGACAGCAGCGTGCTGACCTGCACATGGCGTGGGTCGAAGTGTTGACGGTGTACCTGCTGCGCTTCGAACATCAGCTCCAGGAAAGGTTTGTTGAATAACTCAGTGACTTGCGACATCGTCCAGCGTGGATGGTGAGCCATTTAGCGTCTCCAAAGGGTTTTGTTAATTGTCGGTTCGGTTTATACTTGTAAACCTAATTCTTTTCAAAATGGTTTACAAGTCAATTATGACCCAGGACGATCTCGACTTCGACAAGCAGCATATCTGGCACCCTTACACCTCCACGACCCGCCCCCTGCCCGTTTACCCGGTTGCGTCTGCCCACGGATGCGAGCTGCATCTCGCCAGCGGCGACGTGCTGGTCGACGGTATGTCCTCCTGGTGGGCGACGATCCATGGATATAACCATCCGCGCCTGAACGCGGCGATGAAAACGCAGATTGACCGCATGTCGCACGTCATGTTTGGCGGCATTACCCATCAGCCGGCGGTGGATGTCTGCCGTCGTCTGGTGGCGATGACCCCCGACGCGCTGGAGTGCGTTTTCCTCGCCGATACCGGCTCCGTGTCCGTAGAGGTGGCGATGAAGATGGCGTTGCAGTACTGGCATGCGAAGGGCGAACCGCGCCAGCGCTTCCTGACCTTCCGTAACGGCTATCACGGCGATACCTTTGGGGCGATGTCGGTCTGCGATCCGGATAACTCCATGCACAGCCTGTGGAAGGGCTACCTGCCGGAAAACCTGTTTGCCCCCGCGCCGCAGAGCCGTTTCGACGGCGAGTGGGACGAGGCGGACATGGTGGGTTTTGCGCGTCTGATGGCAGCGCACCGCCATGAGATCGCCGCGGTTATTCTGGAGCCGATTGTGCAGGGCGCGGGCGGAATGCGCATCTATCACCCGGAGTGGCTCAAGCGCATTCGTAAGATGTGCGATCGCGAGGGCATTCTGCTGATCGCGGATGAAATTGCCACCGGCTTTGGTCGTACCGGAAAACTGTTCGCCTGTGACCACGCGGGGATCACGCCGGACATTCTGTGCCTGGGCAAAGCCTTAACCGGCGGGACCATGACGCTGTCCGCCACGCTTGCCACTCGCCACGTCGCGGACACCATCAGCGATGGCGAAGCGGGATGCTTTATGCACGGCCCCACGTTTATGGGTAATCCGCTGGCCTGTGCGGTGGCAAGCGAAAGCCTCGCGATGCTGGAGAGCGGCGAGTGGCAAACGCAGGTGGCGGCAATCGAGGCGCAGCTCAAACAGGAACTGCACATCGCTTCGGATTCAGAGTTCGTCGCCGACGTGCGGGTGATCGGGGCGATTGGTGTGATTGAAACCACGCACCCGGTGAACATGGCGGCGCTACAGCGCTTCTTCGTTGAGCACGGCGTCTGGGTACGACCGTTCGGCAAGCTGATCTACCTGATGCCGCCGTATATCATTACCCAGGATCAGCTACGTAAATTAACTGCCGCGGTCGTTACCGCTGTTAACATTCCCGCGCATTTCACGATTTAACCCTATGGGTTACACTTCGTGAACGAGCGATTAACGAGGGTAAACCGTATGAAAATCATCAGTAAAGATTTGCGCGACGGCGAGAAACTGCCGGAACGTCACGTTTTCAACGGCATGGGCTATCAGGGGGATAATATCTCCCCGCATCTGGCCTGGGATGATGTGCCTGCGGGAACCAAAAGCTTTGTCGTCACCTGCTACGACCCGGACGCCCCAACCGGCTCCGGCTGGTGGCACTGGATTGTGGCTAACCTGCCTGCAGAAACCCGCGTGCTGCCGCAAGGTTCCGGCTCTGATCTGGTCGCCCTGCCAGAGGGCGCTATTCAGACGCGTACCGACTTTGGCAAAGCGGGTTACGGCGGCGCGGCTCCGCCAAAAGGGGAGACGCATCGCTACATCTTTACGGTGCATGCCCTCGACGTGGATCGCATTGAGGTGGATGAAGGTGCGAGCGGTGCGATGGTGGGCTTTAACGTGCATTTCCATACGCTGGGCAGTGCGTCGATCACGGCGATGTATTCGTAAAAAAAGCCGGGTGGCGGCTACGCCTTTCCCGGCCTACGTGACACAGATGTAAGCCCGGTAAGCGCAGCGCCACCGGGCAAAAAATCACAACACCGAAGGCACCAGCCCCACCAGCCTGCCCTCTTCCAGCAGCGCCATCGCCTTATCAATGTCCGGCGCAAAGAAGCGATCGTCGTCGTAATGCGTAACATGCTCGCGTAATTCGTGCCGCGCCTGCTCCAGCAGCGGGCTGGATTTCAGCCCTTCGCGCAGATCGATCCCCTGACATGCCGCCAGCCACTCAACCGCCAGCACGCCGCGGGTGTTGGACGCCATCTCCCACAGGCGTCGTCCGGCGGCGGGGGCCATCGAAACATGGTCTTCCTGATTGGCTGATGTTGGCAGGCTGTCCACGCTGTGCGGATGCGACAGCGCTTTATTCTCGCTTGCCAGCGCTGCGGCGGTGACCTGGGCGATCATAAAACCCGAGTTTACCCCGCCGTTACGCACCAGGAACGGCGGCAGCTGGGACATGTGTTTGTCCATCATCAGCGCAACACGCCGTTCGGAGAGGGCACCGATTTCGGCAATCGCCAGCGCAATATTATCCGCCGCCATCGCCACGGGTTCGGCATGGAAGTTGCCGCCGGAAATCACCTCGTTTTCTTCGGCAAACACCAGCGGGTTATCCGACACGGCGTTGGCTTCGACCAGCAGCACCTCTGCCGCCTGGCGCAGCTGCGTCAGGCAGGCGCCCATCACCTGCGGCTGGCAGCGCAGCGAGTACGGGTCTTGCACCTTGTCGCAGTTGTGGTGAGATTCCGCGATGTCGCTGGAGTCGGTCAGCAGATGGCGGTACATCGCCGCCGCATCAATCTGCCCGCGCTGTCCGCGCACGTCATGAATACGCGCATCAAACGGACGACGAGAGCCGAGCACCGCTTCGGTGGTCAGCGCGCCGCAGACCACCGCAGAGGCGAACAGGTCTTCCGCTTCAAACAGGCCGCGCAGCGCAAAGGCCGTGGAGGCCTGCGTGCCGTTGAGCAGCGCCAGCCCCTCTTTGGCCGCCAGCGTAATCGGCGTTAATCCGGCTTTTTGCAGCGCCTCTTTGGCGGGAAGCCACTCCCCCTGCCAGCGTGCCTTCCCTTCGCCCAGCAGCAGCAGCGACATATGCGCCAGCGGGGCGAGATCGCCGGAGGCACCAACCGAGCCTTTCGCCGGGATCCACGGATAAACATTGGCATTGACCAGCGCCATCAGGGCCTGGATCACGCTCAGACGAATGCCGGAAAACCCGCGTGCCAGGCTGTTGATTTTGAGCACCATCATCAGGCGGACAATATTATCGTCCAGCGGCTGGCCGACGCCTGCCGCATGGGAAAGCACCAGCGAGCGCTGTAAATTTTCAAGGTCATGCGTTGCGATACGGGTCTGGGCCAGCAGGCCAAAACCGGTATTGATACCGTAGGCGGTGCGCCCTTCGGCCACAATGGCCTCGACGCAGGCCACGCTGTCGTTAATTGCCGCGTGGGCATTTTCATCAAGCGAAAGGGTCACCGGCTGACGCCAGACGTGACGCAGCTGCTTCAGCGTCAGCGAGCCAGGAGTGAGTGTTAAGGCGTTCATTGATGCTTTCCTTGTGTGGCAGGGACCATCGGCAGGTTGAGCCCCTGCTCTCTGGCACAGTCAATCGCAATCTCGTAACCCGCATCCGCGTGACGCATCACGCCGGTTGCCGGGTCGTTGTGCAGGACGCGCGCGATACGCGCGGCGGCTTCATCCGTTCCGTCACAGACGATGACCATGCCCGAGTGCTGGGAGAAGCCCATCCCCACGCCGCCGCCGTGGTGTAAAGAGACCCAGGTGGCGCCGCTGGCGGTATTCAGTAAGGCGTTGAGCAGCGGCCAGTCGGAGACCGCATCAGACCCGTCGCGCATGGCTTCGGTTTCCCGGTTTGGGCTGGCAACAGAGCCAGAATCCAGATGGTCACGACCAATGACAATCGGCGCGGAGACTTCCCCACTGCGCACCATTTCATTGAACGCCAGGCCGAGTTTTTGCCGCCATTCCAGCCCCACCCAGCAGATGCGCGCCGGCAGGCCCTGGAAGTTGATACGCTCGCGCGCCATGTCCAGCCAGCGATGCAGATGCTCATCGTCGGCCACGATCGCTTTCACTTTGGCATCGGTTTTATAGATGTCTTCCGGGTCCCCGGAGAGTGCCACCCAGCGGAACGGCCCGATGCCGCGACAGAACAGCGGGCGGATATAGGCAGGGACAAAGCCCGGGAAGTCAAAGGCGTTTGCCACGCCCATCTCTTTAGCCATCTGGCGGATGTTGTTGCCGTAGTCGAAGGTCGGGATACCGCGCTCACTGAACGCGAGCATGGCAGAGACGTGTTCAGCCATCGAGCGTTTGGCGGCCAGCGCCGTGCCTTCCGGGTCGGTTTCGGCTTTCTGCTGATACTCTTCCCAGCGCCAGCCTTTCGGCAGATAGCCGTGCAGCGGATCGTGCGCGCTGGTCTGGTCGGTGACCAGATCGGGACGCACACCGCGCGCCACCAGTTCAGGAAGGATATCCGCCGCGTTACCACACAAGGCAATCGAAACGGCTTTCCCCTCGGCGGTATATTTTTGGATACGCGCCAGCGCGTCATCCAGATCGTTCGCCTGCTCGTCCACGTAGCGGGTGCGCAGACGGAAATCGATACGGCTCTGCTGGCATTCAATATTGAGCGAGCATGCGCCAGCGAGGGTTGCAGCCAGCGGCTGCGCGCCGCCCATGCCGCCCAGCCCGGCGGTCAGAACCCAGCGGCCCTTCAGGGAACCGTTATAGTGCTGGCGACCGGCTTCAACGAAGGTTTCGTAGGTGCCCTGCACAATTCCCTGGCTGCCGATGTAGATCCAGCTTCCCGCCGTCATCTGGCCGTACATTGCCAGCCCTCTGGCGTCCAGCTCGTTAAAGTGCTCCCAGGTGGCCCAGTGCGGTACCAGGTTGGAGTTGGCGATCAGCACGCGCGGCGCGTTTTTATGGGTTTTAAAGACGCCGACCGGCTTGCCGGACTGCACCAGCAGGGTTTCGTCGCTTTCCAGATGGGTCAGGGAATTCACAATGGCGTCATAGCATTCCCAGTTACGCGCGGCGCGGCCAATACCACCATACACCACCAGCTCGTGGGGATTTTCCGCCACCTCGGGATCGAGGTTATTCATCAACATGCGCAGCGGGGCTTCGGTGAGCCAGCTTTTGGCAGTTAGCGTGGTGCCGCGCGGGGCGCGGACATCCTGCTGGCGATATTTATCTGACGACATTGTGTGCTCCTCATACAGGACAGATGATGTATTCAGATATACTTGTATAGACAAGTTCACACAAGGCTGGATTTAACAAAAAAGATACAATTTTGTTATATTGCGTTAGCTATCACGCTTTTTGCTTATGACATAAAGTGGCCCTGCAGCCGGTAGCGATTTCCCGGGAACAGCAGCTTCGCCTGGGACACAATCTGCGAGGAGGACCATGTGCGACGCCGGATAAGCAGGCACGGATCCTGCTCTTTAATCCGCAGCAGCTCGCACTCCTGCGGCGTGGCGCGAACGGCCTCGACGATGTGTTCTCCCTCGGTTAAGGGCGCCACACGTGACAGATAGGCATGCGGCGTGGTTTGGGTGTAATCCTGCTCCAGGTACTCCGGCACGCGCTCGGCGTTGACGCAGCGGTCCTCGATTTGTACCGGAACGTCATTTTCGTAATGCACCATTACCGAGTGAAAAATCCGCGTACCTTCCTTAACGTTCAGCTCCACGGCCTGCTCCGCGCTGGCCTGCGTCGCTTCCAGTACCAGCACGTCGCAGCGGTGCTGGTGGTTACGCGCAGCGATTTCGTCCGCAATGCTGCGGATTTCAAACAGGGCGGACTGCCCTTTGGGTTCGGCGACAAAGGTACCGACTCCCTGCAGACGCACCAGCAGCCCTTCGTCGGTAAGCTCGCGTAGCGCCCGGTTGATGGTCATCCGGCTAAAGCCAAACTGCGCCACCAGCTCGGCCTCGGACGGAATGCGGTCGTGCGGCTGCCACACCCCCGTGGCGATTTTTTCGCTGATCGCCTGCTTCACCTTTTCATAAAACGGGGCAGGAGGGCTGGGTGGTTCCTGCGATGAGCGTGAAAACATGGTGATTCCTTATAGTGTTATGCCCACCAGTGAGCAATTTGCCAGGCCAGTCGGGCGGCAAGCCGCGCGCCCTGCCCGTCGCGATCGTAGTGCGGGTTAAATTCAACCAGGTCCGCCGCCGCCAGTTTTCCGCTGCGGCAGATCCGTTCGATGACGGGCATCAGATCCCGCGCGGAGACCCCTAACGCCGCCGGCGCCGAGACGGCGGGCATCTCGGCGGCAGACAGCACGTCCAGATCAATCGTGAGATAGACCCGATCGGCCTGAGCCAGCACCTTTTCCAGCGAGGATAACGCATCGCGCTGAAAACAGAGATCTTCCACCAGCGTGATCTTGAGCCGTTCCGCCTCATCCCACAGCGCCTGGGTGTTTGCCGCACGGCTTACCCCCAGACAGGCGTACTGAAATTCCCGCGACTGCGCGGCGCAGTAGCCTGCAAGCTGTCGAAACGGCGTGCCGGAGGTGGCGCGCTCGGCGTTGCGCAGGTCAAGATGCGCGTCCAGATTGACGATCGCCACGCGCTCGTCCGGGAACGCATCCAGCACGCCGCGCCCGTGCGCCCACGCGGTTTCGTGTCCACCGCCGAACACCAGCGTGCGCATGCCGGATTGCTGGCATAAGGTTACCACATCGCTTAACGTCCGCTGAGCGGCTTCAAGCGCCTCGCCTGCAACCTGAACGTTGCCCGCATCCGCAAGGCGTTCATGCCCGGCATGGCTGGCCATATTGGCCAGCGCCGCGCGCAGCACATCAGGAGCCTGCGCCGCCCCGGGCCTGCCGTGGTTGCGTTTGACACCCTCATCGCATTCAAAGCCAATCAACGCGATACCTGACGCCTGCGGCGTAAACGGCTCACTCAGATCGATGGTCTGGAAAATACGTTTTGCGTTGCTGGCCTCGGCACTGTCGTCGCGCCCCTGCCAGAGCTGCCCTTGTGCGGGCTGCCACAGCGTCATGATGATTTCCCCCGAAATATGCGTTGATACAGCGGGTTGCGCCCCGGTTCGTACACCATCTCCACCGGATGCCGCGCGTCCCAGATGATGAAGTCGGCCACATAACCGGCTTTAAGCTGCCCGTGGGTTTCTCCGCGCCCAAGCGCCCGCGCCGCATGACGGGTGACACTGGCCCAGGCTTCTTCCGGGGTCAGGCCAAACTGAACGCAGGCCATATTCATCGCCAGATGCAGGCTGGCAAAGGGGCTGGTGCCGGGGTTGTAATCTGTCGCGACGGCCATCGGGACGCCCTGCTGTCGCAGCTGTTCAACCGGCGGGCGCTGGCGCTCCTGGAGAAAATAGAATGCACAGGGCAGAAGCACCGCCACCGTGCCGCTGTGCGCCATCGCCTGCACACCCTCTTCATCCAGATACTCAATATGATCGGCGGAGAGCCCGTGATAGCGGCTGACCAGCGCCGCGCCGCCGAGATTCGAGAGCTGCTCGACATGCCCTTTCACCGGAATGCCCAGCGCCGTGGCCGCCTGAAACAGGCGCTCGGTCTGCGCGGGCGTAAACCCGACGTTCTCACAGAATACATCCACCGCTTCGAACAGCCCTTTTTGCCACAGGTCGGGCATGATGTGCTCGCAGACCAGCGTCAGGTAAGCGTCCGGATCGCCGCGAAACTCCGCCGGTACCGCGTGGGCGGCCAGCAGCGTCGACCCGATCTCAATCGGATTGTCACGGGCAAGCTGGCGCGCCACCCGCAGCATCTTCTCCTCGGCGGCGGCGTTGAGTCCATATCCTGACTTGATTTCAAGAGTTGTCACGCCTTCGCGCATCAAACGCTGCAAGCGCTGTTGGGCCAGCTGCAGTAAGGTCTCCTGCGAGCTGCCGCGTGTGGCCGTGACGGTGGCGTTTATTCCCCCGCCCTGGGCGGCAATCGTCTGGTATGCCACGCCGTTCAGGCGCTGCTCCCACTCCGCCGCGCGGTCGCCGCCAAACACCAGATGGGTGTGACAGTCGATCAGGCCGGGCGTTACGAGACGCCCTTCAAGATCGATGCAGCCAGGGTGGTCGGCAGGAACATCCTCATCAGGAATGACCACCAGGAGCGTGTCTCCGCGAACCACCAGCGCGCTGTTGTCGGTAAGGCCATAGGGGGCGGGATGGTCAGGATCCATTGTTGCCAGGCGCGCATTACGCCAAATCACATCGTCAGGATGAATCTGCTGCATGGGGCTTCCGCTTGTCATGGGTTGTATAGACATTTATTTTCATCTGGCGGCGACTGTCAACCGACTTCGGGGAAAATGTTATCTATTTGTGACGACTTACCCGCCTCGCCCGGGGGAAAAATGCAACTTTTACCGTTTTTATCTTCCCGTTTCGCTCAACTTAGTATAAAAAAGCAGGCTATTTCGTCTATCCCGTTAAGACTTGCATACCCAGGAGCTTTACCTTGAACATTTCCAGGATTTCCCGTCTGGCGCTGGCACTCGCATTTGGCGTGACGTTATCCGCATGCAGCTCAACACCACCGGATCAACAGCCTTCTGAGCAGGTTGCGCCGGGAACCGCCTCCCGCCCAATCCTCTCTGCGGATGAAGCGAAAAACTTCAGCCAGGCGCGCTACTTCACGGCAATGGATCCGAATGCCGCCCCCTGGACTCCGTCTTCCATTAATCTGCCTAAGCAGCCCGATTTCGTGGTCGGCCCGGCAGGTGCGCAGGGCGTGACGCACACCTCCATTCAGGCTGCAGTCGATGCGGCGATCACCAAACACAGCGCGTCGCGTCAGTACATCGCGATCATGCCGGGTGAATACGAAGGTACCGTTTACGTACCCGCCGCACCGGGCAGCGTGACGCTGTATGGTCTGGGCGAAAAAGCCATTGATGTGAAAATTGGTCTGGCGATTGATTCTGAAATCGACACCACCACCTGGCGTCATCTGGTGAACCCGGCCGGAAAATACATGCCGGGCAAACCTGCGTGGTACATGTTTGATAACTGCCAGAGCAAACGCACCGCAACCGTGGGCGTGATGTGCTCCGCCGTTGTCTGGTCACAGAACAACGGTCTGCAGCTGCAAAACCTGACCATTCAGAACACCCTGGGCGACAGCGTGGATGCGGGCAACCATCAGGCCGTGGCGCTGCGCAGCGATGGCGACAAGGTGCAGATCAACAACGTGAATATTCTGGGCCGTCAGAACACCTTCTTCGTGACCAACAGCGGCGTGCAGAACACCCTGCAGAATAACCGTCTGACGCGCACGCTGGTGACCAATAGCTACGTTGAAGGCGATGTCGATCTGGTGTCCGGTCGCGGTGCGGTGGTCTTCGATAACACCGACTTCCGCGTGGTGAATTCCCGTACCCAGCAGGAAGGCTACGTGTTTGCGCCGGCGACACAGTCCAACCTGTTCTACGGTTTCCTGGCGGTAAACAGCCGTTTCAACGCCTCCGGTGACGGTGTGGCACAGCTGGGCCGCTCTCTGGATGTCGACGCGGCCACCAACGGCCAGGTCGTGATCCGCGACAGCGTGATCGGCGAAGGCTTCAACGTGGCGAAACCCTGGGCCGATGCAGCCATCTCTAAACGACCCTTCTCCGGCAATACCGGTACCGTGGATGATAAAGGCAACGTGCAGCGCAACCTGAACGACGCAAACTTCAACCGCATGTGGGAATACAACAACCGCGGATTGGGTAGCAAAGTGGTTGCAGAGCCGAAGCAATAAGTCTGATTCCAGACATAAAAAAACCTCGCATTTGCGAGGTTTTTTGTTTTATGACCGTCAGTGCGCGTTAACGACCACCCACATTGGCCCCTGGCCGACGGCATAGCGCCCTTTTTCTTCCAGCAGTCCCTGCACGCCTTTGATTTCATACACCGCAATATGGTGCGATTTCTGCCCTGCGGCAATCAGGAACCGACCACTGTGGTCGACATTAAAGCCGCGCGGCTGGGTTTCCGTTGGCTGGAAGCCTTCAAGAGAAAGGATGCTGCCGTCTTCGGAGACGCTGAACACGGTGATCAGGCTCGAGGTACGGTCGCAGGTATACAGATGGCGTCCGTCCGGAGTGATGTGTATGTCCGCCGCCCAGCGGGTATCGGCGAAGTCAGACGGCATCATATCCAGCGTCTGTACGCACTCAATCTGACCGTTCGGATCGCTCAGTTCCCACACGTCCACGGAACTGTTCAGCTCATTCACCACATACGCATACTGCTGGTTCGGGTGGAAGACCATGTGACGCGGGCCCGCGCCCTCAACGGTGGTGACCTCGGCGGGGGTTTGCGCCACCAGGTGACCATCGTCGCTCAGGGTAAACAGGCAGATGCGATCCTGCTTCAGCGCAGGCACCCACAGGGTGCGGTTGTCCGGCGAGATATTGGCCGAGTGGCAACCTTCCAGCCCTTCCACCACGTCCACCGTTTCAACCGGAATGCCGTCCTGAAGACGCGTCACGCTTACGCAGCCGGCGTTATACGAACCGCTGAAGATAAAGTTGCCTTTACGATCGGTTGAGATGTGTGTAGGGCTTCCCGGCAGCGGTGCTTCGGCGGTATAGGTCAGGGCGCCGTCATCTGGCGAAATGCGGTACGCCAGCACGCGAAACTCCGGGCGCACGCCAACGTAGAGAAAACGTTTATCCGGGCTGACAACCATCGGCTGGACCTGTCCCGGGACATCAACAACCTGCACCAACGTGAGCGAACCTTCGGCATTCAAACTCCAGACGTGGATCTGCTGACTTTCAGGACTGGCGGTATAAACGGTTTGTTTCATGAATACTCCTTTCCTCACTGCGCGTGAAAGTGATTATTTTTAACGGCGAATGCTGAATTGTAGTCCGGAATTTTGCAGCGATCTGCTCTCGGTGTACCATCCCCTGAGACCTTAAATTCAACATTAACCCGGAAGAACAAATGACCTCGCGTGTGATTGCACTGGATTTAGACGGAACACTGCTTACTCCTCAGAAAACCCTGCTCCCCTCTTCTGTCGACGCGCTCAAGCGCGCGCAGGAAGTGGGTTATCAACTCCTGATCGTAACGGGTCGACATCACGTTGCCATCCATCCTTTTTATCAGGCACTGGGCTTAGATACACCTGCAATTTGTTGTAATGGCACTTATTTGTATGATTATCAGGCAAAAAAGGTCCTGGAATCCGATCCGCTTCCTGTCGATCGCGCGCTGCAACTCATTGACCTGCTGGATGAGCACGACGTACACGGCCTGATGTACGTGGACGAGTCCATGATGTACGAGCGCGCCACCGGCCACGTGATCCGCACCAGCAAGTGGGCTTTGTCGCTGCCGGAAGCGCAGCGCCCGGTCTTTACGCAGGTCTCTTCTCTGCGTCAGGCGGCTCAGGAGGTTAACGCAATCTGGAAATTTGCCCTGACGGATGAAGACACCGGCAAACTGAACGCCTTCGCCAGCCGCGTAGAGCAGACCCTGGGGCTGGAGTGCGAGTGGTCCTGGCATGACCAGGTGGACATTGCGCGTAAAGGCAACAGCAAAGGCAAGCGCCTGACGCAGTACGTCGAATCTCAGGGCGGGTCAATGCAGGACGTGATTGCGTTTGGCGACAACTACAACGACATCAGCATGCTGGAAGCTGCCGGTACGGGCGTGGCAATGGGCAATGCCGATGACGCGGTAAAAGCGCGTGCTAACGTGGTGATTGGGGACAACACCGTCGACAGCATCGCGCAATATATTTATACCCACCTGCTGTAATCAGGTGGTGATCGAGACGCTCTTGATTTGCGCGTAGAGCCACAGGCCGGGTTTGATGCCGAGCTCATCCCTGGCCCACGGACTGATGCGCGCCCAGAGCGTCTTGCTGCCCACCTCGAGCTTCACCTCGACCTGCCCGTTATCGTCTAAACACTCTGCCACCTTCGCACGCAAAATATTGCGGATGCTGGTTTGTAGCGGCGGCTGCAGCACTAACGAGACGTCCGAGGCCTGTATACGAATACGCAGCGCAGACTGCAACGGTTTATCGATCCTGTTGACCCACAGATGCTGGTCACCCAGCGCGAGCGCGGTCATGGCATAGTGCGGATGGTGCTCAAGCACGTTGACCTTGAGAATGCTGCTCTGCTGCTCTTTGGGTAGCCACGGGTGCATCACGCTGCTGCCCCAAACCGCCTCCAGATTGCCAAACGCCTTGACGCTGCCGTCTTCCAGCACCAGCACGTTATCTGCCAGATGCAGGATCTCATCCAGCGAATGGCTGACGTACAGCATCGGAATATTGATTTCGCGCGCCAGACGCTGGAGATACGGCAGCAGTTCACGTTTGCGCGGAATGTCCAGCGAAGCCAGCGGCTCGTCGAGCAGCAGCAGCTCCGGCGCGGTCAGCAATGCACGGCCAATCGCCACGCGCTGTTTCTCCCCGCCTGAAAGCGCCGACGGCAGCCGGTCGAGAAGCGGTTCAATCCCCAGCAGCGCCACCAGCTTATCAAACTGCCCGGACATGCTTTTCGCCATGCCGTAGCGCAGATTACCGCGCACGCTGTAGTGCGGGAACAACCGCGCGTCCTGGAACACGTAGCCGATCCGCCGCTTTTCGGGTGCCAGGTAAATCTTGTTTTCCACGTCATTTAAGACGCGGTTATTCAGCACGATGCGCCCGGACTGCGGGCGCGTCAGGCCGCTAATGGCATTGATGAGCGAGGTTTTCCCGGCGCCCGACACGCCAAAAATGGCGGTGATGCCGCTCGCGGGCAGCGTTTCGTTGAGCGTGAGGCAGTGGCTTCCCAGCGTCTGGGTAAAATGAAGTTCCAGCATGATTATTTCCCCATCCGCTCACGGCTAAGGCGCGCCAGCCACTCAGACACCAGCAGCGACGCCAGCGCCAGCACAATGGCGATAATACACAGCCGCGCCGCCGCGCCTTCCCCGCCAGGAGTTTGAATGAGGGTGTACATCGCCGACGGGAGGGTCCGCGTCTCGCCAGGAATATTCGAGACAAAGGTAATGGTGGCACCAAATTCGCCGAGCGATCGCGCGAAGGCCAGCACGGTGCCAACAATAATGCCCGGCAGGGTAAGCGGCAGCGTGATGGTGAAAAAGACCCGCCAGCGCCCCGCGCCCAGGGTGCGGGCAGCCTGTTCCAGTTTGATATCAACGCCTTCCAGCGCCAGGCGAATGGCCCTGACCATCAGCGGGAATGACATCACCGCTGCCGCCAGCACGGCCCCGCGCCAGCTGAAGGCAAACGTCAGGCCGAACCAGTCGTACAGCCGTTCGCCGATAAAACCGCGTCGCCCCATCGAGATCAGTAGCAAATAGCCAACGACCACGGGCGGTAAAACAAGCGGGAGATGAAGCACGCTGTCGAGCAGGGCTTTGCCTGGGAACCGGCAGCGAACCAGTAGCCAGGCAAAGAAGATCCCGAAGGGTAAACTCAGTACAACTGCCAGGGAGGAGACTTTAAGGCTCAGCAGCACGGCCTGCCATTCAGGATCGGTCAACATCATTCGTGAGTCGTAAATCCGTAACGTTTAAAGATGGCTGACGCTTCCGGCCCCTTCAGGTAATCATAAAAGGCCGTTACCGCCGCATTTTTGTGCCCGTCAACAATCGCAACAGGGTATTCCACTTTCTTGTGCGAGTCTTCCGGGAAGGTGCCAACAACTTTTACCCCTTTGCTGGCGACGGCATCAGAGCCGTAGACGATGCCCAGTGGCGCTTCGTTGCGCTCAACCAGCGCCAGCGCGCCGCGGACATCTTCAGCCGGGGCCAGATTCGGCGACAGTGACGCCCACGCGCCCAGCTTCTGCAGCGCCTCTTTAGCATAAATCCCGGCCGGGACATGTGCCGGATCGCCAACGGCCAGTCGACCACCGTTCAGCAGGCGTATCCACGGGGTCTCTTTGCTGATGTTAATGTCGCCCTGCGCGCTGTCTTTCGGTGCCACTACCACCAGGCTGTTGCCCAGCAGCGTTTCGCGGGTGGCGGTATCAACGGATTTTTTCTCTACCACATAATCCATCCACTTCTGGTCGGCGGAGATAAACAGATCCGCAGGCGCACCCGCTTCAATCTGACGGGCAAGGGTGGACGACGAGGCAAACGAGGAGACCACATCAACGTTTTTCTCTTTCTTATATGCGGTCGCGATATCCTGCATAGCATTGGTGAGCGATGCAGCCGCAAAAATCGTGATTTTACCCTCGTCAGCCAGCGCGTGTCCGGCCAGAGAAAGCGTCAGCGTTGCCCCTGCGAAAAGGCGTACCCATGTACCTGCCATTTGTAGCTCCTGTGCATTTCGTTATATACATATAAATATAACGATAACCGCAGGGATATCCTAGCGTTAAATCGTACCGATTAATGAGTAAACCCGGCTACTGCAGAAATAACTATCGGCGGAAAGGGGAAAAACTTGAGAGCAAAACGCCCGGGCTGGCCGGGCGTTCTGAGGGGAATTATTGCTGCTTTTTAGGCTGGTCTCTGTGACCGATGTTCGAAAAGACGTTGAACACTTCACCCAGGCCGTAGATGGCACCGAGGATGATAGCCATCACTACTGGTACCATGATCACGGCGAATACCAGACTCTTCAACAACTCTAACATGGTTTTCTCCAGATTGTGTGAATCGCTTTATTCTACCCTGAACGATAAGAAAAACATCCCCTTTTGTGCGGTGCGCTTTGCGCGCTGCGCCATTTGGGTCACAATACCCTTTTTGCCAGGACATTGTTATGCAGGCCGAAATTCTCCTCACTCTCCGTCTTCAGCAGAAGCTTTTCGCCGATCCGCGACGCATCGCCCTGCTTAAACAAATAGAACAGACTGGTTCAATTAGCCAGGGGGCGAAAAACGCAGGCATCAGCTACAAAAGCGCCTGGGACGCCATCAACGAGATGAACACCCTGAGCGAGCAAACGCTGGTTGACCGGGCGACGGGCGGAAAAGGCGGTGGCGGCGCGGTGCTTACCCGCTACGGGCAACGCCTGATCCAGCTTTACGATCTGCTGGCCCAAATCCAGCAGAAAGCGTTTGACGTGCTGAGCGATGACGACAACGTTCCGCTGGATAGCCTGCTGGGAGCTATTTCGCGCTTTTCGCTGCAAACCAGCGCCCGCAATCAGTGGTTCGGCACGGTCACGGCGCGTGATAATTCGCAGGTTCAGCAACAAATTGAGATCCTGCTTGCCGACGGCACCACCCGCATTAAGGCCGCCATCACCGCGCAAAGCGGCCAGCGCCTGGGGCTGGAAGAAGGCAAAGAGGTGCTGGTGTTACTCAAAGCCCCCTGGGTGAGCATGACCCGCCAGCCGGAGCAGGCTAAAGAGGCGGATAACCAGCTGCAGGGCACCATTAGCCATATTGAACGCGGCGCGGAGCAGTGCGAAGTGCTGATGACGTTGCCCGACGGGCAGATGCTTTGCGCCACGGTCCCACTGCACGACGCGGCGGATCTGGAGGAAGGTGCTGAAGTCACCGCATATTTCAACGCGGACCGGGTGATTATCGCCACATTATGCTAAGCGCATTGACAATCGTGCCGACAGTGGGTATCCCTGACATATATTGCTGCAAAAAATGGGATAAATCATGTCATCATTGCATATTTCGCAAGGCACGTTTCGTCTTAGCGATACCCGAACGCTGTCGCTTCCTGATTTAACGCTGCGTGCCGGTGAGAGCTGGGCGTTTGTCGGCACAAACGGCAGCGGAAAATCGGCTCTTGCCCGCGCGCTGGCCGGAGAGCTTACACAGCTCAAGGGTGAACGCCGCTGTACCTTTACCCGCCTAACGCGCCTCTCGTTCGAACAGTTGCAAAAGCTGGTCAGCGATGAGTGGCAGCGCAACAACACCGATCTGCTTAGCCCCGGAGAAGAAGATACTGGCCGCACCACGGGGGAGATCATTCAGGATGCGGTCAAAGACGACGCGCGCTGCAGGCACCTGGCGGAGCAGTTTGGCATCACCGCCCTTCTCGGGCGCCGCTTTAAATACCTTTCTACCGGCGAGACGCGCAAAACGCTGTTGTGCCAGGCACTGATGAGCGAGCCGGACCTGCTGATCCTCGACGAGCCGTTTGACGGGCTGGACGTGCAGTCCCGCGCCCAGCTGGCGACCCTGCTGGAGAGGCTCAATCAGCAGGGTTACACGCTCGTGCTGGTGCTGAACCGCTTCGATGAGATCCCGGATTTTGTGCAAAACGCAGGCGTGCTGGCCGACTGTAACCTGACCGAAACCGGTGAGAAATCCGCCCTGCTCAAACAGGCGCTGATTGCTCAGCTGGCCCACAGCGAGAAACTGGACGGTATTGCGCTTCCGGAACCGGATACCCTTTCCGCGCGCCACGATTTGGACCCCCACCAGCCGCGCATTGTACTGCGCGACGGTGTGGTGTCGTACGACGATCGCCCTATCCTTAATCATCTGAGCTGGACGGTAAACCCCGGTGAGCACTGGCAGGTTGTTGGCCCTAACGGCGCGGGGAAATCCACGCTGTTAAGCCTGATTACCGGCGATCATCCGCAGGGCTACAGTAACGATCTTACGCTGTTTGGCCGCCGTCGCGGCAGCGGCGAAACCATCTGGGATATCAAAAAGCATATTGGCTACGTCAGCAGCAGCCTGCATCTGGATTATCGCGTCAGCACGACGGTGCGCAACGTGATCCTCTCGGGCTTTTTTGACTCCATCGGCATTTATCAGGCGGTGTCGGATAAACAGCACAAGCTGGCGCAGCAGTGGCTGGATATTCTGGGGATGGATAACCGCGTGGCGGATGCCCCTTTTCACAGCCTCTCGTGGGGCCAGCAACGGCTGGCGCTGATCGTTCGCGCGCTGGTAAAACACCCGACGCTGCTGATCCTCGACGAGCCGTTGCAGGGGCTGGACCCGCTCAACCGTCAGCTGATCCGCCGCTTTGTGGATGTGCTGATTAGCGAAGGCGAGACGCAGCTGCTGTTTGTCTCCCACCATGCGGAAGACGCCCCCGCCTGCATCACCCATCGGCTGGAATTTGTGCCAGACGGCGAGTGCTACCGTTACCTTCTCAGCAAAATCGACTGACCCCGGAGGGCGGTGCCCTCCTCTTTTCAGACTACCTGCAGCACTAAATCTATCTCTTTGATCTATAATGCCCTCTGGCCCCCCGAACAGGTGCGTGAAAACCAGTGTAAGCGATTCCACTATTTTATCCCATGTCACACTTTTGTCGTCTCTGTTATGCTATGGTTAATTCATACCATAAGCCCAATGGAGCGAAATATGCGAGTTCTGGTAACAGGTGGTAGCGGTTACATAGGAAGTCATACCTGCGTGCAGCTGCTGCAAAACGGTCATGATGTCATCATCCTCGATAACCTGTGCAATAGTAAGCGCAGAGTGCTGCCTGTGATTGAACGTCTTGGCGGTAAACAGCCCACTTTCGTGGAAGGCGACATCCGCAACGAAGCGTTGATGACCGAGATCCTTCACGATCACGCGATTGAAACCGTGATCCACTTCGCTGGCCTGAAAGCGGTTGGCGAATCGGTGGCAAAACCGCTGGAGTATTACGACAATAACGTCAACGGCACGCTGCGGTTAATCTCGGCGATGCGCGCGGCGAACGTTAAAAACTTCATCTTCAGCTCATCCGCGACCGTCTACGGCGATCAGCCCAAAATCCCTTACGTTGAAAGCTTCCCGACCGGCACGCCGCAAAGCCCGTATGGCAAAAGCAAGCTGATGGTCGAGCAGATCCTGACTGATTTACAGAAAGCACAGCCGGAGTGGAGCATTGCGCTGCTGCGCTATTTCAACCCGGTCGGCGCGCATCCATCAGGCGATATGGGCGAAGATCCGCAGGGTATTCCCAATAACCTGATGCCGTACATCGCCCAGGTTGCCGTTGGCCGTCGCGAATCGCTGGCCATTTTTGGCAACGACTATCCAACCGAAGACGGTACCGGCGTGCGCGACTATATCCACGTGATGGACCTGGCCGACGGCCACGTGGCGGCCATGCAGCAGCTGGCTGGCAAAGCGGGCGTGCATATTTATAACCTCGGTGCCGGGGTCGGCAGCAGCGTGCTCGACGTGGTCAATGCCTTCAGCAAAGCCTGCGGGAAGCCGGTGAATTACCACTTTGCCCCACGCCGCGACGGCGACCTTCCCGCTTACTGGGCAGATGCCACCAAAGCCGATAAAGAGCTTAACTGGCGTGTCACCCGCACGCTCGATGAAATGGCACAAGATACCTGGCACTGGCAGTCACGCCACCCGCAAGGCTATCCGGACTAAGGATTTGTCATGACGCAATTCAACCCCGTCGATCACCCGCATCGTCGTTTTAACCCGCTCAGCGGGCAATGGATTTTGGTCTCTCCGCATCGCGCCAAGCGCCCCTGGCAGGGGGCGCAAGAGACGCCTGCAAAACAGACGCTGCCCCAGCACGACCCGGACTGTTTCCTCTGTCCGGGCAATACGCGCGTGACCGGTGACAAAAACCCGGACTATAAAGGCACCTTCGTCTTTACCAACGATTTTGCCGCGCTGATGACCGACACGCCGGATGCGCCGGAAAGCCACGATCCGCTGATGCGCTGCGAAAGCGCCCGCGGAACCAGCCGCGTGATCTGTTTCTCGCCGGATCACAGCAAAACGCTGCCGGAGCTGAGCGTGGAGGCGCTTAAAGAGGTGGTCAGCACCTGGCAAGCGCAGACGGCAGAGCTGGGCCAAACCTACCCGTGGGTGCAGGTGTTTGAAAATAAAGGCGCGGCCATGGGCTGCTCCAACCCGCATCCGCACGGCCAGGTCTGGGCGAACAGCTTCCTGCCGAATGAAGCCGAGCGCGAAGATCGCCTGCAAAAAGCCTATTTTGCCGAAAACGGCTCGCCGATGCTGGTGGACTATACCCAGCGCGAGCTGGCCGACGGCAGCCGTACCGTGGTCGAAACCGAACACTGGCTGGCGGTAGTGCCCTACTGGGCGGCGTGGCCGTTTGAAACGCTTCTGCTGCCAAAAGCGCACGTTCAGCGCATCACCGATCTCAGCGATGCCCAGCGCGATGACCTTGCTCTGGCGCTGAAGAAGCTGACCAGCCGTTACGACAATCTCTTCCAGTGCTCCTTCCCGTACTCCATGGGCTGGCACGGGGCGCCGTTCAACGGTGAAGAGAATGCACACTGGCAGCTGCATGCCCATTTCTATCCGCCGCTGCTGCGTTCCGCGACGGTGCGTAAATTTATGGTGGGCTACGAAATGCTGGCGGAAACCCAGCGCGACCTGACGGCAGAACAAGCGGCAGAGCGTCTGCGTGCCGTGAGCGATGTCCACTACCGCGAATCAGGAGTCGAATAAATGAGTCTGAAAGATAAAACACAGTCCCTGTTTGCTGAAAAATTTGGCTACCCTGCCACCCACGTTATCCAGGCCCCCGGGCGCGTGAACCTTATCGGGGAGCATACCGATTATAACGACGGTTTTGTTCTGCCCTGTGCCATCGACTACCAGACGGTGATCAGCTGCGCCACGCGCGACGACCGCACCGTGCGCGTGATCGCGGCAGACTACGACAATGAGATCGACGAGTTTTCTCTCGATGCCCCTGTCGTGACCCACGACACACAACAGTGGTCGAACTATGTGCGCGGTGTGGTGAAGCATCTGCAGCAGCGTAACAAAAATTTTGGCGGCGCAGATTTAGTCATCAGCGGCAACGTTCCGCAAGGGGCGGGCTTAAGCTCGTCGGCCTCGCTGGAAGTGGCGGTCGGTACCGTGTTCCAGCAGCTTTACCATCTGCCGCTGGACGGGGCGCAAATTGCCCTTAACGGCCAGGAAGCAGAAAACCAGTTCGTGGGCTGTAACTGCGGCATTATGGATCAGCTTATCTCCGCGCTGGGCAAAAAAGAGCATGCCCTGCTGATTGACTGCCGCTCTCTCGGCACTAAAGCCGTGCCACTGCCGAAGGGCGCTGCGGTGGTGATTATTAACAGTAATTTCAAACGTACCCTGGTGGGCAGCGAGTACAACACCCGCCGCGAGCAGTGCGAAACCGGGGCCCGCTTCTTCCAGCAGCCCGCGCTGCGCGATGTCACACTCGACGAGTTCAATAAGGTGGCGCACGAGCTGGACCCGACCGTGGCAAAACGCGTGCGTCACGTCCTGACGGAAAACGCGCGTACCGTTGAAGCCGCCTCCGCGCTCGAAAAAGGTGACCTCAAACGCATGGGTGAGCTAATGGCTGAATCTCACGCCTCCATGCGCGATGATTTCGAAATCACCGTTCCGCAGATCGACACCCTGGTCGAGATTGTTAAAGCGGCTATCGGCGATAACGGTGGCGTGCGCATGACCGGTGGCGGTTTTGGTGGCTGTATCGTGGCGCTGATCCCTGAAGACCTGGTGCCTGTGGTCCAGGACGCCGTGGCGAAGCAGTACGAAGCCAAAACGGGCATCAAAGAGACATTCTATGTCTGTAAAGCCTCACAAGGAGCCGGACAGTGCTAAAAGAGACGCCAAACCTCGCACCGGATGGACTGCCGTATCGCCTGTTAACCCTGCGCAATGAAGCAGGGATGGTGGTGACGCTGATGGACTGGGGCGCTACCCTGCTCTCCGCCCGCGTGCCGATGCCGGATGGCAGCGTGCGCGAAACCCTGCTCGGCTGCGCATCACCGGAACAGTATGTTACTCAGACGGCCTATCTTGGCGCGTCGGTGGGCCGTTATGCCAACCGTATTGCGCAGAGCCGCTTCGAACTCGACGGCGTCGGGTATGCCCTCCTGCCAAGCCAGGGTGACAATCAACTGCACGGTGGGCCGGAAGGCTTCGATAAACGCCGCTGGAAAATCGTTCAGCAGAACGACGGGGAAGTGCTGTTTTCGCTGGATTCGCCCGATGGCGACCAGGGTTTCCCGGGCGCGCTCTCTGCCTCGGCACGCTTTACCCTGACCGACGATAACCGCATTGCCATTGAGTATCGCGCGACGGTGGATCAACCTTGTCCGGTTAATCTCACCAACCATGCCTACTTCAACCTGGACGGCAACACCAGCGACGTGCGTCAGCACAAGCTGCAGATACTGGCCGATGAATACCTGCCGGTAGATGAGATGGGCATCCCGTATCAGGGGCTGAAAGCCGTAAGCGGCAACAGCTTCGATTTCCGCACGGCTAAGCCCATCGGCCAGGATTTCCTGAGCGATGACGACCAGCGTAAGGTGAATGGCTACGACCACGCCTTCCTGCTCCAGGCGAAAGGCGATGCGCGCCAGCCTGCCGCTCAGCTGTGGTCAACCGATGAGAAACTGCAGATGACGGTCTACACCACCGCCCCGGCCCTGCAGTTTTATTCGGGCAATTACCTCAACGGTACTGCGGCGCGCGAGGGGGATGAATACCGTAACTGGCAGGGCGTGGCGCTGGAAAGTGAATACTTGCCCGACAGCCCTAACCACCCGGAATGGCCGCAGCCAGACTGCGTGCTGCGTCCGGGTGAAGAGTACGTCAGCGTGACGGTTTATCATTTTATCCCGCACTGATACTCAACCCTCCTGACGGAGGGTTTTTTTACGCCACAATGCTGAAAATAGCGCCGATCGCAGACAAAATCATAACCCAGGATTCACAAGCATCTTACACTCGGAGACTATTTTCGCTATGGTTAGGGTTAAGCGTTGCTGCTGGCACGGCCACAGCAATATAATGAGAATTGTTATCATTCAATAAAGCTTATGAGGAGTAAGAGATGGCTATAACTAAGCTGGTCCTGGTACGCCACGGCGAAAGCCAGTGGAACAACGAAAACCGCTTCACCGGTTGGTACGACGTTGATCTGTCCGAGAAAGGCGTAAGCGAAGCAAAAGCAGCAGGTAAGCTGCTGAAGGAAGAAGGCTTCAGCTTTGATTTTGCTTACACCTCTGTGCTGAAACGTGCCATCCATACCCTGTGGAACGTGCTGGACGAACTGGATCAGGCCTGGCTGCCGGTTGAGAAATCCTGGAAACTGAACGAACGTCACTACGGTGCGCTGCAGGGCCTGAACAAAGCGGAAACCGCTGAAAAATACGGTGACGAGCAGGTTAAGCAGTGGCGTCGCGGTTTCGCGGTCACGCCACCAGAGCTGAGCAAAGATGACGAGCGCTACCCGGGCCATGACCCACGCTACGCAAAACTGACCGATGCAGAACTGCCGCAGACTGAAAGCCTGGCGCTGACCATCGATCGCGTTGTGCCTTACTGGAACGAAACCATCCTGCCACGCCTGAAAAGCGGCGAGCGCGTGATCATCGCCGCTCACGGTAACTCCCTGCGTGCGCTGGTGAAATACCTGGACGATATGGGTGAAGACGAGATCCTCGAACTGAATATCCCAACGGGCGTACCGCTGGTGTATGAATTCGATGAAAACTTCAAACCTGTCAAACACTACTATCTGGGCAACGCTGACGAGATCGCGGCAAAAGCGGCGGCCGTAGCGAACCAGGGTAAAGCGAAGTAAGTTTCGTAAGCCATAAAAAAAGCGTGGAGCAATCCACGCTTTTTTATTTGCCCTGAATGGCTCAGCCGCGGCGGGCTTTTACCGCATTCGCCAGCTGGCGCAGAAGCGCGTCGGTGTCTTCCCAGCCAATGCAGGCATCCGTTATGCTCTTGCCGTAAACCAGCGGCTCGCTGCCTTCCAGGTTCTGATTACCTTCGACCAGATGGCTCTCAATCATCACCCCAATCACCGCGTGTTCACCGTTGGCAATTTGCTGACAAACGTCGGCCCCGACGTCCATCTGCTTTTTAAACTGCTTGCTGGAGTTGGCATGGCTGAAATCGATCATTACCTGCGGTGCCAGGCCGGCTTTTTCCAGACCGGCTTTCACCTCTGCCACGTGTTTTGCACTGTAGTTCGGCTCTTTACCGCCGCGCAGAATGATATGGCAGTCACCGTTACCGCTGGTGTTCACGATGGCGGAGTGGCCCCATTTGGTCACTGACAGGAAACAGTGTGGCGCACCCGCTGCGTTGATGGCGTCGATAGCCACTTTGATGGTGCCGTCGGTGCCGTTTTTAAACCCAACCGGGCAAGAGAGGCCAGAGGCCAGCTCGCGGTGAACCTGAGATTCGGTGGTACGCGCGCCAATTGCGCCCCAGCTCATCAGGTCCGCCAGGTATTGTGGCGTAATCATATCGAGGAATTCGCCGGCAGCGGGCAGACCGCTGTCGTTAATCTCCAGCAGCAGCTTACGGGCGATGCGAAGGCCGTCGTTAATCTGGAAGCTGTTGTCCATATGCGGATCGTTAATCAGCCCTTTCCAGCCCACGGTGGTGCGCGGTTTTTCAAAGTAGACGCGCATGACGATTTCCAGCTCGTCCTTCAGCTCTTCACGCAGAGTTTTCAAGCGTGCGGCATACTCTTTGGCGGCCGCAGGATCGTGAATAGAGCACGGACCAATCACCACTAACAGACGATCGTCATTACCTTTCAGGATCTTGTGGATCGCTTTGCGTGCATGAGACACCGTGTTGGCGGCATTCTCCGTAGCGGGGAATTTTTCAAGGAGTGCTACAGGCGGTAATAACTCATTGATCTCTTTAATGCGTAAATCGTCGTTCTGATAGTTCATCTCTTTTCCAGCTCTGCCATATCTTTTGTAAGGAATGCAATCCTTTCAATCTATCTCGTCGACCGGGAAGTGTAAACGGGCTTTTACACTTCAGGCAGATAATTCCTGGAATGAGCCAAAAAAACGCCACAAAATAGCGAAAAATGAGATCTGACCTAAACTTTTTAACTGTAACAACTAAATTTGTTTGCTTAAACGCGATTCCATATCGCCATAAGTTCGGTTAGTGGAATCTTTCGCCACACAACGTGATGCACAAGTTGGAAATGTTATTCAGCATAACGACCAAAAACAGGAGCAACATCATGAAAATGACGAAACTGGCTACACTTTTCCTGACAGCTACTCTCTCAATGGCTAGCGCCAGCGCCCTTGCGGCCGAGACGGGCTCATCTGACAGCAATGGCGATGCAAACGCAGCCGCCGCGGCAGGTCAGGTTGCCCCGGACGCTAAGCAGAATATCGCCCCTAACAACGTTGATAACAGCAATATCAACACCGGCAACACGAATACCAATACCACCGGCACGACCGACGGTACCATGCAGCATCAAAACGGCACCATGTCTCACGACGGCATGACCAAAGATGAAGTGCATAAAAACTCAATGTGTAAAGACGGCAAATGTCCAAACCCGAATGACAAAGTGGGTAGCGACGCCGACACTAAAACCGACGGTACAACCCAGTAATCCTTAGGTAAACGTGAATATGAAAGGAGAGCTTCGGCTCTCCTTTCTTTTTTGTGAAAAATATTAAAAAATCGACACTTACTTATCCCAACGTATCAGGAACGATCCCATGGCGCACTCACATTCCCATACCGCCGGTGACGATAACGCCAAACGGCTGTTGCTGGCTTTTGGCGTCACCGCGACGTTTATGGTCATAGAAGTTATTGGCGGGCTGGTTTCCGGTTCCCTGGCGCTGCTGGCCGATGCCGGGCATATGCTCACCGATGCTGCCGCCCTGCTCTTTGCCCTGCTGGCCGTTCAGTTTGCTCGCCGCCCTGCCAACGCGCGCCATACGTTTGGCTGGCTCAGGCTGACCACGCTTGCCGCGTTTGTGAATGCCATTGCGCTGGTGGTGATTACTATCCTGATTGTCTGGGAGGCGTTCCAGCGCTTCAGACACCCGCAGCCCGTCGCGGGCGCTACCATGATGGTCATCGCGATTGCCGGTTTGCTGGCGAATCTTCTGGCATTCTGGATTTTGCATCGGGGCAGCAGCGAAAAGAACCTTAACGTACGCGCCGCGGCGCTGCACGTGCTGGGCGATTTGCTTGGCTCTGTGGGCGCCATCGTGGCGGCGCTGATTATCATGGGCACAGGGTGGACGCCAATCGACCCGATACTTTCCGTTCTGGTATCGTGCCTGGTCCTGCGCAGCGCCTGGCAGCTGTTGAAAGAGAGCGTGAACGAGCTGCTGGAAGGCGCGCCGACATCGCTGGACATCGGCGAGCTTAAGCGCAACCTGAGCCGCTCAATACCCGAAGTACGTAACGTTCACCATGTTCACGTCTGGCTGGTGGGCGAGAAACCGATCATGACGCTGCATGTTCAGGTGATCCCCCCTCATGACCATGATGCTTTGCTAGGGCGTATTCAGCACTTTCTGGAGCATCATTACGACATCGCGCACGCCACCATCCAGATGGAGTATCAGCCGTGTAACGGACCAGACTGCGACCTGAATGAGGCGCAGCCTGGCCATTCACACCATCATCACCATTAATGCGACAGTGCGCGGGAGCCTCGCTCGCGTGCGCTCTTGATCCACATCCGGCTGCCGTTCAGCGCGATGAAGGTCAGGAGCAGATACTCCAGCGACATCGCGTAGACACCCTGCAACGCAAAGATCACTACGCTTATTACGTTGATAATGACCCACAGGAGCCAGTTTTCAACATATTTGCGGGTCATCAGGACCATGGCTGCAATCGACAAGACCATCATGCACGAATCCCAGAACGGGAAGGCATCCGGCTGAAGCGCTGGCATGGTGACGTTCAACCCGAGGCCAGACATCACCGAGACCGCCACTCGGGTCAGGAAGGCGAACACCGGGTTGATATATGCTGTCATTAAACCTATCGCCACCACGCAGGCCACAAGCCAGGCAATCGCTTTTGGCAAGGGTAGCCAACGGATTTGCAGCTCCGCCTCCTGTTGGCTGTTCTGACGCGACCAGGCGTACCAGCCGTAAATATTCGCCACGAAAAAGAACAGCTGTAAAAGCAGGCTGGCATAAAGCTGGATCTGGAAGAAAATAATCGCAAAGAGCGTGACGTTTATCAGCCCGAAAGCGTAGTTAACAATCTTCTCAAGGCTTGCCAGCCAGATGCAAAGCAAACCCGCCAGCGTGCCAACGGCTTCAATCCATGACAGGTCATAGCCACCCGCACCAATCGGTATATGAACCAGGATGTTCTGTGTGCTAAAAAAATCCATCTTTTCCCCGAGACGTAATGAATTAAGTTCGTAGTGTAGCCGCAAAATCCAGCATGCGGTTAAGCGGAATTAATGCGCCCTGACGCAACGCGGGGTCGACGTGGATTTCATGCGCTGCTCCCCCGTTTTCCAGCCCTTCGGCAATGGCCTTCAGGCCGTTCATCGCCATCCATGGACAATGGGCGCAGCTGCGGCAGGTCGCTCCTTCCCCGGCGGTTGGAGCTTCGAGCAGCTCCTTGTCAGGCACGGCCTGCTGCATTTTGTAGAAGATGCCGCGATCGGTCGCCACTATAAGCTGCTTATGCGGCAGGGTTTTCGCAGCGTTAATCAGCTGGCTGGTTGAACCGACGGCATCGGCGAGGTCCACAATGGATTGTGGCGACTCCGGATGCACCAGAATAGCCGCTTCGGGATAGAGGCCCTTCATCCGCATCAGCGCCTGTGTTTTGAATTCGTCATGAACAATACAGGCCCCCTGCCAGCAGAGGATATCCGCGCCGGTTTGTTTCTGAACATAGTGTCCAAGATGGCGATCGGGTGCCCAGATGATCTTCTCACCGAGGCTGTCGAGATGCTCAATCAGCTCAACGGCAATGCTTGAGGTCACGACCCAGTCGGCACGCGCTTTAACCGCTGCGGAGGTATTGGCGTACACCACCACGGTCCGGTCCGGATGCGCGTCGCAGAAGGCTGTGAACGCATCGACAGGACAGCCGAGGTCGAGGGAGCATTCGGCATTCAGGGTGGGCATCAGGATGGTTTTTTCAGGGCTTAAGATTTTTGCCGTTTCGCCCATAAAACGCACGCCAGCCACCAGCAGCGTAGAAGCAGGATGCTTCGCGCCAAAACGTGCCATTTCCAGGGAATCAGAGATACAGCCGCCCGTCTCTTCCGCCAGCTGCTGGATTTCCGGGTCGGTGTAGTAATGCGCCACCATCACCGCGTCGCGCGCTTTAAGAAGACCTTTGATCTTCTCGCGGTAAAACTGTTTTTCGTCCCGGCTCAGCGGAGCGGGCTTTGGCGGGAAGGGATAGATTGCGGCTTCTGGATCAAACATCACGCTCATTATGGCTTCTCGTTTTACTGGCTTAACAATATTGCCCTTGTTTTGCAGGAGAGAGCAAAATGAGCGGCAATGTGTTTTATATACTAAACAAGATAGCGAATGTGCGAAGAAAAGTCATCGGAAATAGATGCGTGCAGCATTTGTCGGGTGGCGGCTTCGCCTTACCCGACCTACAGGGATAACTCTTCGGGAATTGCAGAAAGCAAAAAAGCGCCTTTAGGGCGCTTTTTTACATTGGTGGGTCGTGCAGGATTCGAACCTGCGACCAATTGATTAAAAGTCAACTGCTCTACCAACTGAGCTAACGACCCCTTGCGGGATTTACTGCTTTGTCTTCGAAGTGGTGGGTCGTGCAGGATTCGAACCTGCGACCAATTGATTAAAAGTCAACTG